>NZ_JBFAPE010000004.1:0-369755 GCF_040675615.1 Streptomyces sp. NPDC049585 | reverse complement strand
AGCCAGCGACGGCCTGCAGTCGACGCGCCGGGGGCGAAGCGCGGCACCCCATCTGCGGGCGCGTCGTGGCTTGTCGCGCAGTTCCCCGCGCCCCTGACGGGGCGCCGTGGTGGCTGCGTGACGAAGATCCACCGGACACGCCCTAGAGCTGTGGGAGGGCGTCGAGTGCGGCGCGCACGGTGCGTTCCGCCGTGTCGGGGTACGGGAAGCCGTGGGCCGCGGCCACCTCGCCGGCCAGCTCGGCGAAGAGGCCGGCGGTCGCGCGGGCGGCGCGCAGCATGTCCGGCGCGGTGAAGGCGCCGAAGGTCTGCGGCAGGCGCTCCCATATGCCCGGCGCCGCCCACCGGCGCATGCGCGTGCCGCCGTACCAGACGTCGTGGTCGGGGCCGTAGCGCGTCAGGGCGTGCCACTCGATCATGGTTTCGAGCAGCTCCTTGGTGGTGCGGTCCCGGGAGGCGGCGACCCACAGCTCGCCGCGGGCCAGGTAGCGCGGCAGGTGCGCCGCCTCGAACCAGAACTCCTCGCACAGGTCGGCGAACTCTCCGGCTTCCGGCAGCGGTGCCGGTGCCCGCCCGGTGGGTGCGGGCAGGGCGGCGGCGGCCCCGTCGGGGTCGTGCAGCACCTCGTAGCCGCGTGCGTGCAGGTCGTCCAGGCCCTCCTCGGCCATCAGGGCCAGCCGGGCGAGAGGCACGATCTGGAAGTCGGCCTTCGTGCCGTCCTCGAAGATCACCAGCCGGGCCGGGTTGTCCCACGGGCCCTCCAGTCCGACCGAGACCAGCACCGGCCCGAACGCGCCGGCCCACTCGCCGGACTCCGCGTACGGCTGCGGGTCGGTGGTGTACAGCTCGATGTCGTGGTCGGAGACGGCGTCCGCCGTCCCGTCGCGCCGGGCGCGGGAGCCCGTGCGCAGCACGGCCCGCACGTCGTCCCGTGCCCGCGCCCACTCCACCACGCGCAGGACGATCTCTTCACCGGCCACGGATCCCATGCCGACGACCCTACGGGATCGCGCCGGCAGGCGCGGCGGCCCGTCAGGGGCGCCCAGATGTGGCAGAAGATGCGCCGGGCAGGCGCTACGTGAGGTCGAACTCGCCGTCGCGGGCGCTGAGGACGAAGGCGCGCCACTCCCCCGGTGAGAAGATCACCGCCGGGACGCCCGGGTCCCGGCGGTCGCGCATGGCGACGAAGCCGTCGACGAAGGCGATCTGGACGTTGCTGCGCCGGCCCTGGCCGCTCGACTGCCAGGCGGCCCCGGCGAGGTCGAGCTGGGGCCGTGCGTCGCCTGCCAGTTGTTCAGTCGTGCTCTCCGCCACGTCCGCACTCCTCCCGGCTCGTCGTCCGCTCCACACTAGCGAGCCGTGCGGGTGCCGCACAGGCCGCGCGTGCCGCTTCAGGTCGTGGGGGCATCGGCGCCCACCAGCCACATGGCGAAGAACTGTGCGCCGCCGCCGTAGGCGTGGCCGAGTGCGCGGCGGGCGCCGGGCACTTGGTGCTCGCCGGCGCGGCCGCGGACCTGCAGGGCCGCCTCGGCGAAGCGCAGCATGCCGGAGGCGCCGATGGGGTTGGTGGAGAGCACGCCGCCGGAGGGGTTGACGGGCAGCTCGCCGTCGAAGGCGGTGGCCCCGCCGGCGGTGAGCTTCCATCCCTCGCCCTCGGGCGCGAGGCCCAGGTTCTCCAGCCACATCGGCTCGTACCAGCTGAAGGGGACGTACAGTTCGGCGACGTCGATCTGCCGGCGGGGGTCGGTGATGCCGGCCTGCCGGTAGACGTCCGCGGCGCAGTCGCGGCCGGCGCGGGGCGAGACGAAGTCCTTGCCGGGGAAGAGGGTGGGCTCGCTGCGCAGGGCGCCGCCGTGCACCCAGGCGGGCGGGTGGGGGGCGCGGGCGGCGCCTGTGCGGTCGGTGAGCACCATCGCGCAGGCCCCGTCGGAGGACGGGCAGGTCTCGGCGTAGCGGACGGGGTCCCACAGCATCGGGGAGGCGAGGACCTTCTCCAGGGTGATGTCGTGCTCGTGGAGGTGGGCGAAGGGGTTGCGCAAGGCGTTGCGGCGGTCCTTGAGGGCCACCTGCGCGCCGATGTCGGCGGGGGCGCCGGTGCGGCGGATGTAGGCGCGCACGTGCGGGGCGAAGAAGCCACCGGCGCCTGCCAGCAGGGGCGGCTGGAAGGGCACCGGCAGGGACAGGCCCCACATTGCGTTGGACTCCGACTGTTTCTCGAAGGCGACGGCGAGGACGGTGCGGTGGACGCGGGCGGCGACCAGGTTCGCGGCGACGAGGGCGGTGGAGCCGCCGACGGAGCCGGCGGTGTGCACGCGCAGGACGGGTTTGCCGGCGGCGCCGAGGGCGTCGGCGAGGTGGAGCTCGGGCATCATGACGCCCTCGAAGAAGTCGGGGGCCTTGCCGATGACGACGGCCTCGACGTCGGACCAGGTGAGGGCTGCGTCGTCGAGGGCGCGGACGGCGGCCTCGCGGACGAGTCCGGCGAGCGAGACGTCGCGGCGGGCCGCGGCGTGGCGGGTCTGGCCGACGCCGGTGACGGCAACGGGTTCCTTGCTCACGGCCGCTCCCCCTCCCCTTCGAGGACGGCGACGAGGTTGTGCTGCAGGCACGGCCCGGAGGTGGCGTGCGCGAGCGCCCGGTCCGCCTCGCCGCGGTGGACGCGGGCGGCCGCCTCGCCGATGCGGACGAGGCCGGTGGCCATCACGGGGTTGGCGCCCAAGGCCCCGCCGGAGGGGTTGACGTCGATGTCGTCGGCGAGAGACAGCACGTGGCGCAGGATCACCTCCTGGTGGCTGAACGGTGCGTGCAGCTCGGCGATGTCGACGGGGGCGTCGAAGGCGCCGGCGTGCCGGGCGGCGAGCCGGGTGGAGGGCGAGTCGGTCAGGTCGCGCACGCCGAGGGCCTGTGGCTCGATGCGGTGGTCGATGCCGCGGATCCAGGCGGGGCGTGGGCACATCCGCCGGGCGGTGGCGCCCTCGGCGAGGACGAGGGCGGCGGCGCCGTCGTCGGCGGGGGCGCAGTCGGCGGGGCGCAGGGGCTCGACGACGTACTCCGCGGCGTCGTCGCCGGCCTCGGGCGCGGGGCGGGGGGCGATGTGCGGGTTGGTGCGGGCGGCGGTGCGGTTGCGGGCGGCGACGGCGGCGAGCTGCGCCTCGTCGGTGCGGCCGGCGTCGATGAGGGCGCGGGCCTGCAGGGCGGCCAGGGCGACGGAGTCGGGCCACAGGGGGGCGACGTAGTACGGGTCGAGCTGGCGGCCGAGGACGTCGCGCAGCGGGCCGGCGGAGGGCTTGCCGTGGGCGTACACCAGGGCGGTGTCGGCCTCGCCGGTGAGGATCTTCACCCATGCCTCGTACAGCGCCCATGCGCCGTCGGTCTCGACGTGGGACTCGGCGACGGGCGGCCAGGCGCCGACGGCGTCGAGGGTGAGGGTGAAGGAGAAGGGGCGGCCGGCGAGATAGTCGCTGGAGGCCGAGCAGGTGAAGTCGGCCTCGCCGGGGCCCAGTCCGGCCGCGCCGAGGGCCTCGGTCAGGACGGGCAGCAGCAGTTCGGCCTCGGACAGCTCGGGGACGGCGCCGCGGTGCCGGCTCTGGGCGAAGGCGACGACGGCGACGTGGCGGTCGTAGGGGTACGGCGTCACAGCAGCCCCTTGTAGGTCTCGTACGCGGCGTCGGGCTCGCCGGTGGGCCGGTAGTGGTCGGGGTGGCGGCCCTCGCCGCTCCAGACGGCCTCGACGCGCAGGCCCATGCGGACCTCGTCGCAGGGGATGCCGGCGATGCGGCCGTGGAGGGCGAGGTCGGCGCCGTCGAGGGCGATGTGGGCGTAGACGTAGGGCACGTCGACGGGCAGGTTCTGCGCCTTGATGTTGACCACGCAGAAGGTGGTGACGGTGCCGCGGGGGCCGACCTCGACCGCCTCGGTGGTGGCCACGCCGCAGGTGGGGCAGGCGCCGCGGGGCGGCACGACGACCTTGCGGCAGGCGGGGCAGCGTTCGCCGAGGATCCGGTGCGCGGCGAGGGCCTGCAGATGACGGCTCTGGGCGCGGCCGGGGCTGTAGGTGTAGGCGAGGCGGGCGGGGGCGGTGATGGTGGTGACGGGGTCGGGAAAGGCCCCGTCGTGCGGGCGGGGCACGGTCCGGGCCCCGCCCGGGTGGTGGTCGCGGGGGTCCTCGCCGTGCGCCTCGCAGGCCTCGAAGCAGGCGATGTCGGTGATCGCGCCGGTGCGGTGCGCGGCCCAGCGGATGCGGACGCGCAGGCCGGTGCGGACGGCGTGCGGGCCGGGGGCGTCGAGGGCGTGCAGCAGGGCGGTGTCGGCGCCGTCGAGGCGCACCAGCGCCCAGGCGAAGGGGGTGGCCAGGGGCTGGCCGGGGCGGGGGGCGGGGTTCCAGGCCCAGGTGGTGACGGTGCCGGTGGGGGGTACTTCGACAAATGCGCCGAGGTCGCCGAGCTCCTCGGCGGTGTCCGGGTCGTACTCCACCGGCGGCACCAGGACCCGGCCGGCGGGGGTGCGCACGCCCAGGACGGTGCGTTCGCGCAGGCCGGTGAGGAAGGCGCGCTGGACGGGGCCGAGGGAGCGGGTGAAGGGGAACTGCACGACGAGGGGCGCGGTGAGGTGGTCGGGCACGGCCGTTGCCCTCCTTCTCTCGGGTGCGCGCTCAGGCGCGCCGGTAGGCGGCGGGGCGCTTCTCGGCGAAGGCGCGGGCGCCTTCCTTCGCATCATCGGTGTCGAAGACGGGCCGGCCGTGGTCGAGTTCGAGGGCGAGGGCCTCGGGCTCGGGCAGGCCCTCGGCGGCGAGGACGGACGCCTTGACGGCCTCGACGGCGAGCGGGGCGTTGGCGTTGACGAGTGCGGCGGTCTCCAGGGCGTGGTCGAGGGCGGTGCCGTCGGGGACGACGTGTCCGACGAGCCCGATGCGCTCGGCCTCCTCGGCGGTGTACGGGCGCCCGGTGAGCAGCATCTCCAGGGCGTGGGTGCGCGGGATCTGGCGGGGCAGGCGGACGGTCGAGCCGCCGATGGGGAACAGCCCGCGGCGGACCTCGAAGAGGCCGAAGACGGCGCTGCGGGCGGCGATGCGGATGTCGGTGCCCTGCAGGATCTCGGTGCCGCCGGCCACGCAGGGCCCCTCGACGGCGGCGATGACGGGCTTGCGGGGCCGGTGGTGGCGCAGCATCGCCTTCCAGTGCAGGTCGGGGTCGGCGCGGAAGCGGGCCCGGACGGCGTCGTCGGCGGAGCCGGCGCCGGCGAGGGCCTTGAGGTCCATGCCGGAGCAGAAGGCGCCGCCGGCGCCGGTGAGCACGACGGAGCGCACGGAGTCGTCGGCGTCGGCTTCCAGCCAGCCGTCGTACAGGCCGGCCAGCATGGGCAGCGAGAGCGCGTTGCGGGCCTCGGGCCGGTCGAGGGTGAGCACGAGGGTCGCGCCGACGCGCTCGACGGTGAGGTGTGCGGTGCCGGTCATGTCTCCTCCCGGTCCGTTGAACCGTGTCCGTGGAGCGTGTCCGTGGAGCGTGTCCGTCAGGGTGCAGGAGGCGGGGGCCGGGTTCAATAGTTTTCTGACAGGACGTCAGATTCTTTGCCCGCCGCCCTTTCCGCCCGCCGCAGGCGGCGCTGTAATGACCGCGTGGACTACAACCTCGCCGATCTCCTCGAATCGGTCGCGGGCGCGGTACCCCGCCGGCCGGCCCTGGTCCACCTCGACCACCCGGGCAGCGGTGCCCGGCGCGCCCTGACCTACGCCGAACTCGACGCGGCCGCCGACCGGCTCGCCCACCACCTCCGGGCCGCCGGCGTGCGGCCGGGCGAGCACGTGGGCCTGCACCTGTACAACGGCGTCGAGTACGTGCAGACGCTGCTGGCCTGCCTGAAGGCCCGGGCCGTGCCCGTCAACGTCAACTACCGCTACGTCGAGGACGAGCTGGCCTACCTCTACCGGGACGCGGACCTGGTGGCACTGGTCTTCGACGGCGCGTTCACCGGGCGCGTGGCCGCGGCGCTGCCGCGCTCCGGCGGACGACTGCGGCACCTGGTGCGCGTGGGCGAGGCGCCCCGCGGCGCGCCGGAACCCGGCATCGCGCCGGTGCCGTTCGCCGACGCCGAGGCGGCAGCCCCGGACGGGGGCGGGTTCGGCCCGCGCTCCGGCGACGACCGCTTCATCATCTACACCGGCGGCACCACCGGCATGCCCAAGGGCGTGGTGTGGCGGCAGGAGGACCTGTTCTTCTCCGGGCTCGGCGGCGGCTCCCCCACCGGCACACCCGTCCGGCGGCCCGGGGAACTGGCCGTGCGGGCCGTCGCCGCCGGCGAAGGCCTGGTGTTCTTCCCCACGGCACCGCTGATGCACGGCACCTCCACGCTCACCGCCCTCATCGCACTCGCACTCGGGCAGAAGGTGGTGCTGCACCGCAAGTTCGTGCCCGAGGAGGTGCTGCGCACCGTCGCGCAAGAACGCGTCACCAACCTCTCCCTGGTCGGGGACGCCATGCTGCGCCCGCTGACGGACGCGCTGGCCGGACCGCTGCGGGGCACCGACTGCTCGTCCCTGAGCAGCGTCAGCAGCTCGGGGGCGATCCTCTCGCAGACCGTGCGCGAGCAGTTCACCGCACTGCTGCCGGGCGTGCGCCTGGTCAACAACTTCGGCTCCTCCGAATCGGGCTTCAACGGCACCGCCACCGAGGACTCCGGCCCCCGGCGCGGCTTCCGCCTGCGCGTGAACTCCCGTACGGCCGTCGTCGACCCGGCGACGCGCCGCCCTGTCGGCCCCGGCGGCACGGGCCGCCTCGCCCAGCGCGGCCACGTACCGCTCGGCTACCACAACGACCCCGCCCGCAGCGCCGAGACGTTCTTCACCCTCGACGGGGAACGCTGGGTGCTCCTCGGCGACCTGGCCACGGTCGGCGCGGACGGCGTGGTCACCGTCCTCGGACGCGGCTCGCAGTGCATCAACACCGGCGGGGAGAAGGTCTTCCCGGAAGAGGTCGAGGAGGCCCTCAAGGCCCACCCGGCGGTGTACGACGCCCTGGTCGCGGGCATCCCGGACGCGCGCTGGGGCCAGGCGGTGGCCGCAGTGGTCCAGCCCCGCACCGACACCGAACCCCCCACCCTGGCCACCCTCCAGGCCCACTGCCGCACCCGCCTGGCCGGCTACAAGGTGCCCCGCACCCTGGTCGTCACCGACACCATCCACCGCTCCCCCTCGGGCAAGGCGGACTACCGATGGGCGAGAGCGGTGGCGGAGGCCTCGAGGCGCTCGGGGACCCGCGACGCGTGAGGCGACGCCTACGGCATGCTGTTCCTCCACCGAGAACGACATGGGGGGACCATGCCCAGGCACACCACCACGATGACGGCCCTCGCCACGGCCGCCGCCTTGCTGACGCTCACCGCCTGCGATCCGGACACGACCGGCAGCGGCGGCAAGCCGTCCGCCCCGCGGACCGCCGCCAGGACCGCGACGCTCCCCAACATGAACGGCAAGGGCCTCCAGTCCGCCCAGGACCAGGCACAAGCCGCCGGCTTCTCCGACCTGACCTCGCACGACGCCCTCGGCCGCGGCCGCATGCAGGCCCTCGACCGCAACTGGAAGGTCTGCACCCAGACCCCGAAGCCGGGCGAGCACCCGACGAACACGAAAGTCGACTTCGGAGCGGTCAAACTCGACGAGACCTGCCCTGCCATGGACGAGGGCACCACCCCCGGGGCCACCGCCGGAACCACGATGCCCGACTTCAAGGGCACATCCGTGAAGGCCGCCCGCACGGCCCTGCCCGGCAACACGAGCCTCACCGTCAAGGACTCCACCGGCAACCGCATGATCGTGGTCGAGTCGAACTGGCAGGTGTGCTCCCAGCAACCCGCCCCGGGCACGAAACTCGACGGCCGGCCGGTGTCGCTCACGGCGGTGAAGTTCGGGGAGTCCTGCTGATCGGCGTCCTCCACCCCAGCGGGGGCACGACCCCGCGCCCGGGGCCGGCACGGCAGGGCAAGCGCGAGGCCACCGGCACGAGCAGCTCGCCACGACTTCACGGGACAGGACGCGGCACCACGGCGCGGTCCCTTCCGCCGCAACCACCGCCGGGCACCATCAGCCGCAGTCGCCGCCGCCCCACACGGCGGCAGGCCTGTAAGCCATCAAAACGATGAGCAGCGCGAACGGGATCGCCACGACGTTGAACCACACGCTCACGTACGCGAGCAGACCTCGCCTCGTCGACCACAGCCCCCTCCCGCAACGCCGGCGCACACCCTTGGCAGCCAGGACGCACAGGACGACCGCGGCCGCACCGAGGCCAAGGCCGGCCCAAGCGGCGACGTATTCCGTCAGCGGAGTCGGCGTCCGCACGGCCGTGCAGGGCACCGACTGGTCCATGCGGTGCCCGTCGGCGACCTTCGCGTACCAGGCGCAGACCGGGCCGAGGGCGGTGAAGACCGGCACCAGCAGGGTCTGAAGCGCCGGACGGGGAGGGACGGGCCACGGCGAGGTGGCCTCGTCGGGTGCGGGGGCGGAGGGGGTGGTCGTCAGCACCGGGTCAGCCTATGCGGGGGTGTCACCTGCTGGTTCGGGGTGGGTGACGGCCGCCACCGATGCCGGCGGCACGACACGCTGTCAGGGTATGAGGACCGTCTTGCCCTTGGCACGGCCGGCCTCGGCGAGCCGATGAGCCGTGGCTGCGTCCGCCAGGGAAACCTCCCGTCCGACGTGGACGCGCAGCTTCCCCGCCTCGGCCAGCTCGCCGAGGCTCTCCAGGTCCGGGCCGGAGGGCTGGACGAACACCGCCTCGAAGCGAACGCCGTACTGCTCGGCCTCCTCGGCGGTCATCCCCGGATGGTGACCGACCGTGGTGACGAGCAGGCCGCCGGGCCGGAGCGTGCGCACGGACCGGGAGGCGTACTCGCCGCCGACCAGGTCGAGCACGACGTCCACCGGGCCGGCCGCGGTCGTGAAGTCCGTCGTCGTGTAGTCGATCACCTCGTCCGCGCCCAGCGACGTCACGAACGCGTGGTTGTCCGACCGTGCCGTGGCAATGACACGGGCGCCACGGGCCTTGGCGATCTGCACGGCGAGATGACCGACCCCGCCGGCCGCCGCGTGGATCAGCACGCGCTGCCCGGCCTCGATCCGGGCGATGCCCACCAGCGCCTGCCAGGCCGTCAGTCCGGCCAGTGGCAGGGCGCCGGCCTCCGCCGCCGTGAGCGCGGCGGGCTTGAGGGCGAGTTGCCCGGCCGGGGCCACGACGTACTCGGCGTAGGCACCCGCGGCCTCCGGGAACCGCGGCATGCCGTACACCTCGGCACCCACCTCGAAGCGGGTGACTCCCTCGCCCACCGCCACGACCTCGCCCGCGACGTCCCAGCCCAGGGCGAAGGGCGGCTCGGCGAAGAGAGGGAAGCGCCCGGCGCGGACGGCCGAGTCGACCGGGTTCACGCCCGCCGCGCGCACCCGGACCAGCACCTCGCCGGGGCCGGCCTGCGGGCGCTCGGCCTGCGTGCCGTGCAGCACTTCCGGGCCGCCGAAGGAACGCTGCGTGATCGCAAACATCTGAGGTGCCATGGGATTCGACTCTCCAAAAGCTAGCGAGCTGAGTTGATTGACGCGAGGAATATCGCTGAAGCAAATAACTACAGGCAGATATTCCTCATGTCAACTATCCGCGCATCAAGCGTCTCGGGTAGGATCGGTGCCGTGGACACCGAGGAACTCTTCACCGACCCCCGCCTCACGGCGATGGGGCTCCTACTGGAAGCCCATACCGGACTCAACGCCAAGCTGCAGCCCGTGCTCGACGAGAACGGCGTGTCGTCACTGGACCTCAACGCCCTGATGCGGCTGAGCCGCTCCCCCGGGCAACGCCTGCGTCTGAGCGACCTGGCCGCCCAGACGTCCCTGTCCACCAGCGGCATCACGCGGCTCGTCGACCGGCTGCAGCGCGCCGGCCTGGTGCGCCGCGAGTCCTTCCCCGGAGACCGCCGCAGCACCTACGCGGTACTGACCGACGAGGGCGCCGACCGGCTCGTACGGCTCCTGCCGGACTACCTGGCCACGATCGAACGCTGGTACACCGGCCTGCTGACGCCCGGTCAGCTCCCGGACTTCCTCGCGTGCCTGCGCATCCTCCGTGACAGCGTGCATCCCGAGGCGACCGCGGGCCATGAGGAATGACACCGCTCGCCACCCGCCGGGGCGAGCCGGTTCGGCGCCGGCGGCGCCTGCTTCTGTGACATCACGGCGCTGATCGCCGAGCGGTCAGAACCAGTGCAGGCAGTGCGGGGTGCGGTCGGCGCAGAAGAGGGCGTCGGCGAGGGTGGCGGCGCCCGGGTGGTGGGCCCGGATGTGTCCGGCGCGTACGAGCGTGCTGGGGGCGGTGCCACCGAGGTGGACCGAGCCCAGGTCGCTCACGTCCAGGGACAGATCGGGCTCCCGGTCCGCCGGGACGCAGCCGGCCCTGCCGTCGCGGACGGTCAGCAGGTAGCGGCCGCGTTCGCCGAGGAACGGGTCGTCGACGTCGAGGACGAGCTCGCCGTCACTGAACCAGCCGCGGGCGGTCAACGCCCGAGGGACGTCCAGCAGCCGCATCCACAGCCTCGGTCGTAGACCTCCTCCAGGATCTCGCCGCACTCGGCACGCCGCAGCAGCTCGACTGAGCCCGTGTCCGGTGCCGTCGCCGGGGCGCCGGCCGCTCCCCGCGCCCGGGAACGGCGAAGGCCGCCTGGTGACGCGGCACCGTCAGCCGCTGCGTGCAGGTCGCCGGTCCATAGCCGAACCTGCCCGCAGATCGGCGCCTCGGAGGCCAGCAGTACGGAGAGAAACTCGCCTCGCGCCCGCAGCTCGGTGAGCTGATGCCGCATCATCGCGCTGAGCACGCCCTGGCGTCGGTGCGAGGGCAAAGCGCCGACGAAACTCACCCCCGCGGCCGGGGTGAGGATCTCACCGGGCAGGGTGAGCTCGAAGGAGTACGCCCCGGCGGTGCCGACGGGCCGCCCGTCCGCCGGCGGGATGCCGGGGGCGGGGCGCGGCCCTACGGTGCCGCAGGGGCGCTGGGTGCCTTGTTGCTGTCGTCGGAGTCGACGGTCACCGGCACCGGCACCGGCGCCGGCTGACCACCATCGCACAGCCGGGCGTCGCTCCGGCAGGGCACCGGGCCGATCGGCGCAGTACAGGTGTGCCGAATTGCAGCAAAACGACCTTCGGTCAACACTTTGCGTATGGACGGTGACGCGAAGAGTTACCCGTACTCGATGGGGGACGACCCGAGGAAGCGGAGGCGGTCCATGCCCGGACAGGACGACGAGGGAACCCCCGTCACCAGCGAGGAGATCGAATCCTTCGCCAGCCGGCTGTCGGACTGGAGTGAGTCGCTCTCTGCCGGCGAGCGCTCGCTCGCCCAGGTGCTGCTCCAGTACGCGCGGGATCTCCGGCCCGAGGACGTCCGCCGCCAGCAGCTGGCCACCGAGCTGGACGAGGCGGCACGCGCCGCCGTCGCCTCCATCAAGGCGCGCTGGAGCGAGGCGGCCGAGGGACGCGACGTGTGGGTCGAGATCGGACCCATCTGGCAAAAGGCCAACCCTCGTGAGGGCCGCGAGGAGTGGGAGATCGTCCAGTGGACGTACACGCGGCCGGAGAAGTGGACGCCGCCCTATGCCTGACGACATCGCGGGGCTCGGCGGACCCGGCGCCCCCACCGGCGAAGACCCCGCCGACGGCGACTTCACCGCGGCGCTGAGCGGCTTCGCGTCCGGGCTCTCCCCGACGGATCACGCCATTCTCGTCGCGGCGCTGAACGCCGCGACGGGGCCGTGGGAGCGCATGGCAGCCCGTCCCGCGGGGGAGCTCCTGGCACCGCAGGACGCCCGCCTGGTGGAGCGGCTGGCGGAGCGGGCCCGCTCGCAGGCGGGTCAGACCGGTCAGGCTGGTCAGGTCGGTCAGGAGGGTCAGTGGGGCGATACCTCGGCCTGATCGTCAAGGCGACGCGGCTGTGCAACCTGCGCTGCGCGTACTGCCACGACTGGCGGAGCGGACCGAATCAGACAATGAGTTTCCCGGTGCTCGCCCGACTGACCGACCGGGCGCTCGCCGATCCCTCCCATGACGCGGTCGAGTTCATCTGGCACGGCGGTGAGCCGACCGTGCTGCCCCGCCTATTCTACGAACGGGCGGTGTACGTGCAGGCCCGGCTGCGCCGGCCCGGGCAGGTGATCCGCAACTCGCTGCAGACCAACGGCACGCGGATCGACCCGGAATGGGCCCGTTTCTTCCGCGACTTCCAGTTCCGGGTCAGTGTGAGCCTGGACGGGCCGCCCGCGGTGCACGACCGGTACCGCCGCTACGTCTCCGGGCGGCCCTCCTTCGACGACGTGCGGCGCGGCCTGGACGTCCTGCGGGACAACGGCGTACCGCTCAGCGTGCTCATGGTCATCGACAGGTCGGCGCTCGAGCTGGGGCCCGACGCGATCTTCGACTTCTTCCTCCGCGAGGGGATCACCCACTACGGCCTGCTGGCCGCCAAGCCGACGAACCAGCCCGACGCACCGCCCGGCACGACGACGTCGCACTACGTGACACCGGCGGAGATGAGCCGGTTCCTCCAGGCGTACTTCGACCGCTGGCTGGCCCATGGCGACCGCTCCATCCGTGTCAGGGAGTTCGACGGCCTGCTGAACCGCCTGTCGGGGCGCAGCGCCGGGGTGTGCACGCTCGCCGGCGACTGTTTCGGTCGCTACTACCTGGTGGAGCCGGACGGCGAGGTGGCGCACTGCGACCTGTTCCTCGGCGATCCCGCCTACACCGTGGGCAACGTTCTCAGCGACTCGTTCGCCTCATTCCGACAGGGGCCGGTGCTGGTCCGGCTCCGGGACTCGAACGAGCGCGCGCTCACTTCGCTCCGGGACTGCCCCGATTTCGGCGTGTGCAACGGGTGGTGTCCGCACGAACGGTACATCGCGGCGCGGCACGATCCCGGGTTCACCGAAAACTGCTGCGGACTGAGCGGTCTCATCGCGCACATGCGCGAGCGCCTGCGGGTCGCCGCGCCGGTGCCGTGAAGGTCCTGCTCGGGCCGGCGCACGAACTGCACGTCGGGGTGCACGGCTCCCTGGTCGCGGCGCCGCCTCCCGGCGTCTCCTACGTCCGGTGCCCGTACACGCTCCACTTCCGCCCCGACCGCGACGCCCGCCATCCGTTCTCCCCGCTGCACGATCCGGCCGTCTCGGAGTGGGTGCGGTTCACCGGTGTGCCCGCCGGTACAGCGGTCGTGCACTCGTCCCGGCTGCCGGTCCGGTCACCACTGCCGTGGGTGGTGGACGCCGATTCCCTGCTGACGCCGCTCCGGGTCGGGCGGTTCTTCGCCCTGGGCGCCGCCGCCCGCGGCGACCCGCCGTTCCCCGACCCGCCCGCGGTGGCTCGCCGGGAGGCCGCGATGGCGGCACGGTACGCCGACCGACGCTGCGCACGGCTGCTCTTCCGTACCGAGTACGCCCGCCGGATGTTCCTCGACCACCTGTCGCACGGCGGGCACCGGCCGGAGACCGTGGAGACGCTGGCCGGCAAGTCCGAGGCGGTCTACCCCGCGGTGCCGGCGGCGGCCCCGCGCGAACGGCGCGCCGGCCCGGTGTGCGTGCTGTACATGGGCAGGACGGCACTGGACAAGGGGGCCGAGGTGGCCGCCGAGGTCTTCCTGCAGCTTCGGGAGCGCCACGGCTCCGCAGTCCGGCCGGTCTTCCTCGGGCCCTGCCCCGCCGTCCTCGCCAGCCGGCTTGCCGCGGCGGGGGTGGAGCTGGTGCCGGTACTGCCGCGCACCGATTATCTGGAGCGGCTGCGCCGGGCCCACGTCTTCCTCTCCCCCACCTCGTTCGAGAGCTTCGGTATGGGTCTGCTGGAAGCCGCCGCGGCGGGCCTGGCCGTCGTCTGTCCGGCCGGTCCGGGCATGGAGCACATCGGCGAGCTGTTCACCGCCGGCGAGAACGCCCTGTTCGTCACGGACACCGGCCCGCCGGCACGTCAGGTCGCCATGTTCACTGCCGCCGTGTCGGCTCTGATCCGCGACGAACCGCTGCGGCGGCGCCTGTCCATGAACAACCACGCGCTCACCAGTCGCGGGAAGCTGTCCGTCCGGCGGCGTGACGAACGGCTCGGCGCCGTGTACGCGCACGCCGCCGCGCTCGGCGCCAGCACCCTCAGCGACGCGGACAGGACTCGCGCCAGGACTGAAGCCGAGAGCGAGTGCGACCGGCCGGTCACGACGTGGGCGGAGGAGGTCTGTCACTGGGCAGGGCAGCACTGTGCCGCCCGCATCGGCGGCCGGGTCGTCGCGAGGTGAAACGGCGCCACCGCCCCGTCGAGCGGCACGCCGGTCAGGCAAGCGGGGCCCGTGCCCGGGCGCCGAAGCCGGTGAACCTGATCAGGTCCGCCATGGTGAAGTCGCCCGCTCGGGCGCTCGGCAGGACCGGCTGCCATCCCGGGGCGTTGCCGAGGTACGACGACGGATCGGCCGCGAGCATGCCGGCGAAGACCTCGGCGACGATCCGGGAGCCGACCGTGCCCAGCGTCCGTCCGGCGTCGTGCAGTTCCGCCTCGCGGAGCACGTAGTACCACAGCGGGGCCGGACCGCCGTCCGGCAGGTCCAGGTCCTCGTCGTCGAGCGGCTCGATGCCCATGGCCAGCGCGACGTGCTGCCCGCAAGGCAGTCCCAGCCGGGCGCCGCGGGTGAGGTTGCGCCGGGCGAGGTCGGTGATCTCGCCGCCCGCCAGCGCCGGCGGCAGGGCGCGCAGCGGTGCGGCCAGGTACCGGTCGATCCTGCGGGCGTACTGGAAGCCGTCCGATTCGGCCAGGTGGAAGAAGCGGCCCCAGTCGATCTGCCAGCCGGCGGGGAGCCGTCGGAATCCGCCGAGGTGCTGTGGTTCGTGCTGCGTGCCGGCCGGCGGGCCGGGGCTGAGGACCGGCAGTGGTCCGACGGTGGCGTTCAGCCGGTAGGCCGGGCGTACGAGCGAGTGCCCGAACCGATAGGCCGCGACGGCGAACTCGACCGGCATGAAGATCTGGTGCCGCCAGGCGAAGAAGCGGAGCCTGACCTGCTCGACGGGATCGCCCTGCGGGACGAGGGGCTCCTGGCGCAGGACGTCCTTGTAGGTGACAGCGTCGACGATCCGCTTGAGGAAGTCGTGGACCACGACCCACTGGTAATGCCACCGTACGAGCCGCCGGGCGCAGTCGAAGACCTCCTCGCCGGCCCTGCGGTGCCGGGCGTACTCGCTCCCGTCGCCGGCAGTCAGCCAGTCGCACACCCTGTTGTGGAAGAGCATGAAGGTGAGCTGGAGCTGGCTGAGGATAACGTTCTCGTCGTTCCGGGGGTCGCCGATGAGCGCCACGCCGCGCGGGTCGCGCGGCAGATCGAGCTCGCCCCTGCCCTCGCCCTTCGGGGTGCCGACGACGAACCTGGGCGGGCCGGCATCCGGTGTCCGCTGGTACAGGTACGGCTGGTCCACCGGGCCCCGTCCGTAGACCGAGTCCAGATCGAAGCACGGGGTGCGGAAGTTGACGAGCGCGTCGGGGTCGTTCTGCCGCTGGAGACTGGAGGTGGGGTCGAACGTGATGTCGTGGTCGATGAACTGACCCAGGTAGGTGTAGCCGGCCGGGATTCGTCCGTCGAGCCCGTCACCGGCGGGCTCCGCCATGCGCGCGGCGATGGCGTCGATGCGCGCGCCGTCCGGGAGGTACGGATCGAGTCTGTCGAACATTCGGCCGAACAGTCCGGTGGGGAGACGGGATTCCGGTACGTAGCCCAGGCCGCGCGTCACATGGGCGTGGTTGCGGATCGGCGAGGCCGGCGGGCCGAGGCCTTCCCCGCCCCCGGCCATGTCGACGGCGGTCTGGCCCGGGTCGCGCACGTCCCCGTTCACTTCCCCGTCCCGGGGTACTCGCGTCATTTCGGCAGCCTTCCGCGGGGATGGCGTCTCGGCGGATCAGCCGATGCTATGCCGCGGGCGCCGGGCCCCGGCCACGGCGCGACGGTCACGGGCACGCCGTCACCCGGCCGGCGGCCGGCAGTGACGTGAAAGCGACGGGCCGCCCGGCTTCCGGACAGCGACTGCCGCCCGGCGCCGGAGGGATGCCCGTGGCGATCAGCAGGCGCCGCACGGGCGCCGTTGTGACGTTCACCAGCGTCGATCACACGGCATCAGCGATGAGTTCACGCGAGTGTCGATCGCGCGGTTTCGTGGAACTCCACGTACTCGATGGTCGCGCCCCCGGGGTGCCGCACGGTCAGGTTGCGGCCGGTGGGGACGTCGTTGGGTCCGTCGAGGATCCGGCCGCCGTGTGCCTCGGTGATGTGCAGGACGTGGTCGAGGGAGTCGACGATCGTGGTGGCGTGGGTGCCGCGGTACGGGGCGAGGGCTTCTTCCGAACCTGCGAGCAGCAGGTAGCCGCCGACGCTCGCCAGTTCCAGGTCCCGGTAGGTGAACCGGAGTCGCGGCTGCTCCCCCGTGAGCTCGACGAAGGTGGGCAGGGCCGCGTCCAGGTCGTCGACGGAGACGCGGGCGAGGGTGGCGAGCACGGACACGGTCATCTCCCACCTGGACGGTCGACAAGGTCGCCGGCATCCCCGACGCGCGCTGGGGCCAGGCCGTGGCCGCAGTGGTCCAACCCCGCACCGGCGCCGCACCCCCCACCCTCGCCGCCCTCCAGGCCCACTGCCGCACCTGCCTGGCCGGTTACAAGGTGCCCCGCACCCTGGTCCTCACCGACACCATCCACCGCTCCCCCTCGGGCAAGGCGGACTACCGCTGGGCACGATCGGTGGCCGCCGGGGGCGCCGGGCTCCCCGAGGGCTGACAGGAGGGCTGCCGACGGAAGCCACTCCGCTACCGTGCCGGCCATGACGCATTTCGTACTGGTGGCAGGTGCACGGCTCGGGGCGTGGGCGTGGGACGAGGTGGTGCCGCACCTGCGGGCAGCGGGCCATGGCGCCCACCCCCTGACGCTGTCCGGACTCGCCGAGAAGCAGGGTGTGCCGGCCGGACAGCAGACACACGTCCGGGACATCGTCGACGAGATCGAGGGCAAGGAACTGCGCGACGTCGTCCTGGTCGGTCACAGTTACGCGGGTACTCCGATGTCCCGGTCGACGGCCGGTCGTTCGTCTCCGCCTGGCCGGACGGCGGTGAGACACGGAGGCTTCTGGCCGGTGGCACCCGCAGCCCATTACGCCGGCCAAGGGCTCACCGACGAGCAGATCGCCCGGATCGTGGCCGGCTCGACCCCGCACCCGGGCGCCTCCTTGACCGAACCGGCCGTGATGGCACGCCCGCTCGGCGAGCTCCCGGCCACGTACATCCACTGCCTGCTCGACGACGCCGCGCTCGGAGAGGACGTGGCCCTGCTGCTGGCGACCGGCACGCGATGGCGGCTGGTGGAGATGGACACGGGCCACTGGCCGATGTTCTCCCGGCCGCGCGAACTGGCGCGCATTCTCCTCGACGCGGCAGGGGAATGACGGCAATCCCTGCTGCCAGGACGTGCGGACCTTGACGTGCGAGCCGCCGAGCTGGTTCCGTCGGTCCGGACGACAGACCGAATGATCGGTCGGGGGCTTCTGGTCGAGGGGGACGCATGCAGGATCCGACGACGCGGCCCGACGCCGCGGAGCGCATGACGCGGCCGGAGCTCGCGGCCCTGCAGTTGCGGCGGCTGCGGCAGACCCTGCAGCACGCGTACGACAACGTGCCCTTCCACCGGGCGGCGTTCGACGCCGTCGGCGTGCGCCCGGAGGGCTGCCGTACGCTCGCCGACCTCGCGCGGTTCCCGTTCACCACCAAGGCGGATCTGCGCACCCACTACCCGTGGGGCATGTTCGCCGTCGAGCGCTCGCGGCTGCGCCGCCTGCACGCCTCCAGCGGCACCACCGGCGCCCCCACCGTCGTCGGCTACACCGACCGCGACCTGGACACCTGGTCCGAGGTGGTGGCCCGGTCGCTGCGGGCGGCCGGTGCGCGCCCGGGCGACACGGTCCACGTCGCCTACGGGTACGGGTTGTTCACCGGCGGCCTGGGCGCCCACTACGGCGCCGAGCGGCTCGGCTGCACCGTGATCCCGGCCTCCGGGGGCATGACCGCCCGCCAGGTGCGGCTCATCACCGACCTGCAGCCGCAGATCATCATGGTGACGCCCACGTACATGCTCACCCTGCTGGACGAGTTCGAGCGCCAGGGCATCGACCCGCGCTCCACCTCGCTGCGCACCGGTGTCTTCGGGGCCGAGCCCTGGACGCAGGAGATGCGCCGGGAGATCGAGGAGCGCTTCGCGATCGACGCGGTCGACATCTACGGCCTGTCCGAGGTCATGGGCCCGGGCGTGGCGCAGGAGAGCGTGGCGACGAAGGACGGCCCGCACATCTGGGAGGACCACTTCTACCCGGAGGTCGTCGATCCCGTGACGGGCGAGGTGCTGCCCGAGGGCGCGGAGGGCGAGCTGGTGTTCACCTCGCTCACCAAGGAGGCCATGCCGGTGGTGCGCTACCGCACCCGCGACCTGACCCGGCTGCTGCCCGGCACCCTGGGCCCGTTCCGGCGCATGGCCCGCATCACCGGCCGGTGCGACGACATGATCGTGCTGCGCGGGGTCAACCTCTTCCCCTCGCAGATCGAGGAGCTGGTGCTGACCGTCCCGGGCCTGTCCCCGCACTTCCAGCTGCGCCTGACCCGCGAGGGCCGGCTGGACCGGCTTGCCGTCCGCGTCGAGGCCCGGCCCGGCACGGCCCCGGACCGGCGCGCCGCCGCGGCCGGCGAGCTGATACGCAGGGTGAAGGAGGGCATCGGGGTGTCGGTGGAGGTGGAGGTCATCGACCCGGAGTCGCTGGAGCGGTCGGTGGGGAAGCTGAAGCGCATCGTCCGTGAGTAAGCGGTCGCTCACGGGATCAGCAGCCCCCACCACACCGCCCAGAGCGTGAAACCGGCGGTCGTGGCCAGGGTCAGCAGCGTCCGAAAGCGCCACGCCCGGCCCATCGTTCGCCGCTCCCGCCACGCCGTCGCCGCCGTGACCGCGGCCAGCACGAGCAGACCGACTGCGAGCCCCTGCAGCAGCAGCCAGGTCACCGGGCGTCCGGCCAGTACGGGTGAGGCCGTCGCGTCGCCCGCCGCGAGGACGGCGAGCGGGCAGAGCAGGGCGCCCGCGACCTCGACGACGCCCAGTCCGGCCAGCCACCGCAGCAGGACCGCGCTGCGGGGCGAGGCCGGGTGGGTGCGCCGGCGCCCGCCGAGCCGGCGCAGGAGTCCGCCCGCCGGGTGGGCGGCGAAGCCCAGGAGGAGCAGTGCGGGGGCGAGCCAGGCGTACCGTCCCCCGGCGACAGGGGTGCTCGCGATCGGCTGCAGCGGGGCGGTGGCCGCACGGGAGACCGGCGGGCGGTCGGCGGCGACCTCGCCCACCCAGGAGGTCATGGTGGCGGCATAGCCGGGAGGGAGGTCGCCCAGGCGTTTGCCGTGGTGGAGAGGGCCTCCGATGCGGTCGAACCCATCGGATGTGCGGTGTCCGTTGTGTGCGGCGCCGGGGACGAAGCCGATGACGGTGTGCTGGTTGCCGGCTGCGGCGAGGGTACGCCGGAAGGTCTGTGCGCTCTCCCGTGGCGGTACCTGGTTGTCGTACTGGCCCCACAGGGCGAGCACCGGGGTGTGCTGCAGGCGTTGCAGTGCGGGCAGCGGGTCGTAGTCCGCTGCCGGGAAGACGCCCAGGGAGGCGGTGAGTCCGGCGGCCGGCCCGGCGACGGCCTTGGGGAAGTGCCCGGTGATGCCGCGGTGCCGCAAGTGGGTGTCGAGGTTCCAGGTCTGGGTGCGCAGCGGGGAGTACCCGGAGCCGCCGATGGTGATGACGAAGGCGACGTCGGAGGAACGGGAGGCGGCCAGCGGCGCCACCCAGCCGCCCTCGCTGAACCCCCACAGTCCCACGTGGCGCGGGTCCACGCCCGCGCGGCCGCGCAGCAGCCGCACGCCGGCGAGGGCGTCCTCGGCCAGCAGGCCGAAGTCCCGGTGCATCGTGGAGTAGCCGGTCGTCCGCTTGTCGTGGACGAGCGTGGTGATCCCTGCGCGGGCGAAGGCCTCGGCTTCCTGCCGGTACTCCTCCCGGGGGCCGGCGCCCGAGCCGCCGATCAGGACGATGCCCGGCCGTGCGCCGCGGGCCGTGGCGGAGGTGAGGACGGTTCCGTGCAGGGTGAGGCCACCGCCACCCGTGAAGGAGACCTCCTCGCGGACCAGGCCGTCGCCGTCGGCGCGGGCCGGGGCCGCCGGCAGGAGAACGATGCCCGCGGCCAACGCGAGGGCAAGGGTGAGCAGGCGTATGAGGGGCAGGGGTCTGATCGGGAGCAGCACGCGGCGCTCTCCCTTCCACGGCGTGGCGATAGAGGGAATGCAGGGAATGGGGGTGACGTCAGTCGGTCTCGGGCAGGCCGAGCAGGCGGACGAGGACCGCGCGCGTACCGGGCTGCGGATCCCGCTGGGATGCGGATGCGGGCGCGGGTGCGGAGTAGCGCTGGAGCAGCGCAACGTACTCCTCGAAGAACTCCGCGAGCCGGGCGGGGTCCACGCGCAGGGTGGCGCGGGAGAAGATGGCGGCGTCCGCCCAGGGGCCGAGGGTGTCGCGGGCGTTCTCGAACTTCCTGGCCTCCTCGACGAGTTCGGCCAGGTTGAGCCGGTGCATCTGTGTCAGCGCCTCCCGCATGGCGGGGCTCTGGCGGCTGTACGGCGGGTACCTGCGGTCGCCGGGCACGGCCCGCCACCACCGCTCCCGGCCCCTGGCCAGCTCGGGCACCTCCTCGATGAACCCGTGCTCGGCCATCCGGCGCAGGTGATAGCTGGTCAGTCCGGTGCTCTCGCCGAGTTCGCGGGCGAGGGACGCGGAGTTGGCCGGGCCCTTGCGCAGGCATTGTTCGATCTTCTGCCGCATGGGGTGGGCGAGCACCCTGAGGGCCTCGACGTCGTTGATCTCCTGGGGACCGGGTGCCATGGCAGGGAACCCTAGGAGTTGCAAAGAGCCTTTGCAAGAGCTTCTTGCAACTCCTTGATCGTCCCGCGCAACCCTGGGACGGGCTGCCCGCGTCACGATGGTCACCAACCGTTCCTTCTCCCACAGGAGGATCCACGTGACTGTCCGTCACCGCTTACGCGCGCTGACGCTCACGGGCCTGGCCCTGCTCACCGGCGCCGGCAGCGCCCTGCCCGCGGCGGCCGCGCCGGGGGCCGGTTCCGCGGCGCACCGGCCCTCCGGGGGCGGGCTGTCCGCCGTCATCCGCTACACCGAGTACGGAATTCCGCACATCACCGGCAAGGACTACGCCTCCCTCGGCTTCGGCGAGGGCTGGGCGCAGGCCGCCGACAACGTATGCGTCCTCGCAAGCGGATTCGTCACCCTGCGCGGCGAGCGCTCGCTGACCTTCGGAGCCGACGGCGCGCCCGACCACGACCTGTCCTCGGCGAGCGACAACCTCTCCAGCGACCTGTTCTTCCGCGGCCTGAACGACGCGCGCACCGTCGAGGGGCTGCTCGCCACCCCCGCCCCGGTCGGCCCCAGCCACCAGGCCAAGGAGCTGATGCGCGGCTGGGCGGCGGGCTACAACGCCTGGCTGAAGCAGAACCGCATCTCCGACCCCGCCTGCCGCGGCAAGGACTGGGTCCGCCCGGTCGGCACCCTCGACGTCGCCCGCCGCGGTTATGCGATCACCGTGCTCAGCGGCCAGGGGCTGATGGCCGACGGCATCACCGGCGCCCGCCCGCCGGCCCCGGGCACCTCGGGCACCTCGGGCGGCCCTGCGCCGCGGGCCGCGGCGGGCCCGGCCGCCACGACGCCCGGTGCGGCGTCGGCGGCCGTGCGGGGGCTCCTGCACCGCGACGACATGGGCTCCAACGCCGTCGCCTTCTCCGGCTCGGTCACCGCCGACGGGCGCGGCCTGCTGCTGGGCAACCCGCACTATCCGTGGGCGGGCGGCCGCCGCTTCTGGCAGTCGCAGCTGACCATCCCCGGCGAACTCGACGTCTCCGGGGCCTCGCTGCTCGGTCTGCCCATCACCTCCATCGGCCACAACAGCGGCATGGCGTGGAGCCACACGGTCTCCACGGGCACCCCGCTCGGCCTGTACGAGCTGCGGCTCGCGCCCGGCGACCCGACCTCCTACCTCGTCGACGGCAAGGCCGAGCGCATGCGGCAGCGCACCGTCACCGTCGAGGTGCGCGGCAAGGACGGCACGCCGCAGACCGTCCGGCGGACCCAGTGGCAGACCCGCTTCGGGCCCGTCGTGGGCCGGCTCGCCACGGCAATGCCGCTGCCGTGGACGGCTACCTCGGCGTACGTCCTGATCGACCCCAACGCGGCCAATCTCCGTTTCACCGACGCCTCGCTGGCCCTGAGCAAGGCGCACAGCGTGCGCGACGCCCGGGCCGCACTCGGCCGCGTCCAGGGCCTGCCCTGGGTCAACACGGTCGCCGCCGACTCCGGCGGGCACAGCCTCTACACCCAGGCGCAGGTGCTGCCGCGCGTCACCGACGAGCTCGCCGCCCGCTGCTCCACGCCCCTGGGCAAGGAGCTGATGGCCTCCGACGGCCTGGCCGTCCTCGACGGCTCGCGCGGCGCGTGCGCGCTCGGCAAGGACGCCGACGCCCTGCAGCCCGGCATCTTCGGGCCCTCGGCGATGCCCACCCTGCTGGACGCCCCCTACGCCGAGAACTCCAACGACAGCCCCTGGCTGGCCAACGCCGACCGGCCGCTCACCGGCTACCCGCGCGTCTTCGGCGACACCGGCACCGCGCGCTCCCTGCGCACCCGCGGCGGACTGCAGGACGTCGCCGCCATGGCCGCGCGCGGCCGGCTGACGGTGGAGGACCTGCAGAAGCAGCAGTTCGCCGAGCGGGTGCCCGCCGGTGACCTGGCCGCCGCGGACGCCGCGAAGGCGTGCGCCGCGCTGCCGGGCGGCACGGCCACCGGCAGCACCGGCCGGTCCGTCGACGTGTCGGCCGCCTGCGGCGTCCTGGCACGCTGGGACCGCACCGCGACCACCGGCAGCCGGGGCGCCCTGCTCTTCGACCGCTTCTGGCACGCGCTGAACTCCGACCCCAAGGCGAAGGTGTGGCGCGTGCCCTTCTCCGCCTCCGCACCGGTGACCACCCCGAACACGCTCGACACCGGCGATGCGGCCTTCGCCCGCGCGCTGGCCGACGCCGTCACCGAACTGCGGTCCGCCGGCGTGGCACTGGACGCGCCCCTGGGCGAGCACCAGTACGTCGAGCGGGGCGGCAAGCGCATCGCCGTGCCCGGCGGCGGCAACGAGATCGGTGTCTGGAACGTCGTCGAGGCCCGGTGGAACGCCGCCCGCGGCGCCTACGACGACGTACGGATGGGCACCAGCTACCTGCAGGCGGTCGGCTTCGACGGCAAGGGCTGCCCCGTGGCCCGTACGCTGCTCACCTACAGCCAGTCCACCGACCCCACCTCGCCGCACCACAGCGACCAGACCGAGCTGTTCTCCTCGGGCCGCATGGTGCAGGGGCGCTTCTGCGAGAAGGACATCCTCGCCTCGCCCGCCCTGCGCACGGTACGGGTCGCCGAGCACTGACCCGTACGGTCCCTCAGACGAGCCGCCCCTGTCTGTCGTGCCAGTACGGCTCCCGCAGCCGGCGTTTGTACAGCTTGCCGTTGGGGTCGCGCGGCAGGCGGGCGGCGAAGTCGACCGAGCGGGGCCGCTTGTAGCCCGCCAGGCGGGCGGCGCAGTGGGCGAGGAGCTCGGCGGCCAGTTCCTCGCCCGGTGCGTGGCCCTCGGCGGGCTCGACCACCGCCTTGACCTCCTCGCCCCAGTCGTCGTGCGGCACGCCGAAGACGGCGGCGTCGGCGACGGCGGGGTGGGCCAGGAGGACCGACTCCACCTCGGCCGGGTAGATGTTGACGCCGCCCGAGATGATCAGGTCGATCTTGCGGTCGTGCAGGAAGAGGTAGCCGTCCTCGTCGAGGTGGCCCAGGTCGCCGACGGTGAAGAAGTCGCCCACACGGTTGCGTGCGGTCTTCTCCGCGTCCTTGTGGTAGGCGAAGCCGCCGGTCTTCATCCGCAGGTAGACCGTGCCCACCTCGCCCGGCGGCACTGGCTTGCCCTCGTCGTCCAGGACGGCGAGCTCGCTGATGGGCCACGCCCGGCCGACCGTACCCGGCCGGCGCAGCCACTCCGCCGCAGTGGCGTACGCGCCGCCGCCCTCGCTCGCCGCGTAGTACTCCTCGACGCACTCCCCCCACCAGGCGATCATCGCCCGCTTCACATGCTCCGGGCACGGGGCGGCGCCGTGCACCGCGTGCCGCATGGACGAGACGTCGTACGCGCCCCGCACGTCGCCCGGCAGCGCCAGCAGCCGCCGGAACTGGGTGGGCACCATGTGCGTGTGCGTGCACCGGTACGTCTCGATCAGGCGCAGCATCTCCTGCGGCGTCCACTTGTCCATCACCACCAGCCGGTGCCCGAGGTGCAAGGACGCGGCGGCGAACTGCAGGACGGCCGTGTGGTACAGCGGGGAACACACGAGGTGGACGTTGCCGTCGTGCGGCCTGATTCCGAAGATGCCGAGGAACCCGCCGAGATGGGCCTCCTCCGGCGGGATCCCCGGCAACGGCCGGCGCACTCCGCGCGGGCGGCCGGTGGTGCCGGAGGTGTAGTTCATGGCCCAGCCCAGGGTGCGGCCCTCGGGCGGGGTGCCGGGGCGGCCCCGCAGCAGGTCCGCGTACGGCCGGAACCCGGGGATCTCCCCCACCGCGTACCGGGCGCCTTGCGGCAGACCCGCCCCGTCGGCGGCCGCCGCGGCGGCCCCGGCCCACCGCTCGTGGGCGATCAGCACCTTCGCCCCGCAGTCGGCGACGATCCAGGCGATCTCGTCGGCGAGGAGGTGGTGGTTGACGGGGACGAGATAGAAGCCGGCCTGGGTGGCGGCCAGGTGGGCGGTGAAGAACTCCGGCCCGTTGGGCAGCACGACGGCCAGCGCGTCCCCGGCACGCAGCCCCGCCTCGCGCAGGGCGTGGGTGAGCCGGTTGGCCTCCGTGTGCAGGCGCCCCGCGGTCCAGCCGTGCCCGTCGGGGGTCACGAGCGCGACACGCCCGGGATGCGCGGTGGCCTCGGCCCAGAATCCGTTCACTGCGTGCGGCATTGCCCCTCCTGGTTGCTGTCCGGTGGCGAAGCCCGGTCGGGGGTCCGAGGGGCAAAGCCCCCGGGTAACGGTGAAAGGGCGGGGTGGGGGCCCTACGGGTCCCCCGCCACGCGGTTCAGCCGGGCCACCGCTCGCTCGAAGCCGCGCGTCAGGTCGTCGACCACCGCCCGCACCGGCCGCACCGCCGTCATCGTCCCCACCACCTGCCCCACGGGCGTGCCCAGCAGTGCCTCGACCTCGTGTTCCTGAATGCGCGTCAGTGCCTCCGCCACCAGCAGCCCCTGCAGCGGCATCGGCAGGGGGCCCGGTCCGGCCGGGTCGTCCCAGGCGTCGGTCCAGGCCGTCCGCAGCTGGCGGGCCGGTTTGCCGGTCAGGGCGCGGGAGCGCACCGTGTCGCCGGAGCCCGCTGCGAGGAGTTTGGCGGTGAGGGCACGTGAGCGCAGGGCCGCCTCCTCGGTGGTGAGCCAGACGGACCCGAGCCACACTCCCTGCGCGCCGAGCGCGAGGGCCGCGACGACCTGTTCGCCGCTGCCGATGCCGCCGGCGGCAAGGACGGGCAACGGGTCGACGGCCCGGACGACTTCCGGGGTGAGGACCATGGTCGCGATCTCGCCGGTGTGCCCGCCGGCCTCGTACCCCTGGGCGACGACGATGTCGACGCCCGCCTCGGCGTGCCGCCGGGCGTGCCGGGCGCTGCCGGCGAGGGCGGCGACGAGGGTGCCGTGGCGGTGGGCGCGGTCGATGACGTCGCGCGGCGGCGGTCCGAGGGCGTTGGCGACGAGGGCGAGGGGGTGGTCGAAGGCGACGTCGAGCTGGGTGCGGGCGACGTCCTCCAGCCAGCCGGTGATGCGCCAGCGGGTGCGTTCGCCCTCGGGCAGGGGCGGTACGCCGTGCCGGGCGAGGGTGTCGGTCACGAAGCGCCGGTGGCCGGCGGGGATCAGGGCCTCGACGTCGGCCTCGGTCACCCCGGCGGCGCCCGCCGCGCTCGCGGCGGGCATGACCACGTCCAGCCCGTAGGGCCGGCCGTCGGTGTGGGCGTCGAGCCAGTCGAGGTCGCGGGCGAGTTCGCCGGGGTCGCGGTAGCGCACGGCGCCGAGGACGCCGAGGCCGCCGGCGCGGCTGATGGCCGCGGCGACGGCGGGGAAGGGGGTGAAGCCGAAGAGGGCGCATTCCATGCCCAGCCGTCGGCTCAGCTCGGTCCGCATGGGCGGCAGGATGCCGCAGCGGGCCCGGGGAGGGAAGGCGGATGCCCGGCCTTTTCTGACGCTACGTCAGTTGACCGCGTGCGGCCCGCGTGCGCCGCACCGCGGCGACCTGCCGGTAGAGCTCGACGGCCTCGGCCGAGCGGCCCAGCTGCTCCAGGCAGTGCGCCTCGTCGTGGCGGCTGGCCAGCGCGTCGGGGTGGTCGGCGCCCAGCACCCGCTGCCGGGCCTGGGCGACGTCGCGGTAGACGGCGAGGGCGTCGCCCCAGCGGCCCAGCCAGCCGAGCGCGACGGCGACCTCGCGCCGGCTGACCAGGGTGTCGGGGTCGTCGGGGCCCAGCACCCGGGCCCGGATCGCGCACACGTCGCGCGCCTCGGCCAGCGCCTCCTCCCAGCGCCCCAGCCGGCCCAGGTTGACCCCGAGCCCGTGCCGGGCCCGCAGGGTGTCGGGGTGGGCGGGGCCCTGCGCCCGGGTGCGGTCGTCGACCAGGGCGCGGTAGAGCTCCAGGGCCTCGGCGCTGCGGCCGAGCCGGCCCAGGCAGATGCCGGCCTCGTAGCGGGCGGCGAGCGTGTCGGGGTCGTCGGGCCCGAGCACCCGGGCGCGCGCGGCGGCCACGGCCTGGTACGTCTGCAGGGCCTCCGTCCAGCGGCCCAGCTGGCCGAGCGCGTAGCCGACCTCGTAGCGGGTCACCAGCGTGTCGGGGTGGTCGGGGCCGAGCACGCGGGCGCGGGCGGCTGCGACGTCGCGGGCCAGGGCGTGGGACTCGGCCGGCCGCCCCAGTCTGCCGAGGTTGAACGCCAGGTTGTGGCGGCAGCGCAGGGTGTCGGGGTGGTCGGGGCCCATGACGCGGTCCCGGGCGGCCAGGACGGCGGTGTAGACCTGGTGCGCCTCGAAGTGCCGGCCGAGCTGCCCGAGGACGTACGCCGTCTCCTGCCGGGCGGCCAGGGTGTCGGGGTGGTCGGGGCCGAGCACCCGCTCCCGGCCGGCGGCGGTGCGGGCGAACTCGTGCAGCGCCTCGCGCGCCCGGCCCAGCCGGCTCAGGGCGAACGCCAGCTCGTAGCGGCTGGCCAGGGTGTCCGGGTGGTCCGGGCCGAGCAGGTGCTCGCGCTCGCCGACGACGGCCTGCTGCACCTCGCCGGCCTCGGCCCAGCGGTCGAGGCGGGCCAGGCGCAGGCCCTCGCCGTGCCGACCGGCGAGCTCGGCGAGCGCCTCGGGCGGCGGCCGTTCGGCGGCCGGGGGCGGCAGCGGCCGGCCTGCGGGCCCGGTGGGGTCGGTGAGGTCGGTGGGGTCGGCGGTGGGCGTCCAGGGGTGCGTCCAGGGGTGCGTCCAGCGCCCGGTCAGGGCGGCGGCCGGACCGGGCTGCGGGGCGGGGCGGCCGCTGCCGGCCGCCTTGCCGCCGGTGGTCATGGAGCGGGCCCAGCCGGGCAGCCGGGGCGGCTCGGCCGTACGGCCGGCCCAGGTGGGGCCGTCCTGCGGCAGCCGGTGCAGCGGCAGCCCGGTGATGCGGCGGACCAGCTCCCCGGCGTCGGCCGGCCGGTCGCCGGGGTCCTTGGCGAGCAGGTCGAGCACGACGTCCTCGAAGGCCTCGGGCAGGGCGGGGCGCAGCTCGCGCGGGGGCCTGGGCGGGGTGTCGCGGTGGCCCACGAGCACGGACCAGGCGTCGTCCATGTCGAACGGCGGGGTGCCGGTGGCGATCTCGTACAGCACGCAGCCCAGCGAGTACAGGTCGCTGCGGTGGTCGACGTTGCCGGCGCCGATCTGCTCGGGCGACATGTAGTGGGGGGTGCCCATGGCGATGCCGGTGCCGGTCAGCCGGGTGGAGAAGCCGATGTCATGGGCCAGGCGCGCGATGCCGAAGTCGCATATCTTCACCGTGCCGTCGGTCAGGCGGACGATGTTGGCGGGCTTGAGGTCGCGGTGCACCACGCCCTGCCGGTGGGTGTAGGCCAGGGCGGCGCCCACCTGGGCGGCGATCTCGATGACCTCGGGGACGGGCAGCGGGTGCTGCTTGTTGTCCTCCAGCAGCTGGCTGAGGTTGCGGCCGTCGAGGAGCTCCATCACGAGATAGAGCACGCCCTCGGACTCGCCGAAGTCGTGGACGACGGTGATGCCCCGGTGCTGCAGCGAGGCCGCGACGCGCGCCTCGCGCCGGAACCGCTCGCGCAGCACCCTCAGGTACGACGGCTCGTGCTGGCGTCCCATGGGCTTGAGGCACTTGACGGCCACGTGCCGGCCCAGGGACTCGTCGCGGGCGCGCCAGACCTCGCCCATCCCGCCCCGCCCGATCAGGTCGAGCAGCAGGTACCGGCCCTGGATCAGCCTGGTGTCCGCCATCCTCCGCCGCCGCCCCCGTCGACTCGCCATGCCCTCCCCGGCACCTCAAGTATGGCGGCCAGGCAGGGCGGCTTGTAGGGCGGCGACGTCGGCCGGTGGTGCGGCGGGTACGGCCGGGGAAGGGGCCGGGGGGCGTCGGGGCGGGGGCGCGCCGGCAGGTGTCAGGAACGCGGGCGGCGCGGGCGCTCGTCCCGGGCGTCCTGCCCGGCCCGAGCGGACTTCTCCTCGGCCTCCTTGGCCTGCTTCTCCTTGATGCGCACGGTCTCCTTGCGCACCTCGGCCTGGGTGGCGCGCTCCTTGAGCAGCCACTCGGGGGACTCCTGCTTCAGGGCCTCGATCTGCTCGGTGGTGAGCGCCTCGGTGATCCCGCCGCGGGCCAGGCCGGAGATGGACACGCCGAGCTTGGCGGCGACCACCTGGCGCGGGTGCGGGCCGTTGCGGCGCAGCTCGCGCAGCCACTGGGGCGGGTCGGCCTGCAGCGCGTCGAGTTCGTCGCGCGAGACGACACCCTCACGGAACGCTGCGGGGGTGGCCTCGAGGTACACACCCAGCTTCTTGGCCGCGGTCGCGGGCTTCATGGTCTGGGTGTTCTTGTGCGACGTCATGCGCACAAGGATATCGAGCGTGTGCACGAGCGAAGACCACGCCCGGTAACCTGGCCGGGTGACAGGCTCGGCAGTACCTTCCTCGTTCCGGCTCGCGTACGTCCCGGGCGCGACCCCCGCCAAGTGGGCGCGGATCTGGCAGGAGCGCCTGCCGGACGTCCCCCTGGAGCTCCTGCAGGTCTCCGCCACCGAGGCGCCCGAGGTGCTGCGGCGCGGGGAGGCCGACGCGGGTCTGGTGCGGCTGCCGGTCGACCGTCCGTATTTCAGCGCCATCCCCCTGTACACCGAGACGTCGGTGGTCGTGGTGCCCAAGGACCACCTGTTCGTGGCCGCCGACGAGGTGGCCGTGGCCGACCTGGCCGACGAGATCGTCTTCCACCCGCTCGACGACACCCTGGGCTGGGAGCAGCCGCCTGGCCGGCCCGCGATCGAGCGGCCGGCGACGACGGAGGACGCCCTGGAGCTGGTCGCGGCCGGGGTGGGCGTGCTGGCCGTGCCGCAGTCCCTGGCCCGGCTGTACCACCGCCGGGACCTGACCTACCGGCCGGTCACCGACGTGCCGCAGTCGAGCGTCGCGCTGGCGTGGCCCGAGGAGCGCACGACCGACATGGTCGAGGACTTCATCGGCATCGTCCGCGGCCGCACCGTCAACAGCAGCCGCGGCCGCCGCCAGGCCCCGGCCGCGCCGGCCGAGCAGCCGGCCAAGCGCGCCGCGGCCGCCCCCCGCCGCAAGCCGGCCCCCGGCCGCCGCGGCGCCTCCGGCGGCACGCAGCCCCCGAAGGGCACCGCCCGCCGCGGCAAGCCGCGCCGCCGGTCGTAGCCCGCGCGAGGCCGGCAGCGGGCCCGGGCTGTGGCCCGGATCTCACCCCACGCACAGACGTTCCCCGAACACGCAGTCGGCCGGCGTGTGACGATGTGGGCGCCTTGTCGAGCGCACACACGCGAGGACGGGACATGCGCCATCGGCTCGCCCGAAAGATCCTGCTGACCCTGCTCGTCGTGGTGGTGTTCCGGCTGGGGCAGAACCTGCCGCTGCCCGGCGTGGACGTGCGGGCGGTGCGGGAGTACGACCTGTTCCCCGGGCCCGTCAGACTCCTGACCGGGCACGCGCTGCCCAGGCTCGCCGTCCTGGGCCTGGGCCCGTACCCCTGGTTCGCCGCCGCCGGGGTGATGTACGCCCTGACCGCGGTGGTCCCCCGGTTCGCCGCGCTGTCGGAGGCCGGGCCGGAGGGAGTCGCGGTCCTCAGGCGGGCCACGCGAGGGCTCGCCGTCGTGACGTCCGCGGGGCTGGCCGTCGTCGTGACGTTCGGCCTGACGCGACTGCCGCAGGTGCTGCGTTCGTCCGGTGCGCTGTCCCTCGCCGTGCTGGTCGTGACGTTGACGGCCGGCGGCCTGGTGACCATGTGGCTGGCGGAGCTGGTGACGGAGCGGGGCATCGGCGACGGGTACGGCGTACTGCTCGCCACGCAGCTCCTCGCCGTGCTGCCCGGTGAGTTCCGGGCCGTCCTCGCCTCCCGGGGCACCGCCGTCCTCGTGGCCCTGCTCCTGGTCGTGGTGGCCATGGTGGCCGGCATCGCCTTCATGGAAGGCGGGCGGCGCGCCATCCCCGTCCAGTACGCCAAGCGGATGATCGGCCGCAGGTCCCACGGCGGTACGAGCACGGTCGTCGAACTGCCCGTCGGCCCCGACCGGTCGGTGACCGCACCGGCCGCGACCCTGCTGTTCCTGGTGGCGCTGGTCGCCGGCGCCTGGCCGGACACCGGCTGGCTGCGGGCGCTGCGCACGCATGTGAGCGCACCGGCCGACCCGTGGCGCCTGTCGGTGCTGGCCGCGCTCGTCGTCCTCTTCGCTCTCTTCCACGCCGCCACCCGCCTCGACGCCGAGGCCGTGGCCGACCGGCTACGGCGGGAGGGGGCGTTCGTGCCGGGCATCCGCCCCGGCCGCCCCACGGCCGAGTACCTCTCCTACGTCAACCTGCGCCTGACCACCGTGGGAGCCCTGTACCTCGTCGCCGTGACCCTCGCGGTGACCGGCGTCTCGGTCCTGCTGGGCGCCGAGCACAAACTCCCCTACGGCGGCGAGGCCCTCTTCCTCGTCGTCGGCCTGGCCGCGGACACCCTCACCACCGTGAACACGGAGCGCCTGCTCCCCCGGTACGAGGCGTACCTGCGCTGACGCGGTCACCGCCGTACCCGGGGCATGCCCAGGCCGATCCAGGAGATGATCTCGCGCTGGATCTCGTTGTTGCCGCCGCCGAAGGTGAAGATGACGGCGCTGCGGTAGCCGCGTTCGAGTTCGCCGTGGAGGGCGGCGCCGGTGGAGCCGTCCTTGAGGGGGCCGGCGGCGGCGAGGATCTCCATCAGCCAGGCGTAGGCGTCGCGGCGGGCCTCGGAGCCGTAGACCTTGACGGCGGAGGCGTCCTGGGGGGTGAGGGTGCCGCGCTGGAGGGCGTCGACCATGCGCCAGTTGAGCAGCTTCATCGCCTCCAGGCGCACATGGGTGCGGGCGAGCCGGCCGCGTACCCAGCCCAGGTCGATCACCCGGCGGCCGTCGGCGAGCTTGGTGGCCGCGGCCCAGTCGCGGACGTCGCGCAGGGCGCGTACGGCGGTGGCGCCGTGGGCGGCGAGGGTGACGCGTTCGTGGTTGAGCTGGTTGGTGATCAGGCGCCAGCCCTCGTTCTCGGCGCCGACCCGGTGGGTGAGGGGGACGCGGACGTTCTCGTAGTAGCTGGCGGTGGTGTCGTGCGAGGCGAGGGTGTTGATGAGGGTGCACGAGTAGCCGGGGTCGCTGGTGGGCACCAGGAGGATGCTGATGCCCTTGTGCGGGGGGACGCCCTGCTCGACGGGGGTGGTGCGCACGGCGAGCCAGACCCAGTCGGCGGTGTCGCCGTTGGTGGTCCAGATCTTCTGTCCGTTGACGACGTAGTGGTCCCCGGCGCGCACGGCGCGGGTGGTGAGGGAGGCCAGGTCGGTGCCGGCGCCCGGTTCGCTGTAGCCGATGGCGAAGTCGATCTCGCCGGAGAGGATGCGGGGCAGGAAGGCGGCCTTCTGTTCCTCGGTGCCGTAGCGCATGAGGGTGGGGCCGACGGTGTTGAGGGCCATGAGCGGCAGGGGGACGCCGGCCTGGGCGGCCTCGTCGAAGAAGATGAACTGTTCCATGGGGCTCATCCCGCCCCCGCCGTACTCCTTCGGCCAGCCCACGCCCAGGCGGCCGTCCGCGCCGAGGCGGCGGATGATGCGCCGGTAGAACCGTTTGCGCTCGGCGGCGTCGGTGTGGCGGGCGGCCGCCTCCTCCGGCACCAGCTGCGCGAAGTACTCGCGCAGCTCGGCCCGTAACCGCTGCTGCTCGGGGGTGTAGGTCAGGTCCACGGCCCCTCCCTGGTGGCGTCACCGGCGGTGCGGTGGCGCACACGGTAGAACCTGTTCCAGGAAGAGGGAAGGCGTGTGCCGGTATGCGTCGAGGGCGGGCTTCCCCTCGGGAAGTCCGCCCTCGATTGAGTGGATCGCGCCTCGGCGGCCGTCTCAGCGGCCGGCGTGCCGCCGGTGGCGTCCGCCGCCACGGGAGCCGGGTACGGGGCTGCCGTAGGCGCCGTACGGGTCGGCGTGGTCGGCGTATCCGCCCTCGGCGGCGGCGAGCTCCGCCCGCTCCTGCGCCAGGCCGAAGCGGTCCAGCAGCGGGATGCGGTCCAGGCGCGGCAGCAGCCAGGCGTGCCAGATGCCGGTCATGAACAGGATCGCGGAGCCGGCGATCAGCACCGAGCCGAAGGTGTCGGTCGGGTAGTGGGCGCCGATGTACATCCGGGAGAAGGCCACGAGCAGGACCGCGAGGACGCCGAGGACCGCGACGGTGCGGCGGTGCTTGGAGTTGCGGAAGAGGAAGTACGCGGCGACCGCCGCGGCCACCGTGAAGGCCGTGTGACCGCTGGGGAAGCTGTTGGAGCCGATCTCCGGGTCGAGGGAGAACTGCCGCGGCGGCCGGTTGCGGGCCACGATGGCCTTGGCGATCTGGGTGCTGTTCCAGCCGACCGCGACCACGAGGAAGGTGGAGACGGCGGCGATCGGCCGGCGGCGGACGAAGAGCAGCCACCCGGCCCACACGGCGAGGATGATCACGCCTGCGACCGGCGAGGCGCAGTAGCTGACCAGCTTCATCGTGGTGTTCAGCCAGCCGGTGCGCGTGTTGGTCTGGATCGTGCGGTCCAGGTCCAGGTCGTGGGGCTGGATCAGCGAGGTGTGCGCGGCGACCAGCCCGAGCGCGATCGCGACGGCGAACAGCAGGATGGAGTTGCGCAACCAGTGGCGCACGTAGGGCATGCGGAGGCGTCCTTCGGGTGACGGGTACATGCCGTACAGATGTCATCGGCACGGCTCACGAACAAAAGCTACACGCGCTGCGCGGCTGCTCCGGGCGCGCGGGCGGGTGGTGAGGGGGTTACCCGGAGACCGTTGTGACAGGCATCACTCCGCTTGGCCCGACCCTGTGTCCCTGCTGTCCGCGGTGTCCGTCTCCTCCCTGTCCCAGTGCACCACGAGCCGGTCCCCGTGCGCCGTCACCCGGGTGCCGAAGGCCGCGCTCGCCCGGGTGAAGCGGTCACGGACCCACTCCCACTCGGCGCCGCGCGCGAGCTCGGTACGGCAGTAGTCGAGCAGCAGCGGCACCGCCTCCAGCCGCACCGGCCGCCACGCCCCCATGCTGCCGGTGGCGGTGGCGGCCGCCTCGAAGGTCACCAGGAAGAGCAGCCCCAGATCGTTGCGGAGCACCGCGTCCACGGCGTAGTCGTCGACGAAGTCCCCCATGTCGTGCACGAGGCGCTCGCCGGCCCCGTGGAAGACGTGCGCCGAGTGCCCGGCGACCAGGGTGGCACCGCACTCCCGCAGCTCCACCGCGGCCCCGCGTACGTAGTGCGGGGGCGCCGACGTCATGTTCGGCCCCCAGTGCGGGGTGACCAGCACCGCGTCGGCCCGCCCCGCCGCCCGGGCCACCTCCTCGCGCAGCCACGCCGGGACGCCCCGGTGCAGCTCGGCCAGGGCCACTCCGGGCCGGTCGGTGCCGGCGGCGAAGTCCTCCGGGTGGTCGGTGGCGCCGACGACGGCCAGGCGCAGCCCGCCCGCCTCCAGGACGGCGCCGGTGCGGGCCGCCGCGACGTCCGGGCCGGCGCCCACCGTCCGTACCCCGGCCCCGTGCAGCAGGCGGAGCGTGTCGGCAAGGGCGTCGAAGCCGTAGTCGAGGGCGTGATTGTTGGCCAGCGTCACGCAGTCGACGCCCAGCTCCGCCAGGACGTCGGCGGCGGCCGGCGGGGCCCGGAAGAAGAACGGCTTGCCCGGCTGCGGCCACGGCTCGCCCCGCGCCGAGACGCAGCACTCCAGGTTGAGCACGCACAGGTCGGCCCCGGCGATCACGTCCCGCACCTCGGGGGCCAGGACCGTGTCCGGCTGCGGGGAGCGCGCCAGCCGCTCGCCGACGCCGCGTCCCAGCATGGTGTCGCCCGCCAGCGCCACGGTGACCGGCGTCATGGCTCGCCTCCCGCCTCGTACGTCCCTCCCCTTCCATGGTCGTACCGCGCCGGCGGTACGGGTGCGGGCGCGGGCGCGGGCCGGGGGATGCGGGCGCGGGCCGGGGGGTGGACGATGGAGCCGGTTGCCCAGGAGGTGACGACATGGCGCCGACCGTGCGCGTGCGCAGGGTCTACGACCCTCCTTCGGAGGCCGACGGCAGCCGGGTGCTGGTCGACCGGCTCTGGCCGCGGGGCCTGGCCAAGGACGCGGCCGCCCTCGACGAGTGGTGCAAGGACGCCGCCCCCTCGCCCGAGCTGCGCACCTGGTACGGCCACGACGCGGCGAAGTTCGAGGAATTCGCCCGCCGCTACCGCACCGAACTGCGCGACGCCGACCACACCGAGGCCCTGCACCACCTGCGCGACCTGGCCCACGAGGGCCCGCTGACGCTGCTGACGGCCACCAAGGACCCCGCCATCAGCGCCGCGGAGGTCCTCAAGGCCGAGGTGCGCGCACGGGGCGGCCGAGGTGGCCGGCGGCCTTGAGCGTGCGCAGCACCGGCGCGGACTCCAGGGCGCGGATCTCCCCCAGGGCTCCCAGCCGGCGGGTGAGGTAGTGGTGCAGGGCGGTGGGGTCGGGGCACAGGGCCTGCGCGAGCAGATTGGTCGTCCCGGTGGTCGCCACGACCACGGCCAGTTCCTCGTGGCCGGCCAGCGCGCTGCCCACACGGTCCAGGTGGGCCGGAGGCACGGCCATCCACAGCAGCGCCCGGGTGGTCACGCCGTACGCGGCGGTGTCGACCTCGACGTCGAAGAAGACCGCTTTGCGGGCCCGTAGCTCGGCCAGCCGTCGTGCCACCGTGGCCTGGGACCAGCCGGTGGCGGTGGCGAGCTGCGCGTACGAGGCCCGCCCGTCGTGCCCCAGGGCGTCGACGAGGGCCCGGTCGGCCGGGGTGAAGGCCGCCGACCGACCGGCCGCCGACCGACCGGACGGCTCGGGCAGGACCGGTCGCAACTTCTGCTGCTGCCGGTCGTCGAGCGCCGCCAGCCGGCCGTGCCATGCCGTCGGACCGCCCAGGTAGGTGTGCAGCACGCATTGCGCGGAGACCGCGGTGACGCCGCTCCTGCGCAGCACCTCACCGAGGAGGACGGGCTGCTCGGCGTGAGGCGCGTGCACGACGGCGAAGACCTCCGTGCCGGCGGAGGTCAGCTTGACCCAGGAGGTGTCCGGGCGCCGGGCGAGGGCGTGCGCGAGCGCCTGGGAGGAGCCGGGGGTGGTACCGATGCGCACCACCCACTGGGTGTCGCCGGAGCGGTCGCGGTCGGCGAGGCCGACCACGCGCAGGCCCGCCTCGGCGCGCAGGCGCCGGTAGCGGCGCGCCACGGTCTGGGTGGACACACCCAGGACCTCGGCGATCCGGCTGAAGGGGGCCCGCCCGTCGAGGTGCAGGGCGTGCACGATCCCGCGTTCGAGGTCGTCCAGCATGGTCGGATTCTTTCAGGATGATCCGCTGTACGGAAGAAATCCTCGGTTTTGCGGCCAGGGATGGAGGCACCGGCGCCCTCGCACCACTGTGATCCGGACATCACACGGACCCATGGGGGATGCGATGAAGACCGCGACGAACGCCGCGACGAATGCCGCGACGAATGCCGAGGCCCACCGATGGCGCCGGCCCGCGCTGGCCGCCCTGCTGATCGCCGAGGCGATGAACCTGCTCGACACCACGATCGTCACCGTCGCGGCCCCGGTGATCCACGCCGGTCTCGACGGTGCGGCCGCGGACATCCAGTGGTTCAACGCCGCCTACACCCTGGCGTTCGCCGTCCTGCTCGTCCCGGGCGGACGCCTGGGCGACCTCGCCGGACGGCGGCGGGTCTTCGGCATCGGCGTCGCGGCCTTCGCGCTCGCCTCGGCGGTGTGCGCACTGGCGCCGACGGCAACCGTGCTGATCGGCGCCCGGGCCGTGCAGGGAGCGGCGGCGGCCCTGGTCGTACCGCAGACCTTCGGCCTGATCCGCGCCATGTTCGACGGCCCCGCACTGGGCCGGGCCCTGGGCAGCATCGGCCCGGTGATGGGACTGGCCGCCGTCGCGGGGCCGGTGCTGGGATCGGTGCTCACCCACGCCGACTTCTTCGGTTGCTCCTGGCGCGCGGTCTTCCTCGTCAACCTGCCCCTGGCCGTCGTCGTGCTCGCCCTGACCCCGTTGCTGCCCGGGCGCCGTGCACCGGAACCGGGCCGGTCCCGGCGTCTGGACCTGCCCGGCACGGCACTGGTCGTGCTGGGCACCGCCCTGGTCGTACGGCCCCTGGTCGACGGCGGCGGGCACCGGCCGCCGTGGAGTCCGTACGCCCTGGCGGGCGGCTGCCTCGTACTCGTCCTCTTCGCCGTCCACCAGCGCCGGCGGGCCCGGGCCGGGCGCAGTCCGCTGGTCGAACCGAGCCTGTTCCACGGCCGCGGCTTCCCCGCCGCCCTGGTGACCTCCACGCTGTTCTTCGCCGCCCAGACCGGGCTGATGACGGTGGTCGCCCTCGAACTCCAACTGGGGCTCGGTCTCGGCGTCCTGGCCTGCGGACTGTGCCTGCTGCCGTGGTCCGCCACCATGGCCCTCGCCTCGTGGGCGGCCGGCGGCCGGCTCGCGCGGCGATCGGGGCCGCGGACGGTGTACGCAGGGGTGGTCCTGATGCTCGCCGGAGTGGCCGCCGCCCTCGCCTCGCTGCCCGCGCTGCGGCCCGGCGCACTGCCGTGGCCGCTGCTGGTGGCACTGGTGGCCGTCGGCACCGGCAACGGGCTGTTCACCACGGCGTTCTTCACCGCCGCGCTCGCGCGTGTGCGGGCACACGAGACGGGATCGGCCGCCGGCCTGCTCAACGCCGTCCAGCAACTCGGCGCGACCCTGGGCACGGCCGTCCTCGGCACCGCGTTCCTGAGCGCCACGACCTCCGGCCCGTACGCCGCCCGTCCCGCCCTGTGGCCGGCCGCCGCCCTTCTCGGCGCCACGGCCCTCACGGCCTCCCGGATGTTCCCGCGCCGCCCGGCGCCGCGGGATCGAGCTCGCTGCGGCGAGCCCGCAGAGCTTGGAGGGCGCTGACCTTTTCCTCGCCGAAGCGGGCCACGTGCGCGGCGTCGGCGGTGACGAACGCTGGGGGCGTGGACTTGCGTGTGGCAGGAGCAGAACCGGCACAGGGCACCTCGGGCAGGCCCTCGGCCCGCAGCAGCTCATGACCGGGGTACGCCTGGGGGCGGTGTTTCGCCAGCAACGAGTCCCCAGAGGGGCTCCTCGTGTACGTAGAGGCAGCTGAAGACAACGCCACCCTGCAGGTGCTGGACGGTGGCCAGGAGCGCGGCCGCCTGGTCCGCCGGCGAGGTGGCCGTGGAGCGGATGAGCACCCCGACGCCTTTGCCGAGAGAGCGCGGACGGTGCAGCTCCCCGCCGGTCTGGCCCAGGCGGCAATCGTGATCCTGGAAGCCGCCTCGAACCCCGAGCCGCTGGACGAGGGCACCCGCACCCTCGCGGGCGAGGTCGCCGCCCAGATGGCCCGGTACCTGGAGAACGGCGCCTGACCAGGCCGCTCACCCTCAGGGCATGGACGACGAAGCACCACGTCAGGGCCAGCGCCCGGTCGTCCTGGTCACCGTGCCCCGTAACCAGCAGGTGATGGAAGCCGAGGTCGTGCGCCGCCGGGGGGACCCGTCCGGCAGGTGGTGGTACGACTGCACCCTCGCCCTGCCCGGCCGCCGGCGCCCTGCGCCCGCTGCGCGACCCCGATGCCCGAGAGCTGGACGAAGACGACGACGACGGGCAGGAGTGGGTATCAGGAGCCGATCGGATCAATCCGTGACGGGCAGGCACTCGGCGAGCAGGGCGACGATGTCACGCCAGGCTCGCTGTGCGTGCCGTGGGTGGTAGCCGACGCCGCGGGGCGTGGCGTGGTCGACCGTTGGGTGGTGGAAGGCGTGAAGGGCTCCTCCGTAGACCACGAGGCGCCAGTCGACGCCCGCGGCCTGCATCTCCGCGGTGAACGCCTCCCGTTGCGCGGGCGGCATGATCGGGTCTTCCGACCCGACCCCGGCCCATACCGGGCAGCGAATGCGTGCCGCCTCGCCCGGTCGGCCCGTGGTCAGTGCGTTGACTGTCCCGATCGCGCGCAGGTCGACGCCATCGCGACCGAGTTCCAGTGCGACTGCGCCCCCGGTGCCGTAGCCGATGGCGGCGGTCCGGTCGGGGTCGGCCCGTGGTTCGGCACGCAGCACGTTGAGCGCGGCGTGACCGATTCCTCGCATGCGGTCGGGATCGGCGAGCAGCGGCATGCAACGGGCCAACATTTCCTGCGGGTCTTCCAAATAGCGTCCGCCGTGGAGGTCGAAGGCCAGCGCCACGTACCCCAGCTCGGCCAGAGCCTCGGCCCGCCGGCGCTCGACATCGCTGAGCCCCATCCCCTCGGGTCCGATCAGGACTGCGGGCCGGCGCTCGACACCGGCCGGGAGCGCGAGGTGTCCGATCATCGTCAGGTTGTCGGCCGAGTATGCGACCGTACGGGTTGTGACCGTCGTCATGTGACTGGACGGTAATGACCGTTGCGCCCACTCGGGGTGGTGTTCACCGATGGCAGACAGCAGTCTGTCCCGACTGCATCACCCCGACGCGTCGGCTGCCTGTCGTCAAACGCAGGCCGGCGCCTCCAGCCGCCTCCGCTCTCTGGAACGAGCGTAGTTCGGCGAACTGCTGACCCACGCGCGGCCGGGCGACGCGGCACCGGGCACATCCTCGACGTGCTCGACGTCCTCCATCGCAACCAGCCCTACGACGGACTGCGCGCCGCGGCGCGATCCGCACGGCCATCGCCGACCTCCTGCCCGACCACACCGCCACCAAGGAAGAGGTCCCGGCTCCGGAGCTGCCGATCACCTCGACATGCCGGGCAAGGTCGCCGGCTTCCTCCGCCCCGCCGTACGCGCTCGACCAGGGCGTGCGCGTACGGCGGGGCCAGGGCTACGCCCTGCGCGTCAGCGCCGTCCGGGCGCCGCCGAGGTTCTCGGCGGCGAGCTACGCGCCCGGGGCGGCGGCCGGCGCCGTTGAGGGGGATCCTGCGCTCTGCAGCGCGGCGAGGTCCGGCTCGCCGTAGCGGGCCCGCAGGGCCTGGAAGGCGGTGACCTTCTCCTCGCCGAAGCGGGCCACGTGCGCGGCGTAGGCATCGGCGGTGACGAACGACGGAGGCGTGGACTTGGTGTGGAACTTGTCGGCGTACATCACCAGTTCCTCCTCCGGCGTCGTGGCCACGTAGTCGGCCTCGGGCAGGTCGAGGTTCTGGCGACGGATGTCGGCGCGCGTCACGCCCACGCCCGTGTGGCAGGAGCAGAACCGGCACAGCGCCTCGGGCAGGCCCTCGGCCCGCAGCAGGTCGTGGCCGAGGATCCCGTGCCGGATGTAGGAGGCGTGGTCGAGCCGGCCGTCGCCGTCGAACAGCCGGTAGACACCGATGTCGTGCAGCAGGGCGCCGGCCCGTACGAGAGCGGCGTCGACGGGGTGCCGGGAGCGGGAGACGAGCTGTTCGGCGAGGGCGGCGACGATGGTGCAGTGGGAGTACACGACCTCCAGCGTCTGTGGCGTGGGGGCGTGCTTCTCGTGCAGGGCGCGGATCTGGTCGTCGGTGGGGAGCCTCACCGCGGCAGCGTAGCAAGGCGCGTGACGCGTACGACGTCGCCGGTGCGGCCGCCGGCGAGCATCTCGATGCGGGTGCCGGTGGCCGGGTCGGTGAAGGTGTCGCCCGGGGCCCGGGCGGCCAGGTCCAGGGGGCCGCAGGGCGGGGCGCCGGGCGGCCGGCCGCCGATGACCCGCACCGGCCCCTCGCCGGTGGCCACGGCCGAGTCGACCTTGTAGATCAGGACTCCGGTCGAGCACGGGGCGGGGTCGTTGCCCGCGGCCCGGCGGGACTCGGCGACGTACGCGGTCGTGGGGCCGGTGCGCACCACGGCGATCTTGGTGCCGCCGGGGCGTTCCACGGGGGTGAGGCGGACGGTGCGGCTGCCGGCGCGGGGCCCGGCGAGGCAGGCGACCTGGTCGTCGCGGGTCCAGCCGAGCTTCCAGGAGTGCCAGCCCAGGTACTGCGGGGCGGCACCGGCGATGTGGCCCATGACGTCCCAGCCGCCGACGAAGCCGTGCGTCTCGCCGGTGAAGGCGTACAGGTCGGGCAGGCCGAAGGTGTGGCCGGTCTCGTGGGCCGCGACCTTGTGGCCCCAGCGCCACATGTCCTGCCCGAAGGTGACGGCCCACTTGATGCGGCGGCCGTCGGCGGTGACGCCGGCCGTGGCGGGGTCGAAGAGGTAGGTCGGTGAGAAGGGGATCGCGGTGGCCGTGCGGACGGGGACGACGTACACCATGTCGGCGGAGGAGAAGTCCTCGTACGGGTCGGCGGCGGCGATCGCGTCGCGCAGGTAGCGCTCGTGGGCCTCGAAGCTCAGCCCCCGCTGGAAGCCGTAGGCCGTGGACGCCTGCGGCATGCGCGCCCAGCGGCGGGAGGCGGTGACGTCCAGGCGCAGCCCTCCGTAGGAGGCGGTGCGCAGCCAGCCGGCCGCGGGGGCGAGGTGGGCGGCGTACGGTGCGGTGGGCTCGGTGGCGGGGGCGTCGGGGAAGTCGACGAAGATCGTCAGGACGCGGCGGGTGCCGGTGGCGGGCTGGAACTGTACGGGGTCGGTGTCGTGCCCCTCGTCGGTCCAGCCGGTGCGGCCCGCAAGGGCGCAGTCCGCCGCGGCCGGGTGGGCCGCAGCCCGCCCGGCCGCGGTGGCGGCGGGGGCGGGGGCGGTGAGGGTTGCGGTGAGCGCGAGGACGGTGGCGAGCAGGCGTAACCGGGTTGGCATGTCGCTCCTTGTCGCGTAGCGGCGTGTAGCGGGTGGGGGCAGGGGTGGGTCAGCCTCCGTGCGGGGTCAGGGTGTAGGTGCGGCCCGCCGTGTAGAAGTCCAGGGCTGCCCTGCCCTGTTCGCGGGGGCCGTGGGCGGAGGACTTGGCGCCGCCGAAGGGGAGGTGGAAGTCCACTCCGGTGGAGGGCGCGTTGAGGCGGATCATGCCGGTGTCCAGCCGGTCCAGGCCGTGCAGTGCCGCGTCCAGGTCCGCCGTGTGCACCGACGTCACCAGCCCGTACGGCACCGCGTTGGTGATGCGCACCGCCTGGTCGAGGTCCTCGGCGGGCAGCAGGGCGGCGATGGGGCCGAAGACCTCCTCGCACAGCAGTTGGTGGCCCGGCTGGACCTTTTCGAGCAGGACCGGCGGGGCGTACCAGCCCGGTCCGTCGATGCGGGCGCCCTCGGCGAGGACCGTGGCGCCTTCCTGGGCGGCGGTCACGCGCTCACGCGCCTCCGGCGAGATCAGCGGACCGCACACGGTGGCCGCGTCGGCGGGGTCGCCGACGGGGACGGCGCGCAGGGCCTCGGCGAGGGCCTCGCGCAGGGGGTCGAGGGCGGTGCCGACGGCGATCACCCTGCTGGTGGCGGTGCACTTCTGGCCGGCGTACCCGGCGATCGCCGCGGCGATGTGCGCGGCGGCCCGCTCCATGTCGGCGTCGGGCAGGACGACGGCGGCGTTCAGGCCGCCCATCTCGGCCTGGACGGGGACGCCGCGGTCGGTGGCGGCGCGCACCACCTGCCGGCCGGCGGTGGAGGAGCCGGTGAAGGAGACGACGTCGGCGGCGGAGACCAGCGCGCTGCCTTCGACGCTGCCGCCGGGGACGAGCGTGAACACGTCGTCCGGCAGTGCCCCGCGCACGATCTCGGCGAGGCGCAGGGCGCTCGCGGTGGCCTCGGGGGCCGGCTTGAGGACGACGGTGTTGCCGGTCGCGAGGGCCGGGGCGGCCTTCCAGGTGGGGATGGCGAGGGGGAAGTTCCAGGGGGTGATCAGGCCGGCGACGCCGTGCGGGCGGCGGCGGGTGAGCAGCAGCCCGGCGCCGGCGGCGGGTTCGTGGACGGCGCCGGTGGGCTCGTAGGGGGCCTGGGCGTAGTAGCGCCAGATGGCCACCGTACGGGCCACTTCGGCGCGGGCCTCGGCCAGCGGCTTGCCCACTTCCCGGACGGCGAGGTCGGCGAGCTCGCCGGCGGCGGCCTCGACGGCCGAGGCGATGGCGGACAGCGCCGCGGAGCGGGCGGCGGCGCCGGCCGCGGCCCAGCCGGGCTGGGCGGTGCGGGCGCGTTCGACGGCGTCGGCGACGGCGAACGCGCCGGGGGCCGCGAACTCGGCGACGACGTCGGAGGGGTCGGCCGGGTTGCGGGAGACGAGGGTCGTCACAGCAGGAAGCCTCCGGGGAAGGGGTCGGCCGGGTCGAGGAAGTACTGGGCGGTGCCGGTGATCCAGGCGCGTCCGGTGATGGTGGGCACGACCGCCGGCAGCCCGCCGACCTCGGTCTCGCCGACCAGGCGGCCGGTGAAGCGGGTGCCGATGAAGGACTCGTTGACGAAGTCGCGCTCCAGCGGCAGTGCGCCGCGGGCGTGGAGCTGGGCCATGCGGGCGGAGGTGCCGGTGCCGCAGGGCGAGCGGTCGAACCAGCCGGGGTGGATGGCCATGGCGTGCCGCGAGTGGTGGGCGTCGGAGCCGGGCGCGGCGAGGTAGACGTGCTTGAGGCCGCCGATCTCGGGGCGTTCGGGGTGGACGGGCCGGTCGTCGGAGGCATTGACGGCCTCCATGATCGCCAGGCCTGCGGCGAGCAGGTCGTCCTTGCGGGCCCGGTCGAAGGGCAGGCCGAGGGCGTCGAGTTCGACGAAGGCGTAGAAGTTGCCGCCGAAGGCGAGGTCGTAGGTCACCGTGCCGTACCCGGGCACCTCGACCTTGCGGTCGAGGCCGACGCAGAAGGCGGGCACGTTGGTGAGCGTGGCCGAGGTGGCCGCGCCGTCCTCGACCGTGACGTCGACGGCGATCAGGCCGGCCGGGGTGTCGAGCCGTACGGTGGTGACGGGCTCGCTGACCGGCACCATGCCCGTCTCGACGAGGACGGTGGCCACACCGATGGTGCCGTGCCCGCACATCGGCAGCAGGCCGGAGACCTCGATGTAGAGCACGCCGTAGTCGGCGTCGGGCCGGGTGGGCGGCTGCAGGATCGCGCCGCTCATCGCGGCGTGGCCGCGCGGCTCGTACATCAGCAGGGTGCGCAGGTGGTCCAGGTGCTCGATGAAGTGCAGGCGGCGTTCGGCCATGGTGGCGCCGGGGATCACGCCGACGCCGCCGGTGATGACGCGGGTGGGCATGCCCTCGGTGTGGGAGTCGACGGCGTGGAAGACGTGGCGGGTGCGCACGGACGTCCTTTCGGGAGGCGGAAGCGGGCGGCTCAGTGGTGTCCGTCGGCGATCGCCTTCTCGGTGGCGGCGCGCACCGCGGCCTCGATCTCGCCGGTCAGCGGCAGGCGCGGGTGCCGGGTGGGTCCGCCGCGGCGGCCGGCGAGGTCCATGGACAGCTTGATGGCCTGGACGAACTCGGTCTTGGAGTCCCAGCGCAGCAGCGGGTGCAGCGACCGGTACAGCGGCAGGGCCGTGGTCAGGTCGCCGGCGACGGCGGCGTGGTAGAGGGCGGCGCAGGTGGCGGGGAAGGCGTTGGGGTAGCCGGCGATCCAGCCGACGGCGCCGGCGACGGCGAGTTCGAGCAGGACGTCGTCGGCGCCGATGAGCAGGTCGAGGTCGGGGGCGAGCTCGGCGAGCTCGTAGGCGCGCCGGACGTCGCCGGAGAACTCCTTGACCGCCACGATGTGGCCGTCGGCGTGCAGCCGGGCGAGCAGGGCGGGGGTGAGGTCGACCTTGGTGTCGATGGGGTTGTTGTAGGCGACGACGGGTATGCCGGCGCGGGCGGCCTCGGCGTAGTGGGCGCGCACGGCCTCCTGGTCGGCGCGGTAGGCGTTGGGCGGCAGCAGCAGGACGGAGCCGCAGCCGGCCTCGGCGGCCTGGTCGGCCCAGCGGCGGGCCTCGGCGGCGCCGTAGGACGCGACGCCGGGCATGACGCGGGCGCCGTCGCCGGCCGCCTCGACGGCGGTGCGCACGACGCGGGCGCGCTCGTCGGGGGTGAGGGTCTGGTACTCGCCGAGGGAGCCGTTGGGCACGACGCCGTCGCAGCCGTTGTCGAGCAGCCAGCGCACGTGCTCGGCGTAGGCGTCGTGGTCGACGGACAGGTCGTCGCGCAGCGGCAGTGCGGTGGCGACCATGATGCCGCGCCAGGGGCGCTCGGGGCTCCAGGAGTTGACGGTCATGGTGCGGTGGGCCTTTCTGTGGTCGGCCGTTCGGCCGGTGCGTCGTGATGGGTGGGATCGGCGGGTTCGGTGGGTACGGAGCCGAGGGCTCCGAGGGGTACGGGTACGGCGAGCGGCCTGCGCTCGGCGGACGGTGGCACGGTCCCCTCCGCCGTGCCCTCCGCCGCCAGGCAGGCCACCGCCTGCCCGCACATCCGCCCCTGGCACCAGCCCATGCCGGCGCGGGTGAGGAGCTTGACGGTGCGGGCGTCGTGGGCGCCGAGGTCGCGGGCGGCCTCGCGGACGCGGCCCGCGGTGACCTCCTCGCAGCGGCAGACGTCGGTGTCGTCGGTGAGCCACCGCGTCCAGCCGGTGCCGGGCGCGTGGGCCGTGGCCATGGCCTCGGCGAAGGCGCGCAGCCGGGCGCGGTCGCGGCGCAGCGTGCGCAGCCGGGTGCCGCCGGTGAGCAGCGGGCGGCCGCCGAGGCGGGCGGCGACGGCGAGGCCGGCGAGTTCGCCCTCGGTGCGGGCGAGTTCCCAGCCGCCGATGCCGCCGGGTTCGCCGGCGGCCCACAGGCCGGGCAGGGAGGTGCGCTGGAGGTCGTCGAGGACCAGTGCCGTGGTGCCGTCGGGGGTGCGCCGGGTGGCGCAGCCGAGGGTGGTGGCGAGTTCGACCTGGGGGACGAGCCCGTGCCCGGTGGCCAGGGCGTCGCACGCGATGCGCCGGCCGGTGCCGGGCACGGGCCGCCAGTTGCGGTCGGTGCGGGCGACGGTGACGGCCTCCACGCGGTCGGTGCCGTGCACCTGGGTGACGACGCTGCGGGTGTGCAGCGGTACGCGGTGGCGCAGCAGCGCGGAGCCGTGGATCACCGCTTCGCGGAGCTTGCCGGGGTTGGCGGCCAGGGCGCGCGGGTGGCGGGCGTAGCCGAGGTAGCCGGCGGCCTCGACGACGGCGGGCACGGTGGCGCCGGCGGTGGCGAGCGAGGAGGCGACGGCCAGCAGCAGGGGTCCGCTGCCGGCGACGACGATGCGCCTGCCGGGCAGGACGAGCCCGGACTTGAGCATGGCCTGGACGCCGCCGGCGCCGACGACGCCGGGCAGTGTCCAGCCGGGGAAGGGCAGTTGGCGTTCATACGCGCCGGTGGCGAGCAGGACGGAGCGGGCCCGTAGGGTCACCGGTTCGTCGGCCTCGCCGTCGTCGCCGGTCAGGGCGAGTACGGTCCACCGGTCCTCGGCCTGGCGGGTGAGGGTCCACACGTGGTGGCCGGGCAGGTGTTTCACGCTGCTCGCGGCGAGGCGTTCGCGCAGGGCGGCGTAGGCGGGCCAGTCGTGGTGCAGGGCCTGTGGCCGGGCGGCGCCGAGGGCGGGGGCGGGGTGGCGGAAGTACTGGCCGCCGGTGTGGGCGGCGGAGTCCAGCAGGGCGACGGTCAGGCCTGCTTCGGCGGCGGTGACGGCTCCGGCGAGGCCGGCGGCCCCGGCGCCGACGACGGCGAGGTCGTAGTCGTAGGGGTCAGACGGCGAGGTCGGCACGGCCGTGTCCCTCCTGGGTGGTGACGCTGTCGCCGGGCCGGGCGGGCACGAGGCAGGCGCGGCGGTTGGGGCGGCCGTTGACGGTGGCGAGGCAGTCGAAGCACTGGCCGATGCCGCAGAACGCGCCGCGCGGGCGACCGCCGTCGCGGGTGGTGCGCCAGGCGAGGATGCCGGCGGACCACAGGGCGGCGGCAAGGCTCTGGCCGGGCAGGGCGGTGACCGTACGGCCGTCGAAGGTGATCTCGAAGGGCGGGCCGGGCTCCGCCTCGACCAGTCCGGCGGGGGTACGGGGCACTGCGGGCTCTCCTTTGGGGCGGCGGCGGGGCTTCAGGCAGTGGGTGCTTCAGGCAGTGAGGGCTTCAGGCGGTGGCTTCAGGTGGTCGCGGCGAAACGGCCGGGGTCGAAGGGGCTGATGTCCAGCGGGGGTTCCTTGCCGGCGATCAGGTCGGCGACGATCGCCCCGGTGGCCGGCGCCAGGCCGATGCCGGCGCCCTCGTGGCCGCAGGCGTGCAGCAGTCCGGGCACGTGCGCATCGGCGCCGAGCGCGGGCAGGTGGTCGGGCAGGTAGGGGCGGAAGCCCGCGTAGGTGCGCATGACCCGCACGCCGGCGAGGACGGGGAAGAGGGCGGTGGCGCCGTCGGCGAGGCGGCGCAGCGCCTCGGTCGACAGGGTGCGGTCGAAGCCGACGCGCTCGCGGCTGGCGCCGATGAGGACGGGGCCCGAGGGCGTGCCCTCGACGACGGCGGAGGTCTGCAGGGCGGCGGAGCCGCTGGCGACGTCGGCGACGTAGTCGGCGGCGTAGACCTTGTGCCGCACGACGCGCGGCAGCGGTTCGGTGACGAGGACGAAGCCGCGGCGGGGCATGACGGGCAGGTGGGATCCGGCGAGGCGGGCCAGTTCGCCGCCCCAGGTGCCGGTGGCGTTGACGACGTACGGCGCGTGGGTGTCGCCGGCCGGGGTGCGCACGCCGCGGACCTCGCCGTGGCCGCCGGTCAGGACGGCGGTGACCTGCTCGCCGGTGCGCACCCGGGCGCCGGAGGCGCGCAGCAGGTGGGCGGCGGCGAGGGCGGGCTGCACCTGCGCGTCCTGGGGGTAGTGGAAGCCGCCGGCGAGGCCGGCGGCGAGGTGGGGTTCGAGGTCGTGCAGCCGGTCGGCGGGTATCTCCTCGGCGCTCACCCCGGTGGTGCGCTGTGCGGCGGCGAAGGTGCGCAGGGCGGCCATGCCGTCCTCGTGCGCGGCGACGACGAGGCCGCCCTTGGGCTCGTACTCGGTGCCGGGCGGCAGTGCGTCGGCCAGGTCGCGCCACAGCCGGGTGGAGAGCAGGGCGAGTTCGAGCTCGGGGCCGGGCTCCTTGTCGGAGACCAGGAGGTTGCCCTCGCCGGCGCCCGTGGTCCCGCCGGCGACGGGACCACGGTCGATCACGGTGACGGAAAGGCCGTTGCGGGCGGCGTAGTAGGCGCAGGCGGCGCCGACCACCCCGGCTCCGACGACGATGACGTCAGGTGAGTTGCTCTGGGACACGGCAGTAATATTTCACATTGCACTACTCCTGCCAAGGGTCTGCCGGACCGTACCCGGCCGGGCGGTGATTTTTCTACCGCTCCGTCAGTTCGCCCATCCACGCCTCGATCGCGTCCGGCGTGCGCGGCAGCGCGCCCGACAGCAGCCGGGCACCGTCGGCGGTGATGACGAGGTCGTCCTCGATGCGCACACCGATGCCGCGCAGTTCCGCCGGCAGGGTCTCGTCGTCGGGCTGCAGGTACAGGCCGGGCTCGACGGTGAGCACCTGGCCCTCCTCCAGGACGCCGTCCAGGTAGGTCTCCGCCCGGGCGCGGGCGCAGTCGTGGACGTCGAGGCCGAGCATGTGGCCGCTGCTGCACAGGGTGTAGCGGCGGTGGAGGTCGCCCTCCGCGCTCTTGAGCACGCCCCACTCGGCGAGGCCCTCGGCGATGACGCGCATGCCGGCCCGGTGGAAGTCGCGGAAGCTCGCGCCGGGCTTCAGGGCGGCGATGCCCGCCTCCTGGGCGGCGAGGACGAGTTCGTAGACCTGGCGCTGGACGGGGCTGAAGCGCCCGGACAGCGGCAGGGTGCGGGTGATGTCGGCGGTGTAGAGGGTGTCGGTCTCCACGCCCGCGTCCAGCAGCAGCAGGTCGTCGGGGTTCAGGCGGCCGTCGTTGCGGATCCAGTGCAGGACGCACGCGTGCGCCCCGGCGGCGGCGATCGTCTCGTATCCGGTGCCGTTGCCCTCGGCGCGGGCGCGCAGGGCGAAGACGCCCTCGATCCACCGCTCGCCGCGCGGGTGGGCCAGGGCGCGCGGCAGGGCCCGTACGACGTCCTCGAAGCCGGCGGTGGTGTGGTCGACGGCCAGTTGGAGCTGCTCGACCTCCCAGGCGTCCTTGACCAGGCGCAGTTCGCTCAGGGCGGCGGCGAGTTCGGCGTCGGTGGCCGCGTCGCGGCCCTGCGGCAGCCGGTCCTGCGCGTCGAGGTGTACGCAGCGGATGCCCGTCATGCGCTCGGCCTCGGCGAGGTCGGGGCGGCGGCCCACCCAGAACTCGCCGTAGCGGCGGTCGCGGTAGAACTCCGCGGACCCGGCGCCGCGCGGGGAGCGCGGGCGTATGTGGAGCACGGCCTCGTGCCCGTGCGGCCCGTCGGGCTCCAGCACCAGCACATGGCCGGCCTGCTCCTCCCCGGTGAGGCCGGTCAGCCAGGCGTACGCGCTGTGCGGGCGGAAGCGGTAGTCGCAGTCGTTGGACCGCACCTTGAGCTCGCCCGCGGGGACGATCAGCCGCTCGCCGGGGAAGCGGGCGGAGAGCTTCGCCCGGCGGGCCGCGGTGAGACCGGCCACCGGCAGCCGGATGTCGCCCGGGAGCGGTGTGGCCGCCCAGCCGCCCGCCATGAACTTCTCCAACTCGGGGCCGACGGGCAGATCGTGACTGACCGTACGGGGGGCATTGGTCGACGGTCGGCTCATGAGGGGCTCCTCCGGGGTGGAATGTCTGAATATTCGTCAACTTGTCATAGCGCTGAAGTGAACGGAAATGATCTGAGGGCTTGTCAGTGCCATTTCACATTACTACGTTACGTGTCACACGGCGCCGCCTCGAACCCCCCACGGACCCGACGCGCTCGCGCCGTTCCACCTCCCACGCACACCTCCCACCAGGAGTCATCGGTGTCCCACCTCTCCACCCTGCGCAGAACCGTTCGCAGACCCCTGCTCACCGCGGCCATCGCCGTGACGCTGTGCGCCACCGCCGGCCAGACCAGCTGGGCGGCCCCCTCCCCCGCCGCATCCCCGGCGCCCGCGGCCGCCGCCACCAAGGCCGCACCCAACCCGTTCGACGAGGTCAAGCGCCTCGCCAATGCGCCGCGCCCGGCGATCGAGACGCCCACCGCCCCCCGCGGCCTGACCAAGGCCGCCATCCCCGGCCCCGCCACGGACAAGGCCAAGCAGGGCACATCCAAGGGCGTGGCGGCGGCGCCGCGCATCACCGTGCGCGGCGTCACCGTGGCCTGCACGGTCGACGGCATCGCCGGCCTCACGCCGGAACAGTTCGCGGACTTCCTCATGGACCCGGCCGTCACCGCCGACGGCTGTCTGCGCAACGTCCTGTGGACGTGGGACTCGCGGATGACCCGCGTCTTCTCCCGGGAGAACGTACGGGCCGTCGCCCTGCGCGCCGAGCGCTACGGCTACTGGCACGACGGGAAGAACACCGACCACCTGCTGGAGATGTTCACCTATCTCCACGCCGCGGCCTACCACGACTTCTCGCACGACGAGATAGACCTCTCCGACGCCACGACCGTGGAGGCCGTGCGCCGCGCCGTCTACTACTTCGGCATCGGGCAGCACACCTTCGACGCCACGGCCACCAACGGCACGACCCTGCGCGAGGCCCTCTACGCCGCCAGCACCCCCGAGCTGCGCCAGCACCAGCTGCCGCTGATGAAGCGGATCCTCGGCATGCTGGACGCCTCGCACCAGCAGACCGCCAAGGACCCGGCCTGGGGCAACGCCGCCCTCGGTGCGCTGTCCGTGGGCTACCTGGGCGTCAACAACGGCGACCCCGGTTTCGTCGCGGCCGCGACCGCCGACCCCGGCTACCGCTCCGCGCTCAAGGCGTTCGCCGGCTACGGCCACCTCAAGGGCTCGCCCAACGACTGGGTGGCGCGCGACGCGGTCAACGAGTACGGCCGGCTCAGCCAGATCGACGGGCTCAAGAGCGAGATCGGCTCCTCGCTCGGCGGCGTGCTCGACACCGTGGTGCGCACCTTCGGCCAGGGCAGCGAGGCCTGGGGCAAGGTCGTCACCTGGCTCAACGAACTGGGCCAGTGCAAGCAGTACGGCGTGTGCAAGACCGACATCGAGCGCCGGCTCTTCCCGTACACGTACACGTACGACAACGGCGGCATCAAGGTCCGCACCGCGCTCCCCCGGGAGACGGTGGACCGGCTGTACTACGCGAGCAAGCAGGTCAAGGCGCAGTACCACCGAGTGCTCGGCACCGACCAGCCGCTGGCGGGCGACACCAACTCCACGCTGAACATCGTGCTGTACGCCTCCCGCCAGGACTACGAGATCTACCACCCGCTGCTGACGGGCATGGACACCAAGAACGGCGGCATCTACATCGAGAACGGCGCGACGTTCTACACCTACGAGCGCCGCGTGCCGCAGGACTCCACGCTCACGCTGGAGGAGCTCTTCCGCCACGAGTACACGCACTACCTCAACGGCCGCTGGGCGGTGCCCGGCAGCTTCGGCGAGGGCCCGTGGTACCAGGGTGACCGGACGACGGCGATGGACGAGGGCACCGCCGAGTTCTTCGCCGGCTCCACGCGCGACGACGGCGTCAAGGTCCGCAAGTCGCTGGTGCAGGGCATCATCAACGACACGGCGAACGGCGGGCCGCGCATGAGCGTCGACCAGCTGCTGCACGCCGAGTACGAGCGCGACGGCTTCCGCTTCTACAACTACGCGGGCACCTTCTTCGAGTTCCTGTGGAACGAGCGGCCCTCGCAGCTGCGGGAGATGTACGGCTACCTGCGGGCGAACGACGTCGCGGGCTTCGACTCCTGGCGCAGCCGCATGGGCCGCGACTGGTACGTGCAGCGGGACTACAACGCGTTCCTGGACAAGCAGATCGGCCAGGTCAAGGACCTGTACGTGCCGGCCACCGCCTTCACTCCGGTGAGCCGGCTGCAGGACGCCTCGGCCTCCCAGGTCCGCTCGTCCTTCACGGCCGCCACGGGCCAGGCGCCCGAGGACTGCCGCGCCGCCGGCTCCCCCGACCGCCCCCGGTTCGTGTGCACCGGCAAGGTCACCGCGAACCTGAGCAGTCCGGGCAACGCCGATGCGGTCTTCAAGGACATGTCCGAGACGGTCGACTACTTCATCCTCGACCGCACCAAGGCCCGCAGCAACAACTTCGCCGACATGAACTGCTCCTTCGGCAAGGTCGAGCAGTGGTCCGGCCGCGCCGCGGGCACGGCGGACTACGTCTGCGAGGGCCCGCTGCGCGGCTGACGCCGCACGAGAACGCGGCAAGAGGTCACGGCACAAGGAGCCCGACCGGGCGAGATTCGTTCACCAGTCGGTCTCCAGCGTGCCCGCCTAGGCTCCCGGACATGAAGGCTCTCGTCCTGTCCGGGGGCTCCGGCACCCGTCTGCGACCCATCACCCACACCTCTCCCAAGCAACTGGTCCCGGTGGCCAACAAGCCGGTCCTCTACTACGTCCTCGAGGACATCGCCCGCGCCGGCATCACCGACGTGGGCATCGTGGTGGGGGAAACCGCCTACGAGATCCAGCAAGCGGTCGGCGACGGGGGCAAGTTCGGCCTCGACGTCACCTACCTGCCGCAGGAGGCCCCGCTGGGCCTGGCCCACGCGGTGCTGATCGCGCGGGACTACCTCGGCGACGACGACTTCGTGATGTACCTGGGCGACAACTTCGTCCTGGGCGGCATCTCCGGCCTCGTCGAGGAGTTCCGCGCCCGGCGGCCCGACGCGCACCTGCTGCTCACCCGGGTTGCCGATCCGCGCGGCTTCGGCGTCGCCGAGATCGGCCCGGACGGGCGGATCACGGGACTGGAGGAGAAGCCGCAGCAGCCCAGGAGCGACATGGCGCTGGTCGGCATCTACCTCTTCACCCCGGTCGTGCACGAGGCCGTCCGCGCGGTGACCCCCTCGTGGCGCGGCGAGCTGGAGATCACGCACGCCATCCAGTGGCTCATCGACCACCCGTACGACGTGCGGTTCTCCACGATCTCCGGATACTGGAAGGACACCGGCAACCCCCAGGACATGCTGGAGGTCAATCGCTCGGTGCTCGAGGGCCTGGAGCCGCGCGTCGAGGGCGAGGTGGACGACGCGAGCGAGATCGTCGGCCGGGTGCGCATCGACGCCGGCGCCCGGGTGCGCGGCTCGCGGATCGTCGGACCCGCCGTCATCGGCTCCGGCACCGTGATCACCGGCTCGTACGTGGGCCCGTACACCTCCATCGCGGAGAACTGCCGCATCGAGGCCAGCGAGATCGAGTTCTCCATCGTGCTGCGCGACTCCCGCCTGAGCTGGATCCGGCGCGTGCAGCGCTCGCTGATCGGCCGCAACGTGCGGGTCACCCCGGCGCCCCGGGTCCCGGCCGGCACCTGCCTCATCCTCGGCGACGACAGCAAGGTGGAGATCCCGCTATGACCTCCCTCCTGGTGACGGGCGGCGCCGGATTCATCGGCTCCCACTACGTGCGTACACTCCTGGGCCCGCACGGCGACCCCCGCGTGCGGATCACGGTGCTCGACAGCCTCACCTACGCCGGCAACCCCGCCAACCTCGCACCGGTGGCCGGCAGCGACCGCTACGCCTTCGTCCACGGCGACATCTGCGATGCCGCCCTGGCCGGTGAGCTCGTCGCCGCGCACGACCAGGTCGTGCACTTCGCCGCGGAGTCGCACGTGGACCGCTCGATCGCCGGCGCGGCGGATTTCGTGCGCACCAACGTGCTGGGCACCCAGACCCTGCTGGACGCCGCCCTGCGCAGCGGCACGGCGCCCTTCGTGCACGTCTCGACCGACGAGGTGTACGGGTCGGTCGACGCGGGGTCCTGGGACGAGGACGAGCCGCTGCGGCCCAGCTCCCCGTACGCGGCCAGCAAGGCCGCCGCCGACCTGATCGCGCTCGCCCACCACCGCACGCACGGGCTGGACGTGCGCATCACCCGCGGCTCCAACACCTACGGGCCGTACCAGTTCCCCGAGAAGGTGATCCCGCTGTTCGTCACCACGCTGCTGGACGGCGGCAGGGTGCCGCTGTACGGCGACGGCGGCAACGTGCGCACCTGGCTGCACGTGGACGACCACGTGCGGGCGATCGAGGCGGTGCGCACCGGGGGCCGGCCGGGCCGGGTCTACAACGTCGGCGGCGGCACCGAGCTGTCCAACAAGGAGCTGACCGCCCTGCTGCTGGACGCCCTCGGGGCCGACTGGGACGCCGTGGAGTTCGTCCCCGACCGCAAGGGGCACGACCGCCGGTACTCCGTCGACGACCGCAGGATCGCCGCGGAGCTCGGCTGGCGGCCGCGCCGGGCCTTCGCCGACGGGCTCGCGGAGACGGTGCGGTGGTACGCGCAGAATCGTTCCTGGTGGCAGCCGCTCCAGCAGCGCCGGCAGCTGTCCTGATCACGTCCTCATCAGATCCGTCTCATCAGATCCATCCGGAGCTGCTCGCGATGCGCACGGCGTCCAGCCGGTTGCGGGCGTCCATCTTGCGCACGATGGTGGTCAGGTAGTTGCGCACCGTGCCGGCGGATAAGGAGAGCTTGTGGGCGATCTCGCTGATTCCGTCGCCGGCGGCGGCCAGTTGCAGGATCTCCATCTCCCTCTCGGTGAGCGGGTAGGCGGTGTTGCCCCACGCGGCCAGCGTCATGTCGGTGTCGAAGACCCGCTGCCCGGTGTGCACGCGCCGCACCGCGTCGCCCAGGCTGTGCGGCGGGGACTTCTTCAGTACCAGCCCGCCCAGGCCGGCCGCCAGTGACTGGCGGACGGTGGCCAGGCGCGCGAACCGGGCCATGAGCAGGGTGCGGCAGTCCGGGAGGTACTCCTGGATCTCCACCGCCGCGTTCAGGCTTTCGCGTTCGTGCGCGTCCACGTCGATGAGCGCCACGTCGGGGCTGTATTCGAGAACCGTCGGAATCAATTCGCTGCCGGTCGCCGTCGATCCGACGACTTTGATGTCCGGTTCCCGATCCAGCAGCAGCACGAGCCCGGCGCGGACCATGTCGAGGTGTTCGGCGATGACGACTCTGATCACTGTGCGTTCCCCCACGGGGCCGGAGAGTCGTCGGTCGGTGTGCTCGTCATGCGCTCCCCCGTTGCCTTGTCAACAATCGGCATTGCAATGATCGAGACTTCTTTTCCTTTTTTCTTTTTCCCCGACTATAAGATGCATCGGCCACCTAGGGCTACGTCCGTTTGCGGACCGGGCGACTGTCGGCCGCCGGCCTCAATGCGGCCGTGAACTGGCCGCGATTCATGGCAGTCTGGGCCTCATGGCCGAGACCCCCTCGCGCATGCTCCGTCTGCTGTCGCTGTTGCAGAACAGCCGCGACTGGCCGGGCCGGAAGCTGGCGGAACGCCTCGACGTCAGCCCGCGCACGCTGCGCCGCGACATCGAGCGGCTGCGCGAGCTGGGATACCCGGTGCACGCCGTCCCGGGCGTGGGCGGCGGCTACCGCCTGGAGGCGGGCGCCGACCTGCCGCCGCTGCTGCTGGACGACGACGAGGCCGTGGCCATCGCGGTGGGCCTGCGCACCGCGGCCGGCGGCTCGGTGGCCGGCATCGAGGAGACGTCGGTGCGCGCCCTGGCCAAGCTCGAGCAGGTGCTGCCCAAGCGGCTGCGCAGCCGGGTGAACGCTCTGCAGACCTACACCGTTCCCATGTTCGGGGCCGGGCCTATGGCCGATCCCGGGCACCTGGCCGTGGTCGCGCAGGCCTGCCGCGACCGGCAGCGGCTGCGGTTCTCCTACAGCAAGCGCGACGGGGACCGCAGCAGCCGGCTGACCGAGCCGTACCGCCTGGTCCACGTCAGCCGCAAGTGGTACCTGCTGGCATGGGACATGGAGCGGGAGGACTGGCGCACCTTCCGCGTCGACCGGATGGACACGCCGCTGATCACCGGGGTGCGCTTCCGGCCACGGGAGCTGCCCGCCGAGGACGCGGCGGCCTATGTGGCCCGTTCCATCACCTCCTCCCTCGCCCGCTACCGCGCCCTGGTCACCTTCCATGCGCCGCTCGAGGTCGTCGCCGAGCGGGTGCGCCCGCGCGACGGCGTGCTGACGGCGCTGGACGAGCACTCCTGCCGGCTGCTCACGGCCGCCGACTCGCTGCAGTGGCTGGCCCTGACCATCGGCCTGTTCGACGTCGAGTTCGAGGTCCATGAACCGCCGGAGCTCATCGCCTACGTCCGCGGGCTGTCCGAGCGGCTCGGCCGCTCCGTGGCGGCCCACCCGGCGGCCGAGGCACCCGTGCCGGACTGACGGGCCGTGGCCGGCCGGGAGCCCACCGGGCCGACCGGCCGTGGTCACCGGAACAGCACCCGGGTGAGGACGGCCTGCAGCGCGTCGGCCGCATCGGGGCCGGGCGGGTGCGGGGTGCGCCAGGCGACGACGCCGTCCGGGCGCACGAGGCTCGCACCGGCCGGCCCGATCCCGTACGCGCTGGACAACTCCCCGTCCTCCACGGACAGTTCGCGGCCGGCGGTCAGGGCCTGCAGCGCGATGCCCGTACCGGCGGCGGCCGCGCGGCCTGCCCGCGCCCAGCCGGCACCGCGGGGACCGGTGAGCAGCACCCAGCCGTCGCCGAAGAGGTGCACCGTGGACAGCGCGGCGCCGTCCCGTTCGATGCGGACGTGCGGCGCGCGGAAGCCGGGTCGGCCGGTGGGGTGCAGCGGGTCCTCGACCGGGGCCGGGTCGTCGTCCTCGGCGGCGACGGCCCCGGAACGGTAGCGGAAGCCCATGAGCACCTCGGCGGTGCCGCGTCCCTCGGGCACCGTGCCGAGGAGCTCGGGTGCCATGCGCCGGGCGTAGATGCTCAGCGACTCGTCGATCACCAGCCGGGCCACCTGGGCGCGTTCCTGCCCGTAGCTGTCCAGGAGTCCCTCACCCGCCTCGCCGCCGAGCACGGCGGCGAGTTTCCAGGCCGCGTCGAAGGCGTCGCCGACGGCCGTGTTGCCGCCCATCCCGCCGGTGGGCGGGGTGACCCGGGCGGCGTCGCCGACCAGCAGCACCCGGCCCTCGCGCCAGCGTTCGGCGGTCCAGGCGGCCATGTCCCAGGACTGCACGTCCAGCAGGTGCGGCCGCAGCCCGGGCGAGCCGACGGCCAGCCGGATCAGTTCCGTGCACCGCTCGGGCGTGAAGTCCCGCGGCGACTCGCCCCGGTCCGGGTCGTACTGGACGTAGAAGGTGTGCCGGTCCTCGCGGTCGGTGGGACCGAAGGTGCCGGTGAACTCCGGGTGCCGCAGGTAGTACCAGCCGGTGGAGCCGGGCGGCAGGACGGCGGACAGGTCGGCCTCGAAGATGACGCCGATGAAACGGGCCAGGGTGCCCAGCCCCTGCCGCGGGATGCCGAGCTTCTCGCGCACCAGGCTGCGCGGCCCGTCGGCGGCCACCAGGTAGCGGGCCCGTACGGTGTGCTCGGCGCCGGTCTGCGTCTCGCGCAGCCAGGCGGTCACGCCGTCGCGGTCCTGGGCGAAGTCGGTCAGTTCGGTGCCGAAACGCACGCTCGCGCCGTGCCGGCGGGCCTGCGCGAGCAGGATCGGCTCGAGGCGGTCCTGGGCGGCCAGCGCCCAGGGCATGGGGGTGCAGCTCTCGGTGGCGGCGACCAGTTCCTCGAAGCTCTCGGCGAAGGTGTGCAGGACGCGGCCGCCAACGGTCTCGGCGACCTTGATGGCGAAGTCGCCGCGTGCGCCGCGGATGTCGGCCGCGGCCATGACCTCGTCGGCGACGCCACCGATGCGCAGCAGTTCCATGGTGCGCGGGTTCTGCCCGGCCGCCTTGGGATGGACGGAGGTGGAGCGGTGCCGCTCCACCACGAGCGCGGGCACCCCGCGCCGGGCCAGGAACATCGCGGTCGACAGCCCGCCGAGGCCGCCGCCGGTCACCAGCACCGGATGCTCGGGCAGTTCCCGGGGGTCGCTCATGGGCACCTCCTGTGACGTTCGGCCGGTGCCCCTCAGCCTCCGGGGCCCTGCTGGAGCAGGCGCCGAGAACCGCTGGAATCGGTCCGCCCGCCGCCGCAATCGCGGCCATGAAGTGTCCTCAATGGGGTCTACGGTAGCGATCCGATCCGACGGAAACCCCTGGGGAGACTGCTGTGAACACGCGATCGGCATTGGCCATCGAAACCTCGGGCCTGCAGAAGGTGTTCGGCGGCACCAAGGCCGTCGACGGGCTCGACCTGCGGGTCCCGGCCGGAGTCGTCTACGGGGTGCTGGGGCCCAACGGCGCCGGCAAGTCCACGACGATCCGGATGCTGGCGACCCTGCTGCGCCCCGACGGCGGCAGCGTGCGGATCTTCGGTCACGACGCGCTGCGCGAGCCCGACGCGGTGCGCCGGCTGATCAGCGTCACCGGCCAGTACGCGTCGGTGGACGAGGGCCTGACGGGTGTGGAGAACCTCGTGATGATGGGCAGGCTGCAGGGCTACTCCTGGGACAGGGCCCGGCAGCGGGCCACCGAGCTCGTCGAGGTGTTCGGGCTGAGCGACGCCGGTGACCGCCTGCTGCGCACGTACTCCGGCGGCATGCGGCGGCGGCTGGACATCGCCGCGAGCATCGTCGTCACCCCGGACCTGCTGTTCCTGGACGAGCCGACCACAGGCCTGGACCCGCGCAGCCGCAATCAGGTCTGGGAGATCGTCAGGGCCCTGGTGGAGGCGGGCACGACCGTACTGCTGACCACGCAGTACCTCGACGAGGCCGACCACCTGGCCGACCGCATCGCGGTCGTCGACCACGGCCGGGTCATCGCCGAGGGCACCACCGCCGAGCTCAAGGCGTCCGTCGGCTCGGACGTACTGCGCCTGCGGCTGGAGGACGAGAAGTGGCGCCCCGAGGCGGAGGAGGTGCTCGCCCGGGAGCTGGGGGTGGGCGTCCTGCGCGGCTCCGACCCGCTGGACCTGACCGCGAGGGTCTCCGGCAGCCGTCAGGTCATGGAGGCGCTGGCCGCCCTGGCCCGCACGAAGGTCGAGGTGCGCGACTTCTCCCTGGGCCAGTCCAGCCTCGACGAGGTCTTCCTGTCCCTGACCGGCCACACGGCCGGTCAGGGCGGTTCCGACGAGCACAACCCCGGTGAGGAGAAGGCAGCATGACCACGTCCCCCCAGTACTCCGGCCCCCGGGAGGGCACAGGCGGCGGTGCGCTGCGCGCCGTGCTCTCCGCGGGCGAACGTCCCGCCCACACCACGGCGGTGGCCGCGACCGTCACCCACCTGTGGCGGGCGATCATGGCGTTCAAGCACTTCCCCGTGCAGCTCATCGACATCGTGCTGATGCCGCTGATCTTCCTGCTGATGTTCACCTACCTCTTCGGGGGCGCCTTCGCCAGCTCCACCGGCGACTACCTGCAGTTCTTCCTGCCGGGCGTGGCCGTGCAGAGCGTGATGATGATGACGGTCTACACGGGGACCTCGATCAACACCGACATCCACAAGGGGGTCTTCGACCGCTTCCGCACCCTGCCCTTCTGGCAGCCGGCCACCCTGGCCGGCAGCCTGCTGGGGGACGTGGTGCGCTACGTCCTGGCGCTGACGACGACCATCGCCCTGGGCCTGGCCATGGGCTTCCGGCCGGAGGGCGGCGTGCCGGGCGTGCTGCTGGCGATGCTCGTGCTGATCGTCTTCGCCTTCGCCGTCAGCTGGATCTTCGCGGCGCTCGGCGTGGTCGCCAGCGAGCCGGAGCGGGTCTCGGGCACCAGCATGATCGCCCTGTACCCACTGCTGTTCACCAGCAACATCTTCGTCGACCCGCACACCATGCCGGGCTGGATGCAGTCGGTGGTGAAGGCGAACCCCATCAGCCACGCCGCCACCGCCTCCCGCGAACTGATGCACGGCACCGCCGGGTTCTGGGACGTGGGCAAGGTCCTGCTCGGCGCCGTCCTGATCGTGGCCGTCTTCGGCCCGCTGACCATGCACCTGTACCGCAACAAGAACGCGCACTAGGAAGGGGCGTCGTCTCTTGACCGGCAGCATACGCACGATGCGAACGACCTGGCCGGACCCGGTGGTGGTGGACCGCGGCGATCCGCGCTACGCGGACCTGGCGGGCCGCGGCATCAACGCCCGGTTCAGCCCCTCCCCGGAGCGCATCCGGGTGGTGGCCACGACCGGGCAGACCCTGCGGGCGGTGCAGGACGCCGTCGACGGCGGCGAGCGCATCGCCGTGCGCAGCGGGGGCCACTGCTTCGAGTCCCTGGTCGACGATCCCGCGATCGAGACCGTACTGGACGTCTCCGAGATGAACTCCGTGTACTACGACCAGGAGTTCGGCGCCTTCTCCGTCGGCGCCGGCACGACGCTCGGCGCGATGTACCGCACCCTCTTCCTCGGCTACGGCGTGACCGTACCGGCCGGGCGCTGCCCGGGCGTCGGGGTCGGCGGGCACGTGGCGGGCGGTGGCGGCGGGGCGCTCTCGCGCCGCCACGGCCTGTCGGTGGACCACCTGTACGGCATCGAGGCCGTCGTGGCCGACGACTTCGGCCGGGTGCGGTCGGTGGTGGCGACGCGCGAGGAGTCCGACCCGCACCGCGACCTGTGGTGGGCGCACACCGGCGGCGGGGGCGGCGCCTTCGGGGTCGTCACCCGCTACCTGTTCCGTACCCCGGGGGCGGACGGGGCACCGGGCACCCTGCTGCCGGCGCCCCCGGCGGCCGTCCTGCGCCGCACGGCACGCTGGGACTGGGCGGACGTGGACGAGGCGGCGTTCATCCGGCTGGTGCGGAACTTCGGTGCGTGGCACGAGCGCAACGCGGGTGCCGACGGGCCGGGCGCCCTGCTCGACAACAGCCTGACGCTGCCCCGCACAGGGGGCGGGCCGATCAGCCTGGAGACGGCCACCGACGCCACCCGCCCGGGTGCGCAGGAGCTGACGGAGGCCTTCCTGGCCGAGGTCGGCCGGGGCGTGGCCGCCCGGCCGGAGGTGGAGACGACCACGACGCCGTGGCTGACCGCGGTGCTCACCCCGGACGAGTACGACGGGGTGAAGGGACGGTTCAAGTCCAAGGCCGCCTTCCTGCGCGCCGGTCCGTCCGCCGAGCAGGCGGCGCTGCTGCACCGGCGGCTGACCGACACCTCCGGCTACCACAACCCCGCTGCCGCGGTGTACCTGCTCTCGCACGGCGGTGCGATCAACCGCGTCGGGCCACGGGAGACGGCGACGGCGCACCGGGACGCGGTACTCAAGGCGTACTGGTCGGTGTTCTGGTGGGACGGGCGCGAGGACGCGACTCACCTGGAGTGGGTGCGCGGTTCCTACCGGGAGGTGTTCGCCGACGCCGGCGGTGTGCCGGACCCGGCCCGCGGCTACGGGGGCGCGTTCATCAACTACGCCGACGCCGACCTGGCCGATCCGCGGCTGGGGTGCGCGGACGTGCCGTGGCACCGGTTGTACTTCCGGGACAACTACGCGGAGCTGCAGCGGGCGAAGGCCCGCTGGGATCCGCGGGACGTCTTCCGGCACGCACTGTCGGTGCGGCTGCCGGACGGCGCTGCGGGGCGCTGAACGCCTGCGGGGCGCGGACCGGGTCTCCCCCGGTCCGCGCCCCGTGGCGTCGGCGCTTCGTACGGCCTTGTGGACGACCCGGATTCAAACGACCCGGATTCAGACGACCCGGAACTCCGGGACGTACAGGATCCAGCGCCCGCCGCGGTCGGTGAACTCCTTCTCCCGCACCCGGATCTCCTCGAAGTGGTTCCAGGCGAAGAGCACCGCGTAGTCGGGGTACGGGGGCCCGAGCTCGTCGGCGGAGCGGATGGGGATGTGCGAGCCGGGCAGCAGGCACCCGACCTTGGCGGGCGTCGTGTCGTGGACGAACGGCATCAGCTCCGGGCCGATGCGGGCGTAGTTGATCACGGTGGCGCTCTTGGCGGTGGCCCCGTAGCCGACGACGTAGAAGCCGCGGTCGTGCAGTTCGCGCAGGCGGGCGATCAAGTCGTCGCACACGCGCCGGATCCGGATGCCGAACTTCTCCAGCGTGCCGCGGTCGCCCAGACCGCCGAGGGCCTCCTCGGCGATGAGTTCGCCGACGCGCGCCGTGGGGCGGCGGGCGCCGGAGCGGGCGATGGTGTAGCGGACCTCGCCGCCGTGCACCGGCAGCCGCTCGACGTCCACCAGCTCGAAGCCGAAGCGGCGGGCCGCGGCCTGCACCGAGCGGGCGGTGAAGAGGTAGAAGTGCTCGTCGTAGATCTGGTCGAAGGTGTTGCGCGCCACGATGTCGCCCAGGTACGGGTCCTCGAAGACGAACACCCCGTTCTTCGCGAGCAGCGCGTCGACGCCGCGGAAGACCGAGTCCAGGTAGGGGATGTGGCAGATGGTGTTGGCGGCGTAGATCACGTCGGCGGGGCCGTGCTCGCCGGCGATCTCGCGGGCCGTGGCCTCCTCGAAGAAGGCGGTGCGCACCTGGATGCCCTTGGCCCGGGAGAGCTCCGCGACACCGCCGGAGGGCTCGACGCCCAGGTGCCGCACGCCCGCCTGCCGGACGACGTCGAGCATGACGCCGTCGTTGCTGCCGATCTCCACGCAGAACGGGTCCTCGCCGCTCAGCTCGCCGGCGAGCAGGCTGCGCGCGGTGTCCGCGAAGTGCTCGCGCATCCGCTGGGAGCCCGAGGAGTGGTACGGGTAGTCGTGGCGGAACATGCGGTCGCGCGGCACTTCCTCCAGCAGCTGCACCATCGTGCACGCGTCGCACATGCCGACCGCGAGCCGGAAGAAGAACTCCTCGTCCACCTGATCGGGCGAGGGGAAGAAGTCGGACAGCGGCTGGCGGCCGAAGTCGAAGAACTCGCGTACCCGGCCGCCGCAGATGCGGCACGTCGATTCGTGGGGTTCCATGATCCCTCCGGTCGCCCGTGATCCCTGTGGTCAGGGTTCCCCACAGCTCAGCGGCTCCGGCTCGAAGGGGGCCGGAAGGGCGGTGGTCCACGGCCGTCGTACCCGGTCTCCAGCGGCTCTCCACGCCGCCCGCGCAGCCTGGTCAGCGACGTTCGAACGGACCGGTCGCGACGGAGGCACCCATGCCCGAGGAATCCAGCCCCGCGGAATCGAGGACCTTTGCCGGCGGCGGACTGAGCAAGCCGGTGACCGAAGCCGGCCGGCGCCTGCTCGAGGTGCTGCAGCGCCACACCCCGGTCATCGCGGCGGAGTGCGCGGCCAACGACCGCACGGCCACCTTCCCCGTGCACCTCTTCGAGGGCCTGCGCAAGGACGGGGTGCTGGGCGCCACCGTGCCCGCCGGGCTGGGCGGGCTCGGGGTGAGCAGCATGCACGACGTCGCGCTGGCCCTGGCCGAGGTGGCCCGGGCGGACGCGGGGGTGGCGCTGGCGCTGCACATGCAGTTCAGCCGGGGCCTGACCCTGGACTTCGAGTGGCGGCACGGCGCGGAGCGGGCCCGGCCGCTGGCCGAGGGCCTGCTGCGGGCGATGGGCACGGGCGAGGCGGTGATCTGCGGCGCGGTCAAGGATACGGGCACCACCACCGTCCTGCGCCCGGACGACGCCGGCGGCCTGCGGCTGGACGGCCGCAAGACCCTGGTCAGCATGGCGCAGATCGCCACGCACTTCGTGGTCTCCGCCCGGTGGCGCGCCGAGGGCGAGCCGGAGCGGCTGGTCGCTCCCGTGGTCCCCCGCTCCGCCACCGGGCTGTCCGTGACGGACGACTGGGACGGGATGGGCATGCGCTCCTCCGGCACCGTGGACGTCGTCTTCGACGGGTGCCCGGTGCCGCAGGAGTCGGTGCTGCAACGCGGCCCGGCCGGCCGGCGCAACGACGCGGCGCTCGCCGGGCAGACGGTCAGCTCGATCGCCATGCTCGGCATCTACGTCGGCATCGCCGGTGCCGCGCGCGAGGTGGCCGTGGCGCAGGCGGCCCGGCGCGACGGCCCGGCGCCGGCGGCCGTGCGCGCCCTGGTGGCCGGGACCGGTGCCCGGCTGTACGGGCTGCGGCACGCCGTGGCGGCCGCGCTGCTGGAGGCGGACCGGCTCGCCGACGACCTCGGCGGCGACCTTCAGGCGCGCGGGCGGGCCATGATGACGCCGTTCCAGTACGCCAAGATGCTGGTGAACCGGGATGCCGTGGGCATCGTCGACGACTGCCTCACGCTCGTGGGCGGCATCGCCTACGCCAACTCCCACCCGCTGGCGCGGATGTACCGGGACGTACGGGCGGGCGGGTTCATGCACCCATACAACTTCGTCGACGGCGTGGACTACCTGAGCGACATCGCACTGGCCTGAGGCCACCGTGCGCCGGGCACACCCCACTGACCTGGAGGGACAGCATGAAGGCGCGTGCACTGGCCGTGGCGGGGGCGTTCACGTTCGTCCCCGAGACCTATCCCGACGACCGCGGCCTGTTCGTATCGCCGTTCCAGCACTCGGCGTTCGAGGCGGCCGTGGGCCACCCGCTCTTCCCCGTGCGGCAGACCAACCACAGCCATTCGCGCAGGGGCGTGCTGCGGGGCGTGCACTACACGCTCACCCCGCCGGGGACGGCCAAGTACGTCTACTGTGCCCGCGGCAGGTCGCTGGACTTCGTGGTGGACGTCCGCGTGGGCTCGCCCACCTACGGGCGCTGGGACAGCGTCGTGCTGGATCCGCGGGAGTTCCCGGCGATGTACTTCCCCGTCGGCGTCGGGCACGCCTTCCTGGCGCTGGAGGACGACACGGTGATGTCGTACATGCTCTCCGGCGAGTACGTCCCGGCGCACGAACTCGCCGTCTCGGCGCTGGATCCGGCACTCGGGCTGCGCCTGCCCGCGGGCGTCCGGCCGGTGTTCTCGGACCGGGACCGGGTGGCGCCCACCCTGGAGGAGGCCCGCGCCGCGGGCACCCTGCCGCAGTACGCGGCGAGCTGCGAGGCCGAGGCGGCCCTGTGGCCTGCGCAGGGCGGCCGGGCGTGAGCGCCGCAGGGCCCGGCCGGGTGGTGGTGCTGGGGGCGACCGGCAGCGTCGGGCGGCAGGTGTGCGCGGCCTACGCCGCGCAGGGCTGGCAGGTGCACGGCGTGGCCCGCCGCCCGGCCCCGCACGCCCGGGACCTGTCCTTCACCGCCCTGGACCTCGCGACCGCACCGGCCTGGCGCATCGCCGCCCTGCTGGCCGGGCCGCCGGCCGACGTGGTGGTCAACGCGGCGGGCGGCTGGGGGGACACCGAGGAGGCCATGCACCACTCCCATCTGCGCCTGGTGCACCGCCTGCTGGAGGCGCTGGCCCTGGTGGCGCACCGGCCACGGCTGGTGCACCTGGGGTCGGTGCACGAGTACGGCCCGGTGCCTGCGGGCACGCTGCTGCGCGAGGACGCCGAGCCGCACCCGGTCAGTGCGTACGCGCGGGTGAAGCTGGCGACGTCGCGGGCGGTGCTGGATGCGGCGCGGGAGGGTGCGGTGGACGCGGTGGTGTTGCGCGGGGCGAACATGACCGGCCCGTACCCGGCGTCCGAGAGCTTCCTGGCGGCACTGGCGGCCCGGCTGCGCACGGCCCTGGCGGACGGCGGGCGGATCGAGCTGAGCGTCGCGGACGCCCGGCGGGACTTCGTCGACGTCCGCGACGTCGCCGCCGCCGTGGTGCGGGCCGGGCGGGCGCCGGTGGGCGGGACGGTGGTCAACGTCGGGCGCGGGGAGGCCGTGCCGGTGGGCCGCCTGGTCGAGTGGCTCGTCGAGGCCGCCGCGTTCCCCCGCGACCGCATCGACCGCCGTGATGCGCCGGTGCACAGCAAGGGCGGGGACTGGACGCGACTGGACATCACCCGGGCCCGCCGGCTGCTGTCCTGGGCGCCGCGGGTGGACCTGCGCGATTCGGTGCACGCCATGTGGCGGGCCGGCGCCGGGATCTGACGGGGCCGACGGGCCCGCCGCGGGGGCCGCGGCGGGCCGGGGCGTCAGCCCGCGGCGATCACCTCGCGCAGCGCGCCGATGACCCTGTCCTGCTCGTCGGGGCGCAGCGAGGGGTACATCGGCAGCGAGAAGATCTCGCCGGCCAGCCGTTCGGTGACCGGCAGGGCGCCCTTGCCCACGCCCAGGTGGGCGAAGCCGGTCATGGTGTGGACGGGCCAGGGATAGCTGATGTTGAGGTGGATGTCGTAGGCGGTCAGGGCCTTGAGGATCCGGTCGCGGTCGGGGTGGCGGACGACGTGGACGTAGTACACGTGGTCGTTGCCCTCGGCCACCCGGGGCAGGACGAGGTCCGGCACGTCGCCCAGGCCCTGCCGGTAGCGCTCGGCGACGGCGCGGCGCCCGGCGATGTAGGCGTCCAGGCGGCGGAGCTTGCGGCGCAGGATCTCCGCCTGGACCTCGTCGAGCCTGCTGTTGTGGCCGGGGGTCTCGACGACGTAGTAGCGCTCCTGCATGCCGTAGTAGCGCAGCCGCCGCAGCCGGGCGTCGGTCTCCTCGTCGGCGGTGACGACGGCGCCGCCGTCGCCGTAGGCGCCGAGGACCTTGGTGGGGTAGAAGGAGAAGGCCGCCGCGCCGCCGAAGGTGCCCACCAGGCGGCCGTGCCGGCGGGCGCCGTGGGCCTGGGCGCAGTCCTCGAGCACCTTCAGGCCGTGCTCGGCGGCGAGTTCGAGGACGGGCGCCATGTCCACGCTCTGCCCGTAGAGGTGCACGGGCAGCAGGCAGCGGGTGCGCGGGGTGATGGCCGAGCGCAGTTGTGCGGTGTCCATGAGGTGGTCGTCCTCGCGGACGTCCACGAAGACGGGGGTGGCACCGACGGCGTCGATGGCCACCACGGTGGGAGCTGCCGTGTTGGAGACGGTGACGACCTCGTCGCCGGGGCCGACGCCGAGTGCGCGCAGGCCCAGGACGAGGGCGTTGGTGCCGTTGTCGACGCCGGTGCAGTACGGCAGGCCGTGGTAGGCGGCGAATTCGCGCTCGAATCCGGCGACGCTCTCGCCGAGGACGAGCCGGCCGGAGTCGAAAACGGTTTCCACCGCGTCGAGGATGTCGGCGCGTTCCGCACGATATTCGTCGAGGTATTGCCAGACGTACGTGGACATGGGACTCCCCTATACGCCCAGGCCGGCGGCCGTGGGTATTCCGGCGCCGACGGCATCGATTTCGGGATCCGCGCGCAGAATGGCGTGCTGCAGGTTCTGCAGCCGCGCGGAGGGCTCGACGCCGAGCTCCCGCACGAGGGTCCGGCGCAGTTTGATGAACGCCTCCAGGGCCTGGCTGGTGCGCCCGGAGCGGTGCAGCGCGACCATGAACAGGGCCCAGAGGTTCTCGTGCATGGGATGGCGGGCGGTCAGCGCCGACAGCTCCGGCAGCAGGCCGGCGTGCCGGCCGAGCCGCAGCTCGGTCTCCAGATGGGCCTCCAGCACGCCCAGCCGGCTCTCCTCGAGCCGGGCGACCTCCATCTCGATGCGCATGCCGGCGTGCACGTCGACCAGGGCGTCCCCGCGCCACAGGCCCAGGGCCCGGGCCTGCAGGGCGGAGGCGGCCTCGAGGTCGCCCTCCTCGGCGGCCTGCCTGCCGGCCTCGACGAGCCGTTCGTAGGCGTGGACGTCGGTGTTGGCCGGGTCGACGTCCAGGACGTAGCCGCCGTAGCAGGTGCGCAGCACATCCTTGGCGGGGCCGTTGTGGCTGGCGCCGAGCGCGACGGTGATGCCGCGGCGCACCTGCAGGATGTAGGTCTGCAGGGTGGTCAGCGCGCTCGCCGGGGGGCGGGTGCCCCACAGTTCCTCGATGAGGGCGGGCACTTTGACGACGGCCCCTGCGTGCAGGGCGAGCAGTGAGAAGACCTGGCGGGGTTTCCGGGCGATCGGGGTGACGAGTATGCCGTTCTCGTGGGCGACGAGCGGGCCCAACATGTCGATCTGCATGGCCGGTGCTCCTTTGTGGCGTCCCGGTGGGGCAGCCGCTGGAGAGTAATTGTCTTCCGGCGCGCCGGAGGCTAATATTCCGACGGCGTCTCCAACGCCTATATCTTTCCAGGGGAATTACCGGAGCGAAAGTGAGTCCGGCACTTCCCGGCATGAATTCCTCACGCGGGTCCGTGCATTGGTCACCGGTCCTGCGGGCATGCCGGGGACCGCTCACGGCGCGTGGCCTGCGAGCGGTCCCGGGCACCTCAGCGCAGCCAGGCGGGCAGCTCCGTGAGCCGGGCCGTCTGGGAACCCTCGCGGTGCCAGCGCAGCTCGTCGAAGGGGACGGCCAGGCGGGCGGCGGGGAAGTCGCGGCGCAGGACGCCGATCATCGTCCGCGACTCCAGCAGGGCGAGCTGCTCGCCGATGCAGTAGTGCGGGCCGTCGCCGAAGGTCATCCGGCGGCGGGAGGGGCGCTGCGGGTCCAGCGCGTGCGGGTCGGGGTGCAGGCGGGCGTCGGTGTTGATGCCCTCGATGTCCACGAGGACCGGTGCGCCGCGCGGCAGTTCGAGCCCGCCGAGCGTCACGTCGGTGGCCGCGAACCGCCACAGGGTGTAGGGCACGGGCGGGTGGTGGCGCAGGGTCTCGTCGACGAAGGCGGCCACCTCCTCGTCGCCGGCGTCCGCCGGCAGGTGTCCGGCGAGCACTTCGGCGAGCAGGAAGCCGAGGAAGGAGCCGGTGGTGTCGTGCCCGGCGAAGATCAGTCCCGTGACCATGTGCACGAGCTGCTCGTCGGTCACCGAGCCGAACTCGGCCACGGACCGCTCGTACAGGACCCTGGTCATGGTGTCCTCGGCACCGTCGCGGCGGGCCGCGCGCACCGCGTCCAGCAGCAGGTTCTCCAGCGCGCTGGAGTCGGCGGTCAGGGCCTCCTGCTCGTCGGCGGTGCCCAGGGCGACCGTCTTGAGGGCGCCGATCGCCTCGCGTGCGGTGACCGGGTCGGTGACGGGAACGCCGAGCAGGTCGCAGACGACCAGCAGCGGGAAGTGGAAGGCGAAGCCGCCGACGAGCTCGGCGGGCCGCCCGGAGCGTGCCGATTCCTCGGCGAGTGCGGTGAACAGGGCGCGGGCGATCGTCTCGATCCGGGTGGCCCGGGCGGCGAGGCGGCGCGGGTTGAAGGCGGGGGCGTGGATGCGGCGCAGCCGCCGGTGTTCCTCGCCGTCGACGGCGATGAGGGTGTACGGCCGCAGCTGCGGCACCGGCAGGTCGAGCCCGTCGTCCACGCCGTGCCAGGACTGCGGGGCCAGGCCGGGATCCTTGACGAACCGGGGGTCGGCGAGCACCTCGCGGGCCAGTTCGTCGTCGGTGACGACCCAGGCCGTGCCGCCGGCGGGGGCCCGGGCCGCGACGACGGGCCCGGCCGCGCGCAGGTCCTCGTGCACCGGCGGCTTCTCGCGCATCGGCATCATCGGGCAGGTGAAGGGGTCGGCCGCCACGCGGGGCGCGCCGCCGGTGTTGCTCATGACGTACGCCCCGCAGCGGCGGGGAAGCCCTCGGCCAGCTCGATGACGGTGAGGCCCGCGCCGTGCGGGTCGAGCAGGTCGGCCCGGCGCCCGCGCGGGGTGTCCGCGGGCGGGTTCTCGATGCTGCCGCCCAGTTCGGCGGCGCGCCGTGCGGTGGCGTCGCAGTCGTGCACGGCGACGGCCACGGCCCAGTGCGGCCGTACGGCACCGGTGACCCCCAGCCGGCGGGTGCCGGCCACGGGCGTGCCGTTCAGGTGCCAGACGGGGTCGGTGATGCCGGGCAGGCCGGCGTCCACGGGGGTCAGGCCCAGTGTGGCGGCGTAGAAGTCGCGGGCGGCGGCCACGCCGTCGGTGACCAGTTCGACCCAGCCGATGGCGCCGGGGACGCCCGTGGCCTCGGCGCCCTCCATGGCGCCCTTCTGCCAGACGGCGAAGGCGGCTCCTGCAGGGTCGGCGTAGACGGCCATGCGGCCCATGCCCAGCACGTCCATCGGGGACATGATGATCTCGCCACCGGCCGTCTCCACGCGCTTGGTCAGGGCGTCGGCGTCGTCGGTGGCGAAGTAGACGGTCCAGATGGCGGGCATGCCCTTGTGCCCGTCGGGCCCGTAGGGGCGGTGGTAGGGGGTGTCGATCTGGTGGTGGGCGACCGCCGCGACGAGCGCGCCGCCGGAGGTGAAGGTCGTGTAGCCGGCGGCACCCGGATCGCTGACGACGTCGGCGCTCCAGCCGAGCAGGCGGGTGTAGAAGTCGGCGGAGGCGGCCACGTCCGGGGAGCCGAGGTCGAACCATGCGGGGGTTCCGGGGGCATACCTGGTCACGAGTCGTTCCTTTCGCGGGAGGGGGTCATGCGGTGGCTGCCGCGCTCGCGTCCCACAGCTTCGCGGCGAGCGCGTCGTCGCCGGCCGGGCCGCCGACGGGGCGCAGCCGGCGGTTGGCGTAGTAGCCGCCGGGCACGAGGTCGCCGGCCGGTGCGCTCGCCAGCCACACGAGGGTGTCGGCGCCCTTGGCCGCGGAGCGCAGGAAGGGGTTGTAGCGGAAGTACGCGGAGGAGACCGTGCCGCGGCCGATGCGGGTGCGGACCTGGCCCGGGTGGTAGCTGACCGCCAGGACGTCGGGCCACCTGCGGGCGGCCTCGCGGGCGGTGAGGATGTTGGCCTGCTTGCTCGTCGCGTAGGCGCGTCCGGCGCCGTAGCGGTGGCGGTCGCCGCTGAGGTCGTCGGCGGCGATGCGGCCCTGGCGGTGGGCGTCGGAGGAGGTGAGGATCAGCCGGCCGCCGGCCAGCCGGTCGCGCAGCAGCCCGGCGAGCAGGAAGCCCGCCAGGTGGTTGACCTGCATGGTGGCCTCGAACCCGTCGGCGGTCACCGTGTGCGAGGCGTACATGGCGCCGGCGTTGGCGGCCAGCACGTCGATGCGCCCGTAGCGGGCCCGCAGCTCCTCGCCCAGCTCCCGCACCCGGCGCAGTTCGGTGAAGTCGGCGGCGTGGGCCTCCGGTTGCGGGCCGCCGGGCCGGGCGGCCCGGTGGGCCGTCTCCGCCAGGCGGGCCCGGTCGCGGCCCACGAGCACCAGCCGTGCGCCCAGGTCCGCCATGGCGAGGGCCGCCGCGCGGCCGATGCCGGAGGTGGCCCCGGTCACGACCACGGTGCGGCCCTCAAGATCGGCGGCGGCCGTCATACGGTCTCCCGGAGCCGGTCGTTGACGAACGCGACCAGGGCGCGCGGCGTGCGGATCTCCTCGAGCCCGTCCTCGGGCAGCTTGATGTCGTAGGTCCGCTCGATCCGGTTGACGACCTCCAGCAGGGCCAGGGAGTCGAAGCCCAGCTCCTCGAAGGTGACGCAGTCGTCCGCGGACGGTGCGGCCGCCTCCGCCTCACCGGTGCTCTGCCGCATGATCTCTTCCAGTTCGGTCAGGCTGAGCTCGGCCATTGCTGCGCCCCTTCGTGCCGTACCTGCCAGTGGTCGGCGGCCGGCGTGGCGGCCGCACCGGACCACCGTGCGCCGGGGGTCTGTAGCCGGGCTGGAGGCGCGTTGGTGGTGGCCTGGTCCGCTGCTTCTCGAGGCGCACGGGTCACGGTGGGAGACCCGATGGGCTCACACGTGCGAAAGGACACCGGCATGACGGACGCGTTCGCGGGGACCGGTGCGGTGGCCGACACCGCCGGCACCGCCCTGTACCAGCAAGTGCAGCACTTCTACGCGCAGCAGATGCAGCTGCTGGACGACGGGCACGCCGAGGAATGGGCGCGCACCTTCACCGACGACGGGGTCTTCGAGGTCGGCGGGGAGGCGGTGCGCGGCGCCGCGGACATCGCCGTCGCCGCCCGCCGTACGACCGACAAGTTCGCCGCGGACGGCATCCAGCGCCGGCACTGGACGGGCATGCTGACCGTCTCCGGCACCGCCGGCGGGGACGAGGTGACGGCGCGGTGCTACGCGGTGGTGCTGGAGACACCGGCCGGCGGCGACCCGGTGGTGCGCCGCAGCACGGTGTGCGCCGACACGCTCGTGCGCACCGGCGGGCGGTGGCAGGTGCGCCACCGCCGCGTCACCCGCGACGGGCTGGACTGAGGTGCCCGCCACCCCGGCACCGCGGCTGCGCCCGCCCGCCGGCGACACGGTCGCCGCCGAACTCGCCCGCTCGGCCCTGGCACCGGACGGCACGGGCGGCGGTGCGCAGCGCTTCCGGTCCTGGTTCGCCGAGCGCCTGCGGCACGTCGCCCACCGCACCGAGCGGATCCCGCTGGAGGCGCTCGCGGGGTGGCACACCGAGCCGGGCACCGGGAACGTCGTCCACGACACGGGCCGCTTCTTCAGCGTCGAGGGCCTCGACGTGCACGTGCCCGGAGCCCCGGTGGAGCGCTGGTCCCAGCCGATCCTGTGCCAGCCCGAGGTGGGCATCCTCGGCATCCTGGCCAAGGAGTTCGACGGCGTCCTGCACTTCCTGATGCAGGCGAAGTTCGAGCCCGGCAACGCGGGCGGCCTGCAGCTGTCGCCCACCGTGCAGGCGACCCGCAGCAACTACACCCGGGTGCACGGCGGCAGGTCCGTACGGTATGTGGAGTACTTCCGCGACACCGCCGGGCACCAGGTGATCGCGGACGTCCTGCAGTCCGAACAGGGCGCCTGGTTCTACCGCAAGCGCAACCGCAACATGGTCGTCAAGGTGCGCGGCGAGGTGCCGCTCGCGGACGACTTCCACTGGCTGACCCTGGGCCAGCTGCACCGGCTGCTGGAGCAGGAGAACCTCGTCAACATGGATGCGCGCACGGTGCTCGCCTGCCTGCCGTTCGCCGCGCACGGGCCGCACCCGCTCGCCCGGCTCGGCCCGGCCGGCCCCGGCGACTTCCCCACGGCGGTCGTACGCTCGCTCAGCGCGGCCGAGGGCAGCGCGCACTCCACGACGGACCTCGTCGGCTGGATCACCGGGCTGCGCGCCCGCACGGAGGTGCACACCCGGCGCGCGCCCCTGGACGGCCTGCCGCACTGGCACCGCCGGGACGGCGTCGTCTCGCACGACAGCGGCCGGTTCTTCGACGTCGTGGGCGTCGACGTGACCGCCGGCTCCCGCGAGGTGGCCGGCTGGACCCAGCCCATGATCGAGCCGCGGGGGCGGGGCGTCGCCGCGTTCGTGGTGCGGCGCATCGACGGCGTGCTGCACGTCCTGGCCCACGCCCGCGTCGAGCCGGGCTACGTCGACGTCGTGGAGCTCGCCCCCACCGTCCAGTGCACGCCACAGAGCCTGGACGCGCTGCCGCCCGGGGCCCGGCCGCGCCTGCTGAGCGCCGTCCTCGACGCCGCACCCGGGCAGGTGCGCTTCGCCGCCGACCTGTCGGAGGAGGGCGGACGCTTCCTGCACGCCGTCAACCGCTACCTCGTCGTCGAGACGGAGGACGGCGAGGACGGCGTCACGGAGGGCGAGCACCACCGATGGATGACCCTCCACCAGCTCGGCGGACTGCTGCAGCACAGCCACTACGTCAACGTCCAGGCCCGCACGCTCGTCGCCTGCCTGCACGGCCTGGCCGTGCCGGCGGCCCTCCCCGCCGGCGGAAGGTGAGTCCTTTCATGCGCGTCCTGTTCACCACCATGGCCGCCCGCAGCCATTTCTTCGCCCAGGTCACCGTGGCCTCGGCGCTGCGCACCGCGGGCCACGACGTCGTCGTCGCCAGCCAGCCCGACCTGATCGCGGACGTCACCGGCGCCGGCCTGACCGCGGTGGCGGTCGGCCCGGCCCTCGACCTCGAGCCCGAGACCCAGCGCGCCAACGACGACTTCGAGGGCGACCGCAACCTCGGCGGCCTGGCCATGAGCAACACCCGCCACGACCCCTACCCCTGGGAGCAGGCCCTGGGGATGTTCACCGCCATGACGGCCATGGTGTTCCAGAACGTCTGCCCCGAGCCCATGGTCGACGACCTGGTCGCCTTCGCCGCCGACTGGCGCCCGGACCTGGTGGTGTGGGACCCGCTCACCCTGGCCGGGCCCGTCGCGGCACACCTGACCGGGGCCGCCCACGCCCGGCTGCTGTTCGGCCCCGACCAGGTGGCCCGCAACCGCACGGCCTTCCGGGCCCTGCTCGGGCAACGGCCGCCGGAGCTGCGCGACGACCCGCTGGCCGAGTGGCTCGGCTGGACGCTGGAGCGCTGCGGCGGCAGCGCGGCGGACGTGAGCGAGGAACTCGTCCTCGGCCAGTGGACGATCGACCCGACCCCCACCTCGATGCGGGCCCCGCTGGACCTGACGTACGTCCCCGTGCGGTATGTGCCGTACAACGGCCCGTCCCGGCTGCCGGACTGGCTGTACGAGCCGCCGCGCCAGGGCCGGCGGCTGTGCCTGACGCTCGGGGTCTCGCTGGGCGAGGCCGCGGGGGCGGGCACGGTCGCCGCCCGCGACGTGCTCGCGGCCGTCGACGGCCTGGACGCCGAGGTGGTGGCCACCCTCTCCCCCGCCCTGCGCGCGGAGCTGGGGACGCTGCCGAAGAACGTGCGGGCGGTGGACTTCGTCCCGCTGGACGCACTGCTGCCCACCTGCAGCGGCATCGTGCACCACGGCGGGTCGGGCACCTTCATGACCGCCCTGGCGCACGCGGTGCCGCAGCTGATCGTGCCGGACATGATGTGGGACGCGATGGAGAAGTCGCTCTCCCTCGCCCGCAGCGGCGCCGGCCTCCACGCCGGCCCCGACGGCCTGTCGCCCCGGGTGCTGCGCAGCCGGATCACCGCGCTGCTGGACGACGAGTCCTTCGCCGCCGGGGCCCGGCGGGTGCGGGCGGAGATGCTCTCCACGCCCGCTCCCAACGACATCGTGCCCGTGCTCGAGCGGCTCACCGCCCTGCACCGCTGCGGCCCGACGGCCGCGGGGAACCTCAAGCGGAGCTCCACCGCGGGCTCCTAGCGTCGGCCCATGGAGAACACCAAGCGATCCGTGATCGTCACCGGAGGCGGTTCGGGCATCGGCCGTGCCCTCGCCCACGCCTTCGCGGACGCGGGCGACGAGGTCCTGGTCGTGGGGCGGACGGCCGGGGCGCTGGCCGGCACCGCCGAGGGCCGCCCCGCCATCCGTACGCTGACCCTGGACATCACCGCACCGGACGCGCCCGCGGTACTGGCCGGGGCCGTGAAGCAGGACCTGGGCGGCCGGGTGGACGTCCTGGTGAACAACGCGGCCGTCGCGGCCTTCGGGGAGCTGGGGCGGCTGGACGCGGACCGGGTCCGCGACCAGGTCGCCACCAACCTCGTCGCCCCGCTGCTGCTCACCCAGGCCCTGCTCGGCCCGCTCGAGGAGGCCGCCGGCGTGGTGGTCAACGTCTCCTCGGCCGGCGCCCTCGGCCGGCGCGCCTGGCCCGGCAACGCCGTGTACGGGGCGACGAAGGCGGGCCTGGACCTGCTGACGCGCTCGTGGGCGGTGGAGCTGGGCCCGCTGGGCATCCGCGTCGTCGGCCTCGCGCCCGGCGTCGTCGACACCGGCGCCGGGGTGCGGGCGGGGATGTCGCAGGAGGACTACGCCGGCTTCCTGTCCGCAACCGGTCCGCGCGTGCCGCTGCGCCGCGTGGGGCGGCCGGAGGAGGTCGCCTGGTGGGTGCTGCGGCTGGCCGAGCCGCAGGCGGGTTACGTCAGCGGGGCCGTGCTGGCCCTCGACGGCGGCCTGTCACTGACGTAGGCGTACGCCACCGGCGGGGTACCCGTGGTCTGCGGGTGCCCCGCCGGTGGCCCTCGCGCAGGCGTCAGACGCGGGACTGCGCGTACTCCTTGGCCGCGTTCAGCGTCAGCAGGCTGTTGCGGCCGAGGGCACCGCGCACGAACTCCAGGGCCTCCTGCTCGCCCGCCCCCTCGCCGAGGACGGCGGGGATCACGGAGCGCACGACGGCGATGGTGTGCGCCGAGGTGACGGCGAGCGCACCGCCCTCGTCCCGCAGCGTCCAGGTGCCCAGGTGCAGCGACAGCAGGGGCGGGGTGCGCAGCTGCTTGTAGACGATGCGCTCCTCGGGGAAGCAGACCCGCGCCGAGACGGTGGTGTGCACCGAGCCGTCCGGGGTGCGGGTGTCCATCTCCATGTGCTGCAGGCCGGGTTCGTCCTCGGTGACCTCGATGCGGGCGACGTGGGCGAGGCGCTCGGCCCACAGGCTGCTGCGATAAAGGAAGTCGTAGACGTCCCCGGCCTTCCCCTCGATGCGGACGGTGTCCTCGAAGGTGAAGGGTGCTCCGGCGTCGGGCCGTTCGACGGCGGTGCGCAGGGCTTCGAGCTCGGCGCGGCTGTTGCGGTCGACGGCCCGGTGGATCCACTGGAGGGTCTGCGTGGTGTCGTCGGCGGCCCGGAAGTCGTGGGTGAGCCGTACCCGGGTACGGCCGGGCCCGTCCTCCTCGACGATCCACTCCCCGCCCATGGCGGCGACCGGGTGGGCGGAGACCTCCTGCCGGAAGCGGATCCGGCGGCCGCGCTCGTCGAGTTCGCGCCGGGAGGTCCAGCCGCGCAGGGCGCCGTTGGCGGTGGCCCAGATGCGCAGGCGCTCGGTGCTGCCGGTCCGTTCGATGCGCTCGACGTGCACGGTGGGCGGGAAGACGGCCGGCCAGGCCGGGGCGTCGGCGAGGGCGGCGAAGACGGCGTCCGGCGCGGCCGCGGTGACGATCTCGTGTGCGGTTTCCTGGAGGGCTGACTCCGGCATGGGGCTCTCCTCAGTAGGTGCCGAGTCCGCCGCAGACGTTGATCGCCTGCGCGGTGACGGAGGCGGCGGCGTCGGAGACGAGGTGGTCGACCATCGCGGCGACCTCCTCGGGCGTGGAGTAGCGGCCCAGCGGGATCTTCGCCTGGAACCTCTCGAGGACCTCGTCCTCGGTGACGCCCCAGAAGGCGGCGTAGCGCTGGCGCACCCCCACGGCCATGGGGGTCTCGACGTAGCCGGGGCACACGGCGTTGACGGTGATGCCGCTCTTGGCCAGTTCCAGGCCGAGGGCCTTGGTCAGGCCGACGAGGCCGTGTTTGGAGGCGGAGTACGGCGCGCCGAGGACGACGCCCTGCTTGCCCCCGGTGGAGGCGATGTTGACGATGCGTCCCCGGCCGGCCTGCTGCATGCCTCCGTCGGCGAGGACGGCCCGGGTGACGCGGAAGGCGCCGTTGAGGTTGGTGTCGACGACGTCCAGCCACACCTCGTCGGGAATCTCGGCGGTCACCCCGCCGCCGCCGCGGCCCGCGTTGTTGACGAGGATGCCGATCGGTCCGAAGCGCTCGCGGGCGGCGCGCACCAGGTTTGCGGTGTCCTCCGTGCTGCGGACGTCGCACCGTGCGCCGTCCACGTCCAGCCCCGCTTCCCGCAGTTCCTTCACGGTCCGCGCGACGGCGCCCTCGTCCCGGGCGCACAGGAACACCCGTGCGCCGCCCCGGGCGAGCGAGCGCGTCACGGCAAGACCTATGCCGCTGGTTCCCCCGGTGACGAGTGCGACCCGGCGGTCGGCTGCCTCGGACATGGCTCTCCCTTCGACGGAGCACCACCATCGCGCCGCCGCCTCGAGGGCCGCTGGTCGATCCGCTCTCCACCGGTGCCCGAGGCGGCGCACCCAGCCTCGATGCCGGAGGTCCAGCGCAACTGCGAGGTTTGGAGCAGCAATGCCGCTTCCCGGACCCGGTGCCGAGGGCGCCGGGGTCACCTTCGTCAACCGGTTCACCCTGCACGACGCGGCGGGTGGTGCCGAGGAGTTCGAGAAGGTCTTCGCCGAGACGGCGGAGTTCCTCTGCCGGCAACCCGGCTTCCGCCACCACACCCTGCTGGTGCCGGCCGGTCCCCCGGACGGCGGGGGGCCGCACTACGTCAACGTCGCCGTCTGGGACGACGAGGCCGCCTTCCGTGCGGCCCTCGCCCGGCCCGGCTTCGGCGCGCACGCCGCGGCCCTGCGCGCCCTGAGCAGCAGCGAGCCGGCGCTCTACCGCCCCCGGCAGGTGCGGGTGGCGCCCACCGCGCAGGGGGGAGCGCGGTGAGCCGGCGGGTGGTGGTCACCGGGCTGGGCGTGGTCGCCCCCGGTGCCACGGGCACCGGCCGCTTCTGGGAGTTCCTGCTGTCGGGGGCCACCGCCACCCGGCCCATCAGCACCTTCGACGCCTCGCCGTTCCGGTCCCGGATCGCCGCGGAGTGCGACTTCGACCCGCTGGCGGCGGGGCTGTCCGAGGAGGACGTCCAGCGCCTGGACCGGGCGGCACAGTTCGCCCTGGCCGCGGGCCGGGAGGCGCTCGCCGACAGCGGGCTGCCGGCCGGTGACGGGCGGGCGCACCGGGTGGGCGTGTGCGTGGGCTCCGCGGTGGGCTGCACGCAGAAGCTCGAGTCCGAGTACGTGGCGGTCAGCGACGGCGGCGCGCACTGGGTCGTCGCGCCCGCCAAGGCGTCGGCGCACCTCTACGACCACTTCGTGCCCAGCTCCATCGCCGCCGAACTGGCCTGGCTGGCGGGCGCGGAGGGGCCGGTGAGCATGGTCTCCTCGGGGTGCACCTCGGGGATCGACTCGATCGGCTACGCCTGTGAGCTGATCCGGGAGGGCTCGGCCGACGCGATGGTCACCGGGGGCGTGGACGCCCCCATCGCCCCGATCACGGTGGCCTGCTTCGACGCGATCAGGGCCACCTCCGACCACAACGACACCCCTGCCACCGCCTCCCGTCCCTTCAGCCGCAGCCGCAACGGCTTCGTGCTGGGCGAGGGCGGTGCCGTGGTGGTGCTGGAGGAGGCGCAGGCGGCGGCCCGCCGGGGCGCCCGCATCTACGCGGAGATCGCCGGGTACGCCTCGCGCAGCAACGCCTACCACATGACCGGGCTGCGCGCCGACGGTGCGGAGATGGCTGCGGCGATCACCGCCGCGCTGGACGAGGCCCGCTGCGACCCGGGGGACGTCGGCTACGTCAACGCGCACGGCACCGCCACCAAGCAGAACGACCGGCACGAGACGGCCGCGTTCAAGAAGGCCCTGGGCCCGCACGCGCACCGGGTGCCGATCAGCTCCATCAAGTCCATGATCGGGCACTCGCTCGGCGCGGTCGGCTCCCTGGAGGTCGCCGCGACCGCGCTGGCCGTCGCGCACGGGGCGATCCCGCCCACCGCGAATCTGCACGACCCCGACCCCGAACTCGACCTGGACTACGTGCCGCTGACGGCGCGCGAGCAGAAGGTCGAGCGGGCGCTGACGGTCGGCAGCGGGTTCGGCGGGTTCCAGAGCGCCATGCTGCTGCGCCGGTACGGGGGGTGAGGGGGATGGTCCGTACGGTCGTGACGGGCATCGGGGTCGTGGCGCCCAACGGGGTGGGCACCGACGCCTACTGGAAGGCCGTCCTCGCGGGGAGCAACGGCATCGGGCCGCTCACGCGCTTCGACGCCACGGGCTTTCCCGTCTGCCTCGCGGGGGAGGTGGACGGCTTCGTCCCCGGCGACCACCTGCCCGGCCGGATGCTGGTGCAGACCGATCCGATGACGCAGTACGCCCTGGCGGCCGCCGACTGGGCGCTGGCCGAGTCGGGGACCGCCCCCGGCTCGCCGCTGACGGGCGGGGTGATCACCGCCAGCGCCTCGGGCGGCTTCCACTTCGGCCAGCGGGAGCTGCAGCACCTGTGGGCGAAGGGGCCCGGGCACGTCAGCGCCTACATGTCCTTCGCGTGGTTCTATGCGGTCAACACCGGCCAGATCGCGATCCGGCACGACCTGCGGGGCCCGGTGGGGGTGGTCGTCGCCGAGCAGGCGGGCGGCCTGGACGCCCTGGCGCACGCCCGGCGCAAGGTCGCCGGCGGCGCGGAGGTGGTGGTCACCGGCGCGGTGGACTCGGCGCTGTGCCCGTACGGCATGGCCGCGCAGGTCGCCTCGGGCCGGCTCAGCACCTCGGCCGACCCCGCCGCCGCGTACCTGCCCTTCGACCGGCGGGCGGGCGGGCACGTGCCCGGCGAGGGCGGGGCGATCCTCGTCGTCGAGGAGGCGGGGCGGGCCGCCGCCCGGGGCGCCGCCGTGTACGGGGAGATCGCGGGCCACGGCGCCTGCTTCGACCCGCCGCCCGGCTCCGGCCGCCGCTCCACCCTCGCGCGGGCGATCACCACGGCGCTCGCCGACGCCGGGCTGGAGGCGGACGCCATCGACGTGGTCCTCGCCGACGCGGCGGCGATCCCGGAGCTGGACGCGGCCGAGGCCGAGGCCCTGGCGGAGGTGTTCGGGCCGCGCGGGGTGCCGGTGACGGCGCCCAAGACGCTCACCGGACGGCTGTACTCGGGGGCAGGCCCGCTGGACGTGGTCACCGCGCTGCTCGCCCTGCGCGAGGGCGTGGCTCCGCCGACCGCCCATGTCACCGACCTCGACGACGACCTGCCCGTGGACCTGGTGCGCGAGCGCCCCCGGCCCGTCGGCGGCGGTGCGGCGCTGGTGGTGGCCCGGGGCTACGGCGGTTTCAACAGCGCGCTCGTGGTGCGGAGGACGCGGTGAACGACGGTGCCCCCGAGCTGTACATCGCCGGCTGCGGCACCTGGCTGCCGCCCGCGGTCCCCGTCGAGCAGGCCCTGGCGGCCGGGGACTGCGACGAGAGGCTGGCGGCGTCGACCGCGATGCTGTCGGTGACCGTCGCCGACAAGGAGGCCGCCCCGGAGATGGCCGCGCTGGCCGCCCGCACCGCCCTGGACCGGGCCGGGGCGGGCCCGGGGGACATCGACCTGGTGCTGCACGCCAGCCTGTACTTCCAGGGCCACCACCTGTGGGCGCCCGCGTCGTACGTGCAGCGCGTGGCGGTGGGCAACAGGTGCCCGGCGATGGAGGTGCGCCAGGTCTCCAACGGCGGCATGGCCGCCCTCGAGCTGGCCCGCGCCTATCTCACGGCCGGGCCCGGCCGCAAGGCCGCGCTGGTCACCACCGGGGACCGGATGAGCGCCCCGGGCTTCGACCGCTGGCGCAGCGACCCGGGCACGGTCTACGCCGACGGCGGCACCGCGCTGGTGCTCTCGCGCACCGGCGGCTTCGCCCGGCTGCGCAGCCTGGTCACCGTCACCGATCCGGACCTGGAGGGCATGCACCGCGGCGGCCCCGCGTTCGGCGCCCCGTCCCTGGACGAGCTGCCGGTCGTCGACCTCGACGCGCACAAGCGCGCCTACGTCGCGGAAGCCGGTTCCTCCTTCACCGTCGTACGGGTCGGTGCCGGCCAGCGCGAGGCGCTGACGGCGGCGCTGGCCGCGGCCGGCGTGGAACTGGGCGACATCGCCCGTGTGGTGCTGCCCCACATGGGGTGGCGCCGGCTGCGGGCCGCCTTCTTCAACAAGCTGGACCTCGCGGTGGAGCGCACCACCTGGGAGTGGGGCCGGCGGGTGGGGCACCTGGGCGGCGGCGACCCGATCGCGGGCTTCGACCATCTGGTCGCCTCCGGCCTGCTCGCCCGGGGCGAGCTGTGCCTGCTGGTGAGCGTGGGGGCCGGATTCAGCTGGTCGTGTGCGGTGGTGGAGCTGCTGCACCGCCCGTCGTGGGCGGCCGAGGGGGCCGCCCGGTGAGGAGTCGCTGATGGACACCCGTGCGATCGTCCTGCTGTTCCCGGGGCAGGGGTCCCAGTACGCCCGGATGGCGGCGGGACTCTACGGGCACGAGCCGGAGTTCACGGCCGCGATGGACGAGGCGTTCGCGGCCTTCGGCCCGGACGGGAGGGCGCTGCGTACCGACTGGCTGGCCGCCTCCCCTGCCGTACCGGTGGACCATGTCACCCGGTCGCAGCCGCTGCTGTTCGCGGTCGGCCATGCGCTGGGGCGGATGCTGCTGCGGCGCGGCGTCGAGCCTGCGGCCCTGCTCGGGCACAGCGTCGGGGAGATGGCCGCGGCCGTGCTGGCGGGGGTGTTCACGCTCGAGGACGCGGCCGCGCTCCTGCTGGACCGGGTGCACCGGCTCGCGGCGGCCCCGCCGGGCGGGATGCTGGCGGTCGCAGCCACGGCGGCGGCGCTGGAGCCGTTCGTGACCGGCGAGGTGGTGGTGGCGGCCGTCAACGCGCCGCGCCAGACGATACTGGCCGGGCCCGAGGGCCCGCTCGCCGAGGTCGCGCGGGCGCTCGCGGAGGCGGGCCTGACCTGCCGGCCGGTGCCCTCGCTCACCGCCTTCCACAGCCCGTCGCTGACCGCGGCCACCGCCGGCGCCGTCGAACGCTTCGCCGCAACCGCCGTCGCCGCGCCGCGCATCGGGCTGTACTCGGGCTACCGGGCCGGGCCGCTCACCGCCGAGCTGGCCGCCGACCCCGCGTACTGGGCCGGGCACCCGGTGGAGCCGGTGCGCTTCTGGCCCGCGCTCGACGCGGTCCTGCGCCGCCACACCGGTGCGGTGTGCGTGGAGGCGGGCCCGGGCCAGGGGCTGAGCACGATCGCCCGGCAGCATCCGGCCGTCCGGGGCGGTACGAGCCGGGTGGTACCGCTGCTGCCGGCGCGGGCCGGGGCGCCGGAGGCGGACCGCGAGGCGCTGGCCGCCGCGTTCGCAGCGCTCGGTGCGTACGTCCCCGGGCTCAGCGGCGCACTGCTGCGGTGACGAACCGGACCGGCACGTCGATCACCACCCGCCCGCTGTCGTCGGCGAGTTGCTCCAGTCCTTCGATCAGACGGGAGCGCAGCCCGGCGGCGGCCTCCTCCGGCAGGTGCCGCCACAGCAGGGCCATGCCCTGGGTGTGGGACCACTTCACCCACGTCGCGGCCGACGGCGCGGTCATGCGCACCGTCTCGTCCGTGACGACGACGTCGCGGTAGCCGCAGCCCTCGAGGGTGCTCACGAGGTCCTCGGCCCGCTCGAGCCAGCTGTTGAAGCGCTCGACCAGCTCGGCCGGCTGCCACTGCGCGGGCAGGTGGCCGAGCAGCTCGCGCGGAATGAGCGGGGTGAACTCCGGGGGCAGGAAGGGAAAGGTCCCCGCACGGAATTCCGGGCTGGTGAAGGCGATCCGGCCGCCGGCGGCCAGGAGTGCGGTGTAGCGTTCCAGCGCGCCGACGGCGTCGGGCAGGAATATGAGGCTGTAGCTTCCAGTGACGACGTCGAAGGAACCGGGCGGGAATTCCGGTGATTCCGCGTCCATCACCTTAAGATCGACGTTTCCCAGCCCCCGTTCTGCCGCTTCCGCGGCCGCTTCGGCAATCATTCCGGGGGCGATGTCGATGCCGGTGACCAGTCCGCGCGGGCCCACCCGCGCCGCAGCGGGGAAGACGCAGGCGCCCCGGCCGCAGCCGACGTCGAGCACCCGCTCGCCGGGGGCCGGGCGCGCCAGCTCCACCAGCCGCTGCCCCATCGGCGTGAAGAAGTCCACGCCCAACCGGTCGTAGGAGGCCGCCGACCGGTGGAAGGCGTCCGCGACCTGCTGCTTGTAGTCCGCGTCCTGCACGTGCCGCTCCTGCCGTGCTCGGGGCCGGGTGGACTCCCACCGTAGGGGGCCGGGGCTCGAGCACGGCTGGAGCCGCGTTCGAGATCCGTAACAGGGTGCCTCGTGAAACGGCGGACCGTTGCGGCCCTGGCGCTCCGGGCGCTTGTCGCCGCCCCGCGAACGTGCCGAGAATTCCCTGCAGGACCTCGTCGAGGGGAAATACGCAATGAGCGAGCAGATCGACGTCGTACGGCGCATGGTGCGGGCGTACAACACCGGGCGGACCGACGACGTCACGGAATTCATCCATCCCGAGTACCTGAATCCGGGGGCGCTGGAGCACCACCCGGACCTGCGCGGTCCGCAGGCGTTCGCGAACGCCGTGAAATGGCTCAAGTACGCCTTCTCGGAGGAGGCGTACCTGGAGGAGATCGGCTACGAGGAGCACGGTTCCTGGGTGCGGGCGCGGCTGGCCCTGTACGGCCGGCACGTCGGCGACCTGGTGGGCATGCCGGCCACCGGGCGGCGCTTCTCCGGCGAGCAGATCCACCTGGTCAAGGTGGTCGACGGCAAGGTCCGCGACCACCGCGACTGGCCCGACTACCTGGGCACCTACCGGCAGTTGGGCGAGCCGTGGCCCTCGGAGGACGGGTGGCGGCCTTGAGCCGGCCCCGCGACATGGCTGCGCTGACCACGTTGATCCGCCTGGGCAGCCTGCACACGCCGATGGCCGTACGGGTCGCCGCGACGCTGCGGCTCGTGGACCACCTGCAGGCGGGCGCCCGCGGCATCGACGAGCTCGCCCGCCGGACCGGCACCGCGCCGGGGCCCCTGCTGCGGCTGATGCGGCACCTGGTGGCGATCGGCCTGCTGGAGCAGACCGCTCCCGGCGAGTTCGCCCCGACCGAGGTCGGGGCGCTGCTCGCCGACGACCACCCGGCGGCCCAGCGCGCCTGGCACGACCTGACCCAGATCGTCGCCCGCGCCGACGTGGGCTTCACCCGACTGCTGCAGAGCGTGCGCACGGGACGCCCCGCCTACGAGGCGCTCTACGGACGGCCGTTCTACGCCGACCTCGCCCACGACCCCGCGCTGCGCCACTCCTTCGACACGCTGCTGGTGTGCGACCAGGACGTCGCCTACGACGCCCCTGCGGACGCCTACGACTGGAGCGGCGTGCAGCACGTCCTGGACGTCGGCGGCGGTACGGGCGGCTTCCTCGCGGCCGTCGCGAAGCGGGCCCCGCACGCGAGCGGCACCCTGCTGGAGATGCCCGGCGCCACGGAGGCCGCCCGCACCTACCTCGCCGAACGGGGCCTGACGCAGCGGTTCGACGTCGTCGAGGGCGACTTCTTCGCCCCGCTCCCCCGCACCGCCGACGCCGTCCTCCTCTCCTTCGTCCTGCTCAACTGGCCCGACGAGGACGCCGCCCGCATCCTCGCGCGGTGCGCCGAGGCCCTTGAGCCGGGCGGCAGGATCCTCGTGTACGAACGCGACGACCCGCAGGAGAGCGCCTGCAACGAGCAGTTCACCGAACTGGACCTGCGGATGCTGGTCTTCCTCGGCGGGGCGCTGCGCACCCGCGAGCAGTGGGCCGGTCTCGCCGGCTCCGCGGGCCTGGTGGTCGAGTCGGTGCGGCGGCTGCCGTCCCCGACGGTCCCCTACGACTTCTCGCTGCTGGTGCTGGCCCGGACGGAGGAACGACCGTGACCGTACGCCTGGTCGAGGCCGGTGAGGTGACCCTGTGGAGCGAGGCCACCGGTGATCCGGCCGCCCCGCCCCTGCTGCTGATCAGCGGCGGCAATCTGACCGCCAAGGCGTGGCCGCAGGAGTTCGTCGACCGCCTCGCCGCCGGCGGCCACCGCGTCATCCGCTACGACCACCGCGACACCGGCCGGTCGACCCGGCGGGACTTCTTCCAGCACCCCTACGGTTTCGACGAGCTCGTCGCGGACGCCCTCGCGATCCTCGACGGCTGGCAGGTGCCGGCCGCCCACGTGGTGGGCATGTCGCTGGGGCACACCATCGGCCAGCTGCTGGCCCTGGACGCGCCCGAGCGGCTGCTGAGCCTGACCGTGATGCTGGGCGGCGCCCTGGACGTGGACTTCGACGCCGACATCGAACGCGCCGTCAAGGGCGAGCCGCCCACGGGAGCGCTGCCGCTGCCCACCGCGCGCTTCCTTGAGATGCTGGAGCTGATGCGGGAGCCGGCCGAGGGCGCCGAGGCGCTGCTGGAGCGCCGCGTGGCCAAGTGGCGGCTGCTCAACGGCGAGGGCGTGCCCTTCGACGCCGACGAGTTCCGGCGCCGCGAACTGCTCGCCGTCGCCCACGCGGGAACCTTCGAGGAACCCGTCGTGCACCACTTGATCCCCCAGCCGCCCGTCGCCCGCGCCGCCGCACTGGGCCGCGTACGCACACCGGTGCTGGCGATCCAGGCCATGTGCGACCCCGCCGCCCCGCCACCGCACGCCCGGCACCTGGCCGGCCTGATCCCCGGCGCCCGGGTGGCGGAGATCCCGGGCATGGGGCATGCCCTGCCCCTGGCCGTCCACGAACCGCTCGCCGCCGCCATCTGCGCGCACGCCCGCGCCGCCGGCACCTGAGGAGCCCCACGATGCCGACCACCACCACGACGGCCGCGCAGGCGGCCCCCGCCCCCGCCGCGGCGGACGTCACGGACAGCGTGCTGGGCCGCCACCTGCTGACCGTGCGCGGTTTCCACTTCGTCTTCGGCGCACTGGGCGACCCGTACGCCCGGCGGCTGAGCAGCGAGCCCGAGGCGCCCGGTGCGCCGCTGCACGAGCAGGGGCCGCTGCTGCGCAGCAGCCTGGGCGCCTGGGTGACCGGCGACGCGGACACCGCCGCCGCCCTGCTGAGCGACGCACGGCTGGGCGTACGGCACCCGGGCAGCGCGGGCGAGCAGTCGCACGTCCACGACAACGTCTGGGAGACGTGGCGGACGTGCCACGCGACGCCGCTTCCGGAGGACCCCTTCGCCCTCCCCGCCGCCGGCCACGCCCGCCTGGCCGGGCTGGTACGCCCCGTACTGGGTCCGGTGTCCTGCCCGGCCTGGACCGTGGACGCCGAACGGGCCGTGCACCGCGTCCTGGACGGGCTCGGCCCCGCCTCCGCCGCATCCGGCTCCTTCGACCTGGTGGCCGACGTGGTGCGGCCCGCCGTGACCGGCTCGCTCGCCGCCGTCCTGGGCCTGCCCGGGCCCGTACGGCAGGAGCTGGCCGGACTGCTGGCCCACGCCGGCCGGGCCCTGGACGCCACGCTGTGCCCGCAGCGGCTGCCCGACACCCGCGCCATGAACGCCGCCCTCGCACGCGTACGGCACCTGCTCGACGGTGTGCTCGCGGCCGGGCCGTCGGCGGACGCCACGGGCGCCCTGCTCGCCGTCGCCGGCGACGACGAGCAGGCCCGGGCCGCCCTCCCCGGCGCCTGCACCCTCCTGACCGTCGCGGCCGGCGAACTGGCCGCCGTGACCGTGACCAACGCCCTGCTCACCCTGCTGGACCACCCCGACCAGTGGGCGCTGCTGCGCGCCGACCCCGATCGGGCCCCGGACGCCGTCGAGGAGACGCTGCGCTGGGCACCGCCCGTACGGATGCACAGCCTGATCACGCAGGAGCCGCTGACGGTGGCCGGGCAGGACCTGGCGGCCGACCACCACGTGGTGGTCGTCGTCGACGCCGCCCACCGGGACCCGCGGCTGCACGAGGACCCGGAGCGCTTCGACATCACCCGCCCCCGGCGGTCCGGCTTCCGGCTGCTGCCGACCGCCGGTGCCGGGTACGACGAGGTGGTGGCGCCACTGGTACGGCTGCAGTCCGCCGTGGTGCTGCGGGCCGTCGCCGACCGCTTGCCGCGGCTGCGCCTCGCCGGCGAGGTGCTGCGGCGCGCCCGCTCGCCGATCACCCGGGCGCCGCTGTCGGTGCCGTGCACCGGGGACCGCGCATGAAGGTGCTGCTCACGGCGTTCGCCATGGACGCGCACCTCAACGGGGTGGTACCGCTGGCCTGGGCGCTGCGGACGGCGGGGCACGAGGTCCGGGTGGCGAGCCAGCCTGCGCTGACCGGGAGCATCACCCGGGCGGGCCTGACGGCCGTGCCGGTGGGCACGGACCACCGGATCGACGAGGTGATGGGGGCGGCGGCACCGGGGGTGTTCGCCCTCCACGGGAACCCGGACTACCTCGAAGTGCGGCCGGAGCTGCTGGGCGGGGACTTCCTGGTGGCGTCGCACACGATGCTCACCGCCGTCTACTACGCCGTGATCAACAACGACTCGATGGTCGACGACCTGGTGGACTTCGTCCGCTGGTGGCGGCCGGAGCTGGTGATCCGGGAGCCGTTCACCTTCGCCGGCGCGGTCGCCGCGCAGGCCGGCGGTGCCGTGCACGCCCGCCTGCTGTGGGGGCCGGATCTGTTCCTGCGGATGTACGACCGGTTCCGGCAGGTCCTCGACGCCGCCCCGGCCGCACTGCGCGACGACTCGCTGCGCGAGTGGCTGACGTGGACCCTCGGCCGCTACGGCGAGGAGTTCCATCCGGACGTCGTCACCGGGCAGTTCACGATCGACCAGATGCCGCCCGGCGCGCGCCTCGACATGCACCGGCCCGTGGTGGGGATGCGCTTCGTCCCGTACAACGGGCCGCTGCCCGCGGTCGTGCCGCACTGGCTGCGCCGGGATCCCGAGCGGCCGCGGGTCTGCCTGACCCAGGGCATCACGGAGCGCAGCGGCACCGGTTTCGCCGGCATGGCCGGCGCCGGGGAGGTGCTCGAAGCCATCGCGGAGCTGGACGCCGAGGTCGTCGCCACCGTCAGGCCCGCCGCCCGGGCGGCGTTGCCGGTGCTGCCGTCCAACGTCCGCATCGTGGACAGCGTGCCGCTGCACGCGGTGCTGCCGGGCTGTGCGGCGGTGGTGCACCACGGCGGCGCGGGCACATGGGCGACGGCGGCCCTGTACGGGGTGCCGCAGCTGGTGCTGGCCCGGCAGTGGGACGACGTCTTCCGCGCCCGGCGGCTGGAGGAGCTCGGTGCGGGGCTGTGCCTGGCGCAGGAGCCGGGCGGCGGGGCGGAGGCGGTCCGCAAGGGGCTCGCCCGGCTGCTGGAGGAGCCCTCCTTCGCGCAGAGCGCCGGCCGGCTGCGGCGGGAGATGCTCGCCACGCCCTCCCCCAACGCGGTGGTGCCGCTGCTGGAGGAACGCGTGGCTGCGCTCAGGGCCGGCGGGCCGTTGACGTCAGGTCGTCCGGCCGGGCAGTGACGTGGCGCCGGGCAGTGACGCGGCGAGGAAGACGCCGGTCAGGGAGTGCTCCGCCGTGGCCAGCTCGGCCGGCGTCCCCTCGAAGACCACCTCGCCGCCGGAGCTGCCGCCGCCGGGGCCCAGGTCGATGACCCAGTCGGCCTTCTTGACCACGTCGAGGTTGTGCTCGATGACGACGACGGAGTTGCCGCGGTCGACGAGGCCGTCGATGACGTGCAGCAGGCTGTCGATGTCCGACATGTGCAGTCCGGTGGTGGGCTCGTCCATCACGTAGATGCTGCCCTTCTTGCCCAGTTCGGTGGCGAGCTTGATGCGCTGGCACTCGCCGCCGGAGAGGGTGTTCAGCGGCTGGCCGAGCTGCAGGTAGCCCAGGCCGACCTCGTTGATCGAGCGCAGCGTCCCGGCGATGCGCGGTTCGGTGAAGAACTCGGCCGCCTCCCCCGCGCTCATGCCCAGCACGTCGTTGATGGTGCGGCCGCGCAGGGTGCAGCGCAGCACCTCGTCGGTGAACCGCCGGCCCGCGCACACCTCGCACGTGGTGATCATCGGGTCCATGAAGGCGAGGTCGGTGTAGATGATGCCCAGGCCCTGGCAACCGGGACAGGCACCCTCGGAGTTGAAGCTGAAGAGAGAGGCGCTGACGTCGTTCTCCCGGGCGAACAGGCGCCGGATCTCGTCCATGATGCCGGTGTAGGTGGCGGGGTTGGAGCGCCGGTTGGTGCTCACCGCGGACTGGTCGATGACCACGGCGGAGGGGTGCTGGCGCAGGAAGACGTCGTGGATGAGGGTGGACTTGCCGGATCCGGCGGGCCCGGTCACCACGGTCAGCACCCCGGTGGGGATGCGGACGGTGACGTCCTTGAGGTTGTGCACGGCCGCGTGGGAGACGAGCATGTGGCCGGCGGGCCGCCGGACCTCCGGTTTGATGCCGAGCTCGCGCTTCATGAACCGGCCGGTGAGGGTGTCCGCCGCGCACAGCCCGGGCACGTCGCCCTGGTAGACGATCTCGCCGCCGTGCCGGCCGGCCCGCGGTCCGAGGTCGATGACGTGCTCGGCCATCTCGATGATGTCGCGGTCGTGCTCGACCACCAGGACGGTGTTGCCCTTCTCCGCCAGTTCCTGCAGGAGGGCGCTCAGCCGCCGTACGTCGCTGGGGTGCAGCCCGATGGTGGGCTCGTCGAAGATGTAGACGACGTCCACGAGGGAGCTGTTGAGGTGGCGGACCATCTTGATCCGCTGCGACTCGCCGCCGGAGAGGGTGGAGGTCTCGCGGTTGAGGCTGAGGTAGTCGAGCCCGAGCTCGACGAGGTGCTCCAGGCGCTGGACGAGGTTGGCGACGAGCGTGCCGACCGTGGGGTTGTCGACCTTCTTGACCGCGGCCATCAGGTCGCCGATCTCGAGGGAGGCGAGTTCGGCGATGTTGCGGCCGTTGATGAGGCAGCCGAGGGCCGCCTTGTTCAGCCGCCGGCCGTCGCAGGTGCGGCAGGTGGACACGGACACGACGCGCTCGAGTGCCCGGCGGTTCCTGGCGCTCATCTCGTCGGGTTCCTTGCGCAGGTACACGCGGTTGAACTTCTCGATCAGCCCCTCGTACTTGGAGTTGATCTGCCCGCCCTGCCAGTCCAGCGGGATGGAGCCCTGTGCGCCGTGCAGGAGCGCCTGCCACTCGGCCTCGGTGAAGTCGGCGAGCCTCTTGTCGTTGTCGAAGAGGCCGGAGTTGGCGTACAGCTTCCAGAACCAGCCGCCGACCGCGAAGGCCGGGTGCCGGATCGCGCCCTGGTTGAGGGACTTGGAGGTGTCCAGGAGCTTGCCGAGGTCGAGCTCCACCCGGCGGCCGAGCCCCTCGCAGTCCGGGCACATGCCGGCGGGGTCGTTGAAGGAGAAGGCGTTGGAGTAGCCGACCCAGGGGTCGCCGGCGCGCGAGTAGAGCAGGCGCAGCAGGGCGTAGATGTCCGTGATGGTGCCGACGGTGGAGCGGGAGTTCCCGCCGATCCGCTTCTGGTCGATGATGACCGCCGTCGACAGGTTCGCGATCACGTCCGCGTCGGGCTGGCCGTACTTGGGCAGGCGGTTGCGGACGAACGCGGTGAAGGTCTCATTCAGCTGCCGCTGCGACTCCGCCGCGACCGTGTCGAAGACCAGCGAGGACTTCCCGGACCCGGACACGCCGGTGAACACGGTCACCTTGTGCTTGGGGATCTCGACCGAGACGTTCTTGAGGTTGTTCTCGCGGGCGCCGATGATCTGGATGTTCTTCTGCTGCATGAGCCTTCCTCGGGTTGAGGGGCGAGCCGGTGCGAACCGGGGACGGAACTGCGTCGCGCGCTCGTTCCTCACGCTAGCGACGATCGCGGACACCTTGTGGCCGCAATTGGCCGCGGGCGCCGGGAAGGGCGTCATTCGTCGCGCCCACCTGTCGTCAGACCACCCGGAAATTCGCCATCATCGCCATGTCCTCGTGTTCGAGGTTGTGGCAGTGCAGCATGTAACGGCCCTTGTAGCCGGTGAACCGCACGAGGACCTCGACCACCTCGTACGGGCGGACGTCGACGGTGTCCTTCCAGCCGGCGTCCGCCGCCCCCGGCCCCCGGCCGCCGCGGGCGACCACCTGGAACTGGCCCAGGTGCACGTGCACGGGGTGGTGGAAGTCGCTGCTGAAGCGCCAGCGTTCCACCGTGCCCAGCCGCGGGGAGGCCAGGACCGCATCGGTGGCGAACGGCCGCCCGTTGATCGTCCACATCTGCCGGTCGTCCGGGCCGTGCGTGCGGCGGAAGTCGAAGGTGCGCACCGGCATCGTCCGGTCCGGGACGAGGGTGGTGAACGAGGGCGACAGACGGGCCGGCACCCGGCTGTCGTCCTTTCCCTTGCGCACGACGCGGAAGCGCATCACGTCGCGCATGCCGCCCCTGGCCGCGGTGTTGCGCAAGGTGAGCTCGCTGCCGAGGGGGAAGGCCGAGAAGTCGACGACGACGTCGCAGCGTTCGCCGGGTGCCATGGCGAGGTCCTGCACGGGCCGGGGCGCGGCCAGCAGGCCCCCGTCGCTGCCGATCTGGACGAACCGCGCGGGCCCACCGTCGCGCACGTCCAGCCGCAGCTGGTAGCGGCGGGCGTTGGAGGCGTTGAGCAGCCGGAGGCGGTAGCGGGTGGCGCAGACGTCCAGGACGGGCCAGGGCGCGCCGTTGACGAGCTGGACGTCGCCGAGCACGCCGTCCGGGAACGCGTCGTGGTCGTGCCGGGCGGGGTAGCGGAAGGAACCGTCCTCCTCGAAGGAGCGGTCGCACAGCATCAGGGGCACGTCGCGCTCCCCGCGCGGCAGCGGCAGCCGGTCCTCCTCCGCGTCGGTGACGAGGAAGAAGCCGGCCAGGCCGCGCCAGACCTGCGGGGCGCTGAAGTCCATGCGGTGATCGTGGTACCAGAGGGTCGCGGCCCGTTGCGGCAGCGGATACTCGTAGCTGCGGTACCCCACGGCCGTGCGCCCGCCGTGTGCGGCGGCCATGCCGTCGTCCGTCCCGCCGGGCGTGCAGCGCACGGGCAGCAGCAGGTCGGTGGGGTGGCCGTCGGACTCGGGCGGGGTGACGCCGCCGTGCAGGTGGGTGACGGTGGGCACGGCGAGGCTGTTGCGCACCCGCAGCACGGTGCGGCGCCCGGAGCGGGCGGCGAAGGTCGGGCCGGGGAAGTTCCCGTCGTACCCCCACACCGTGGTGCTGCGGCCGGGCAGGATCTGCACCGTGCCTTCCCGCTGCTCGACCTCGTAGAAGTCGGTGCCGTGCGCGCTGCGCACCGGCCGGGCCACCGGCGGCACGGGCAGCGGCACGGCGAAGGGCCGGGGCAGCGGGCCCGCGCTGGCCAGGACGCGCCCGGTGGACGCCGTGGCGAGGCGGGACCAGCCGGCCGCGCCCACCGTGATCGCCGCTCCGGCGGCGACGGTCAGTCCGAGGAACCCCCGCCGGCCCGGGAGAGGGGGCCTCACCCGGCCACCCCCGCCGACGCGGGGCGGGCGAAGGCGTGCCGGGCGAAGGCCCAGCAGGTCAGGCCTGCCGCGCAGCCGAAGACGGCCATGCCGAGCGGCAGGTGTCCGGCCAGGATCCGCGCCTCCCCCAGCCCTTGCTGCACGCCGACGAGGGCGACCAGCACCGCGCTGGCCACGGCCGGCCACAGGGGCCCGCGCGCGGCGCGCCACACGGCCAGCGCCGCGGCCGTCTGCAGGACGGTGAGGGCACTGAGCACGCCGGCGTTGGCCGCGTGCCAGGCGAGGAGGTCGAGGTCGCCGGTGACGAACAGACCGGCCAGTGCCGCCTGCGCCAGGGTGTCCAGCAGCACCAGCACGGCCACGGTCCGCAGGGCCGCCAGCGGCCAGCGGCGCGCGGGCGGGTGTCCGTGCAGGGTCATCGGGGGCCGGCCGTGGAGGTCAGGGCCTGCTCGTAGGCGTGGAAGCCGTCCTCGACGCCCAGGAGGACGTCGTTGAAGGCCAGGTAGCCCTCGGCGATGATCGGCGTGTCGCGCAGGGCCTCGATCAGGAAGTAGTACGCGCCCAGGTCCTGCGTCTCCAGCAGGGCGAAGTCGGAGAAGCGGCCGTTGAAGGCCTCGGCGTCGAAGAAGCGGGCCTTCACCCGGTCCGCGTAGGCGGCGAAGACCGGCTCCAGGTGCCGGGCGCGCAAGGCGTTGCGCTCCTCGCGCGAGAGGGCGAGCCAGCGCGGCGTGACCGTGTACGTCAGGACGATGCCGTAGGTCATGAGAGTCCCCCGAGAGATTTGCTAACACCGTTAACTTTCGGCACAAGCTAAAGTTACGGGTGTTCACTTTGTCAAGAGAAGGCGAGGGCACCCTCGTGCCGGGCACATCGGGAACCCCAGCCGGCGGACGCCGCCACCGCGTCCGCGAACAGGCCCTGACCGAGATCCTGGACACCGGCCGCCGGCTCCTGGTCGAGGAGGGGCCCTCCGCCGTCACGCTGCGGGCCATCGCCCGCGAGATGGGCATGACCGCACCCGCCCTCTACCGCTACTACGCCGGCCACCGGGACCTCGTCCAGGCCCTGGTCTCGCGCCTGTACGACGAGCTGGCGGCCTCGCTGGCCGAGGCCCGCGAGCGCCGGCCGGCCGACGACCCGGGCGGGCGGCTGCGGGAGGTGTGCCGGCAGCTGCGCCGCTGGGCGCTGGCCCACCCCCGCGAATTCGGGCTGCTGTTCGCCAAGCCGGTCACCGACGCCGACACCGCACCCGGGTCGGCCGCGCACGACCCCAGCTGGCGCTTCGGCACGATCCTCCTGGAGCTGATGGTCCAGCTGTGGCGCCGCGGCACCATCACGCCGCCGGCGGGACTGGATCCGGCGTGGACGGTCCAACTGGAGGAGGTGCGCGAGCACCTGGCCGGCGAGCCCGTCCCCCTGGAGGTCATCTACGTCTTCGTCTCCTGCTGGGCCCGCATCTACGGCGCGGTGGCCGTCGAGGTGTTCGGCCACCTCGACTTCGCCCTCACGGACCCCGAACCGCTCTTCGAGCACGCCCTGCGCGAGGTCCTGGCCGCCCTGGGCACCCCGGAGGCATAGCCACAGCGGCCCGAATCGCGGACCTGCGCCACCACGCGGCATCGTGGAAGGTGACGTCCGGTACGACAGCGAGGTGGTGGACGCGGTGGAGCGACCCCTGGTCGTGGGCGCGGACGGCTCCCCCGGCAGCCTGCCCGCCCTGGACTGGGCCGCCGCCGAGGCGGCCCGGCGCGGGCTGCCGCTGCGCATCGTGTGCGCCTCGCTGTTCGAGCGCTACGAGGCCCAGCTGCCCTCGGCCGGCGGGGAGGACCTCCCCGAACAGATGCTGGCCGAGCACGTCGCCGCCTCGGCCGGGCAGCGCGTCCGGCAGGCGGCCCCCGGGCTCGACGTGCACACCGAGGTCCTGCCGGCCGAGCCGGTGGACGCCCTGGTGGAGGAGTCGCGCCGGGCGTCCTTGCTGGTCACCGGCTCCTCCGGGCGCGGTGCCGTGCGGGAGCTGCTGCTGGGCTCGGTGAGCCTGTCGGTGGCGGGCCGGGCGCACTGCCCGGTGGTGGTCGTGCGCGGCACCGAGGAGAACGTCCGGGGCGACGGCCGGCGCGTCGTCGTGGGCGTCGGCCGGGAGGAGGAGGCCCCGGCGGCCGTGGAATTCGCCGTGGCCGCGGCGCAGCTGCGCGGCTGCGAGGTGGAGGCGGTACGGGCCTGGCGCAGCCCGCAGCAGCAGGCCGACCCCCTCGTCGTGCTGGACCAGGCCGCCCGGGCCTATGCCGAGCAGGCCGCCGCCCTGCTGGAGGACTCCCTGCGCGCCCCGCTGGAGCACCATCCCGGGGTCACCGTCCGGCGCACGGTCGTCGAGGGCCCGGCGCACAAGGCCCTGGTGCGGCTGTCGGCCGGGGCGGCCCTGCTGGTCGTCGGGGCCACCCGGCGGCACGGCCTGCGCGGCCTGCAGCTGGGCCGGGTCAGCCACCGTGCGCTGCACCACGCGCCGTGCCCGGTCGCCGTCGTCCCGCACGAGTGAGGCGGTGCCCGCCCCGGCGTTAAGTCGTGGCCCGCCCCGGCGTTCAGCCGTGCCCGGTAGCCTGCGGCGGGGGTGCGACGATCAGCGGGCATTCCGTCCGGTGGGCGAGGGTGCGGCTGGTGGAGCCCGCCAGCATGCCCCGGAAGCCGCCCCGGCCCCGCGCCCCGACCACCAGGCAGCGGGCGCGGCGGGCGGCGGAGGCGAGCATCCCGGCCGGGTCCCCGGTGAGGACCTCCCGGCGGACCTGCACCTCCGGGTACTGCGCGCAGTGGCCGGCGAGCGCCTCGGAGAGCACCAGCCGCGACGCGTCGAGGAACTCCGGCAGCTCCGCGTCGCGCGGCCGGCGCACGTCGACGGCGACCAGCCCGGTGCCGGCCAGGGCCGCTTCCTCGAAGGCGAGGGCGACGGCGAGGTCCGAGGCGGGCGAACCGTCCACGCCGACGACGACGGGCGCGTCCGCGGGCAGCCCGGCGGTCGGCTCGGGCACCAGGACCACCGGGCAGGCCAGGTGGCCGATCAGGGCGTCGCTCTTGTCGCCCGGGGTGAACAGGGTGTCCACGCCCGTGTACCGGCGGGCCCCGAGCACCAGCATCCCCGCCGACTCGGCGGCCTCGCGCAGCACGTGCACCCGCCGCCCGGCCACCAGGGAGGGGACGAGCTCCAGCCCGCGGTGGCGCATGAGCGCCGTCTCCAGGGCGTCCTGCAGCAGGGCCTCCCCGGTCGCCCGGAAGTGGGTGACCCACGAGGGCGGCTCCTGTCCCGGTCCGCCGCGCGGCGGCTTGCCGGTGGGCCACTCCTGGGCGTGCACCAGGTGCAGCGGCAGCCCGCGCCAGGCGGCCTCGTCGGCCGCCCACGCGACGGCGTGCGGGCTCACGGCGGCGCGGGTGACGTCGACGAGCACGGGTCCGCTCACGCGCATCCGCGGGTCCCTTCCGTCGGCCGGTCCGCTTCCCTTTACGGCTTCCCCTTACGGCTTCCATCATCGGGCCGGACGGGGAGCGCCGCAGGCCGGGGCCGGCCCCCGGGAACCGCGCGCGTCGTCCGTCACACCCGTGGGCGCGGCGCCTGCCATGTGCGCTCCCCCGCGCTCCGTACGGCCCTGCCGGTCCCCCGGGCGCCCTCGGACCGCCGTCACCGCGGCCGCCGCCCGTCCGTTGGAAAGGGCGTGCAGCGGGCGAGGAGGACGCGCGGACGCAGGGTGAACCGGGCGCGGCTGGTGGTGGCGGGCGGTGCCGCGCTGGCCGCGGCCTGCGGGCTGCTCGCGGCCACGGCCGACGGGGTGCTGGCGGTCTCGGCCGCGGCCTCCGGCGGCGCGTTCAAGCTGACGGGCGAGCGGCTGGAGGGCGAGGGCTTCAGCGAGCGCACCGACGTGCTCGTGGAGCACGACGGTGCCCGGCACCCGGTCGGCGTGGTGACCGCCGACCGGGCCTGGCTCAAGGGCCTGTGCGCCAGCCTGCTCGTGCCCACCCCCTTCGGGCCGGTGACGCTGCGCGGCAGCGCCGGGCGCATGAGGCCCGTGCTGGCCACCGGCATCGTCGTCAACACCGATCGGGTGCGCGGCCGGGAGACCGTCTTCGAGGACCTGCGCGTCGGCGTGCTGCCGGAGGGCGGCGTCGGTGCCCGTACGCGCCATGTGACGGTCGAACGGCCGGAGTTCACCTCCTGGCTGGCCACGGCGGGCACCTTCCGGCTGAGCGACGTGGACGTCGGCATCGAGGCGGGCCGGCACGAGTGCTCCTGACGAGGGCCAGGGCGGCGCGGCGGCGGTTCGGGGCCTGGCGACGTGGCCGGCCGCTGGGCGCGGCGGTGCTGGCCGTGCTCGGTGCGCTGGAGCTGCTGTGGCTGCCGTTCACGGGCTTCCCGGCGGCCGTTCAGGTCGCCGGCGTGGTGGCCGGGGCCGGGCTTTCCACCAGCGTGCCGCTGCTGGTGGCCGCGGTGATGCTGGCCACGCACCCGGGGCTGCACACGCCCGTCGGGCTGATGGTGCTGGCGCTGGCCCTTCTCGCCCTGGTCACCTGCAACGCCGGCGGGATGCTGCTGGGCAGCCTGCTCGCGGGGGCGGGCGGGGTGTGGGGGTTCGCGTGGCTGCCGCCCGAGCGGGAAGCGGGGTGAGGGCCGGCGCCGCCGTGCTGTGTGCGCTGCTGGTCTGCACGGCCCCGGACGCCCGGGCCCTTCCGCCGCGCGTGGGCGCCGACGACGTCGCGGTCGCGCCGGTCATGCTGGTCGCCCGCAGGGCGGTGACGGGCCCGGCCGGCTGTATCCGCCGCCGCGCCGCCGGGCACCCGGTGCTGCACTGCCGTCTGGAGCGCGCCACGCTCACCGACGCGGTGGTGACCGTGCGCACCGCCGGCCGGCCGACCGCGGCGTACCTCGCGCACGCCGAGCTGATCGGCGGCATCGAGGGGGACTTCACCCGCCTGGATGCCCGGCTCCTGGGTGTCCTTCCGGTGCACGCCACCGCCGATGCCCCGCTGCCGGCGGCGGTCGCCCCCGCGCTAGTGCTGACCGACGTCACCCTCAGCGCGGACAGCGTGGCTGTCGGCGGCGGCCGGGTACGCGCCGCCGGGCTGACGATCGCACGGTGACCGCGCCCCGTAGGGGCGCGGGGAACTGCGCGACAAGCCCGGACGCGCCCGCAGATGGAGTGTGCCGTGCTGCGCCCCGACCCCGAGGGCGGTGCGTCGACTGCAGGCTCGTCGGTGGCCGATCGCGCAGTTCCCCGCGCCCCTTACGGGGCGCCGGACACGTCTCTAGTGGCTCAGACGGTGCCGAAGCGGCGCTTGCGGGCGGCGAACGCCGCGACGGCGGCCCTCAGTTGATCGCCCGTGAAGTCGGGCCACAGGGTGTCGACGAAGAAGAACTCCGCGTACGCGGCGCGCCAGAGCATGAAGTTGGACAGGCGCTGCTCGCCGGAGGTGCGGATGAGCAGGTCGATGTCGGGGAGGTCCGGCAGCGGCAGGTGCCGGGCGAAGAGCGGCTCGTCGATGGCCTCCGGGTCCAGCCGTCCGGCGGCGGCACGGCGGGCCAGCACGGCCGCGGTGCGCACGATCTCGTCACGGCCGCCGTGGTTGAAGCAGAAGGCCACGGTCATCGCCCGGCCCGCCCGGGTGCGCTCCTCCGCCTCGTGCAGCGCGCCGATCACGGTGGGGGGCAGCCGGTCCTTCGAGCCGAGCCACCGCAGGCGCACTCCGCGCTCCACGTACTCCTCGAAGGAGTCCGAGGCCTCCTCGGCCAGCCGCATCAAGGCGTTCACCTCGGCAGAGGGCCGGTTCCAGTTCTCGGTGGAGAAGACGAACAGCGACAGGTACGCGATGCCCTCCTCCAGCGCACCGTCCAGCACGGACCGCACCGCGCGCAGGCCGGCCTCGTGTCCGCTCGCGCGCGGCAGGCCGCGCCGCGCCGCCCAGCGGCCGTTGCCGTCCATGATGAGCGCCACGTGGCGCGGCCCATGGCCGCTCCCTGCCGCTGCAGGGCGCCGGGCATCGGCGTCCGCGGCCATGCGAAAGGTCCCACGCAGCAGCCACTTGGCCACGGATATCCGCCGCTTCGCGGCCCGGGCACCTCGACGAGGCACGGCGCCTCCTCACCTCGCGCTCCCGCACGCCGAGGGGAGTCTCGGCCGCACCGGCGCCCCTCACACCTCAAACCACCCGAAGAGGCGAAACCACCAACTATGTCTGGCGATAGGGTCGTTGAACGACATGACCCCACCGCCCTCCACCCCTCGCGCCGCCGACCGGCTGGCCCGCCACACCGCGCGCTGTCTCTCGCCGCCCGTGCTGCCGGTGGCTGCCGGCTGCGCGGTGAGCTGGCACGCCGGCCGGCCCGGTTACGCGGGGCTGGTGTGGGGCGGTGCGGCCGCGGTGTGCGGCGTCGTGGGCGTGGCGGTGATGGCTCTCGGCGTGCGGTGCGGCTGGTGGTCGGACCTGGAGGTGAGCCGGCGCGCCGAGCGCCCGCTGCCGCTGACCTGCGCCTCGGCGGCCGCGGCCGTGGTGTGGCTGGCCTGCCTGCGTGCGGGCGCACCGCGCGACGTGCTGGTGCCGGGCGCCCTGGCGCCCGCCGGCGGGGCGGCGTTCGTGCTGTGCACCCGCTTCGGCAAGGTCTCGCTGCACACCTGCGCGGCCGCGGGCAGCGTGGCCCTGCTGACGCTGCGCGTGGACCCGGTGTGCGCGCTCCTGGCACCCCTGCCGGTGGTCGTCGGGTGGGCCCGGATTCGCCTGGGCGCACACACGACGGCCCAGGTGTGGGCCGGCGGCCTGCTCGGTGCGGGGCTGACGGCGGCGGTGCTGCTCATCGCCGGCTGACGCGCGGTGCGCAGAGCATTTCGACGCAGCGCGGGGAGAGGAAGACGCGCGCCGACGGGTGCGGGTGGGACCCGGGCACGGCCCGCAGCCGCCAGTGGGTGGCGACGGTGGCGACCACGGTCAGCATCTGATGCAGGGACAACCGGTCGCCGATGCACTTGCGGGGCCCGGCCCCGAAGGGCACGTAGGCGCACCGCGGCAGCAGCGCCGCCCGCTCGGGCAGCCACCGGTCGGGGTCGAAGCGCAGCGGGTCGGTGTGGTGACGCGGGTGGCGGTGCATTCCATAGGCGCTGAAGACCAGTTCCGTACCGGCCGGCAGCAACACGCCTCCCAGATCGACGGCTTCGAGGGCGCGGCGCGCGAGCAGCCACACGGGCGGGTACAGCCGCAGTGCCTCGGAGAGCACCCGGCGCGTGTACACCAGGTGCGGCAGGTGCTCGGCGGTCACGTCCTCGCCGGCCAGGACGGTGTCGAGTTCGTCGTGCAGCCGGCGCTCGACGTCCGGATGGGCGGCCAGTTCGTGGAAGACCCAGGGAAGGATGTCGCCGATGCCGTGGGCGGCGGCAATGAGGTAGAAGACGAACTCGTGGACGATCTGCTCGTCGTCCAGGCCGCTGTCGTCGTCGGCGTAGCGGGCACGGGCCAGGGCGGACAGAACGTCGCCGTCGTCGCGCCGCGGGTCGGTGCGGCGTTCGTGCAGGGCTGCGCGGATCGCGGCGCGCAGCCGGTCGCGGGCCCGCAGGAAGCCGCCGGTGCCGGGTACGGGCAGGGAGTCGGTCCAGCGCGGGGCGACCGAGCGCCAGTACAGGCCGGGAGTGAGGTTGCGCTGGACGCCGGCGAGGGCGCCGGCCACGGCGGCTGCCGGTTCGCCGCAGAAGACCAGCGCGTTGACCTCGTTGGACAGGGCCAGCAGTTCCTTCTCCAGCCGCAGCCGCAGCCCCGGCCGCCAGTGGGCGAGCCGGTGGCGGGTCACGCGCGCGACCAGGGCCGTCCGCGCGGCCAGCCGCTCGGGGTGGAAGGCCGGTTGGATCGCCCGGCGGTGGCGGCGGTGGGCGGCGAAGGGGGTCAGGCCCTCGAAGCTCATGTCCATCACCAGGCTGACGCCGATCTGCGGCCCGGCGGTGTCCGTCAGGCGGCCCTTGACGAAGTCGCGGGCCCCGGTGACCAGGAGGTGGTGCAGCAGCCCCGGGTCGGTGACGAGGTAGGAGGGGTGGAGGCCGGGGCGGAAGCGGACGAGGGGGCCCAGCTCGTTCATCCCGGCGACGAAGTCCATGGGACGGAACCACAGCTCGGCGCCGTGGCCGATGAGCGGCAGTGCGCCGGGAGCCGTCGGGACGTCCATCGGCACCCCCAGGGGACGGTCCGTGAGGTTTCCCCGCCTTCATGGGTACATACCCGTCATGACGGTCGGGGACGTCATCGTGGTGGGCTCCGGTTTCGGCGGTTCGGTGGCCGCGCTGCGCCTGGCGGAGCGGGGGTACCGGGTGACGGTCCTGGAGGCCGGCCGCCGCTTCGCCGACGGCGACTTCGCCGCCTCCCCGTGGCAGGTGCACCGCCTGCTGTGGGCTCCTCGGTTCGGCCTGCGCGGCATTCTGCGGGTGCGGGTGCTGCGCAACCTGCTGGTGCTCACGGGCGTGGGGGTGGGCGGCGGTTCGCTGGCGTACGCCGGGGTGCTGCACCGGCCCGCAGTGCAGGCCTTCCGCTGCGCCGGGTGGGACCCGGCGGTGGACTGGGCGGCCGAACTGGCCCCGCACTACGCGGTGGCCGAGCGCATGCTGGGCGCCGCCCCGGCGCCGCTGCCCGACACGGACGGCGCGGGTGAGGCGGTACTGCGCCGGGTCGCCGGGGACGTAGGGGTGGGCGGCTCCTTCGGGCCCACGCGGGTGGGCATCGTGCTCGACTCCCCCGGCCGGCCCGTGCCGGATCCGTACTTCGACGGGCGGGGACCCGGCCGCACCGGCTGCACCCGCTGTGCGCGCTGTGTCCTGGGCTGCCGGGTGGGGGCGAAGAACACCCTGGTCAAGAACTATCTGCATCTGGCCGGGCGGCTGGGCGCCCGCATCCTGCCCCTGACCACCGTGACGGCGCTGGCCCCGCGCCCGGACGGCGGCTGGTGGGTGCGCACGGCGCCCACCGGCGGCCCGCCCTGCCGCCGGGGCGGCGACCTGCGTGCGGACCATGTGGTGCTGGCCGCCGGCGCGTGGGGGACGCCCGAGCTGCTGCTCCGCTGCCGTGCCGCCGGTGCGCTGCCCGGCATCGGGCCGGCGCTGGGCACCCGGACCTGCACCAACCGCGAAGTGCTCCTGGCCGTCGCGGCCCCCGGCTTCGACGTGGGCCCCGGTGTCGCGGTCGGCTCGCAGCTGCGGGCCGATGCGGCGACGGTGGTGCAGTTGTGCCGGGTCGGCGGCGCCGGCCACCCGTTGTCCGCCCTGCTCTCCCCGCTGGCCGGGGCCGGTCCGGGCGCCCTGGCCCACTGGCCCGTGCGCGGCTTCGGCCGGCGCACGGCGCTGCTGCTGGCGATGGAGGCCCGGCCGTCCTCGCTCACCGGCCGGCTGCGCCACGGGCGCCTGGCCCTCGTGCCGGACGACGGCCCCGGCGAGCCCGCCCGGCTGCCGGCCGCCGACGCTCTCGCGCGGGCGTTCGCTACGCACATCGGGGGCAGCGCCTACGGCCTGTGGTGCAGCCGCCTGCTCGGCCTGCCCTTCACCGCGCACCTGACGGGCGGCTGCCCGCTCGGCACCGATCCGCGCACGTCCGTCGCCGACCCGTATCACCGGGTGCACGGCCACCCCACGCTGCACGTCGCCGACGCCTCGGTCGTTCCGGCCGGTCTCGGCTGCAACCCGGCGCTGACCGTCACCGCCCTGGCCGAGCGCGCCTTCTCCGCCTGGCCGGGCGCATGAGCGGCCGCGGGAGCGGAGGCGACCGGCCCGTGCACCCGGTCCTCGCCCGGGTCGGGGCCGGCCGTGCGTTCCTGCTGCTCGCGCCGCACGTGCTGCCGCGCCTGGACCGGGCCGTGCACCGGCTGACGGGCGGCCGGCTGCTGCCCAGCCGGCTGGTCCTGCCGACCGTCGTGCTCACCACCACCGGGCACCGCAGCGGCCGGCCGCACCTGACGCCCCTGTGCGCGTACCGCTGTCACGACGGCGGCTGGCTGGTCGCGGCGACCAACTTCGGCCGCCCCCGCCACCCGCACTGGAGCACCAACCTGCTGCACACCCCGCGCGCCACGGTCACCTGGCGGGGCGTGGCCCACCCGGTGCGCGCCCACCTGCTCTCCCCCGCGGCGCAGCACGCGGAGCGCGCCCGGATCCTTACGGTGCTGCCGGTGTACGACGTGTATGCGGCCCGGGCCGCGGGCCGGGGCGTACGGGTGTTCCGGCTGCAGCCGCTGACGCGCTGAGCAGGGGGGCAAATCACCGTACATACGGACCGTACGACCTAGGCTCGGCCTCGTGATCAACCTGACGGGGCTTGTGAAACGGCTGGCCATCGGCCGGGCGATGCGCAGTGAGGAGCTGGGCGAGACGCTGCTGCCCAAGCGGCTGGCGCTGCCGATCTTCGCCTCCGACCCGCTGTCGTCGGTGGCGTACGCCACGCAGGAGATCCTGCTCGTGCTGACCCTGGGCGGCATGGCGTACCTGCACTTCACGCCCTGGATCGCCGCGGCGGTCGTGGCGCTGATGGCGGTGGTGGTGCTGTCGTACCGCCAAGTGGTGCACGCCTATCCGAGCGGCGGCGGCTCCTACGAGGTGGTCTCGCGGAACCTGGGCCCCTCGGCCGGCCTGGTGGTCGCGGCGTCGTTGCTGGTCGACTACGTGATGACGGTGGCGGTCTCCGTCGCCTCGGGCGTGGACAACATCATCTCGGCCGTGCCGCAGCTGGCGGACTTCCGCGTGGTGATGGCGGTGGGCTTCGTGGCCCTGCTGACGGGGGTGAACCTGCGGGGCGTACGGGAGTCCGGCCAGGCCTTCGCGGCGCCGACGTACCTGTTCATCACCGGTGTGCTGATCATGGTCGGCACGGGGCTGGTCCGCTGGGCGCTGGGGCACGCACCCGTCGCGGAGAGCGCCGGCTTCGGCATCGCGCCCGATCCGCGCGACGCGGGGCTGGCCGGCTTCGCGCTGGTCATGCTGTGTCTGCGCGCATTCTCCAGCGGCTGTACGGCCCTGACGGGCGTGGAGGCGATCTCCAACGGCGTGCCGGCGTTCCGCAAGCCCAAGTCGAGGAACGCGGCCGCCACGATGAGCATCATGGGTGCCATCGCGGTGACCATGTTCGTGGGCGTGACGGCCCTGGCACTGCTGACGAAGGTGCACATCACCGACAACTCCTGCCGGCTGACCGGCCTGCCGGGCGACTGCGGCGCGTACACCCAGCGCACCGTCATCGCCCAGCTGGCCGCGGCGATCTTCGGGGGCGAGCACAGTGCCGGCTTCTACTTCGTCCAGGCGGCCACCGCCCTGGTGCTGATCCTGGCCGCGAACACCGCCTTCAACGGCTTCCCCCTGCTGGCCTCGATCCTCGCCCAGCACCGCTACCTGCCCCGCCAGTTGCACAACCGCGGCGACCGGCTGGCGTTCTCCAACGGCATCATCGCCCTGGCACTGGCCGCCGTGCTGCTGCTGTGGTTCTACAAGGCGGACGTCACCAGCCTCATCCACCTCTACATCCTGGGCGTCTTCACCTCCTTCACACTCTCCCAGGCGGGCATGGTCCGGCACTGGAACCGCGAGCTGCGCGAGGAGGGCGATGCGGCCCTGCGGCGGCGGGGGCTGACGGCACGGGTCATCAACGCCACCGGCGCCGTCGTCACGGGCCTGGTGCTGGTGATCGTGCTGGCCACCAAGTTCGTGCAGGGCGCGTGGCTGGCCGTCGTGGCCGCGGCCGTGCTGTGGACGACGATGCGCGGCATCCGCCGGCACTACGACGCGGTCGCCGCAGAATTGGCCGTGGGCGACCCGCGGGCCGAACTCGTGCGCCCCACGCGCGTGGTGGCGATCATCCTGGTCTCCACGATCCACAAGCCGACGCTGAGGGCCCTGGCCTACGCCAGGGCCCTGCACCCGGACCACCTGGAGGCGCTGACCGTCTCGGTGGACCGGGAGGAGACCAAGGCCCTGCAGGGACAGTGGACGGCCCTGGACGCCGACGTCCCACTGAAGGTGCTCGCCTCCCCCTACCGGGAGATCACCCGGCCCGTCGTGGAGTACGTGCGCTCCATCCGGCGCGAGAGCCCCCGGGACGTGGTGGGGGTCTTCATTCCCGAGTACGTGGTGGGCCACTGGTGGGAGCACTTCCTGCACAACCAGTCCGCGCTGTGGCTCAAGAGCCGGCTGCTGTTCACCCCCGGCGTGATGGTCACCAGCGTGCCCTGGCAGCTGAGCTCCTCCCGCCGGGCCGACCACCCCGCCCGCCGCGCCCCGGGCGCGATCCGCCGCGGCGAACCGCTGCCCCTCCACCAGCACCACCATCCCTTCGCCCACCACGGCCGCGAGCGGCAGTAGGCGTCCTCACGGGGAGGGGCCGACGAGGGGGGCGAGTGCGCCCGTCAGGGCGCCGAGGCACGTCTCGCGCAGTTCCTCGCGGGAGCACATCCGCCGGGTGAGCCATTCCACGCACAGGGCACGGACGAAGGCCAGCCAGCTCATGAGGACGGCCGACATCAGCTCGGCGGGCACCGCGGCGAAGGCGGCCGCACCGGCCAGGCGTTCGCTGAGCACGGTCATCTCACCGAGGACGACGGCCTGGATGACGGGGTCGCCCGCGAGTGTGCGATTCGCGGCGAGCACGGTGTGACGGTTGTCGGCGAAGTAGTCGATGTGGGCATCGAGTCCCGCACGCACTTGGGGGATCAGGGGCAGGGACCGGTCGATCGGTGTCGCGTCCAGGAGCCGGTCGGCGGCCTGCCGGTAGACCGCCGCGAAGAGGTCGCGCTTGCTCGGGAAGTGGCGGTAGAGCAGGGCCCGGGAGACGGCGGCCCGCTGGGCCACGTCCTCCATGAGGACGTCGTCGTACGGCCGGGCCGCGAACAGCTGCGCCGCCACCGTCAGCAGCTGGTGGCGGCGCGCTGCAGGGGTCAGCCGGCTCCGAGTGGTCACGTCCCCAGGCTAGTTGACGCCCGTTCGAGCGGTGTCGTACGTTCGTTCCCAGGCTAGTAGATACGTGTCTACTAAGGGGGGCGGGTCGTGACCGGACTGCTCAGAGGGCTCCTGATCGTCATGGGCGTCGCCTGCACGGCGATCGGCGCCGTGCACCTCGTCACCGGGGTCGGCTCCGTCCCCGGGGAGGGCCTTGCCGGCGCGACCGTCGACAGCCGGGAACGCTTCTACGGCGCGATCTTCATGGGCTACGGCCTTGCCTGGATCCACGTCGCCCGGCAGTCGCCGATCCCGGCCCGGGCCGTCCGGTGGCTGGCGGGCCTGCTGCTGCTCGGCGGTGGCGGCCGGCTGCTGTCCCTGCTCTCCCACGGGTCACCGCACTGGTTCCAGGTGGTCCTCACCGGCACCGAACTCCTCCTGCCGCCGCTGTTCCTGTGGCTGGCCACCGCCGGGGAGACCGAGCGAAAGGGCGCGAGTACCGGGTGAAGGCCGCCCCGGGGCGGTCACCGGTGTGTCAGTGGCACGGTCTACGCTCCCCGTCACCTACGAGTTCTGGGGAAGACCGGATGTCCTACGACGATGACGAGTACGAGTACCTGCCCGCGCTGAGCACGGCCCTGGCCGATCCGTCCGTGAAGGAGCGGACCGTCGACGGCTGGCGGATCGAGCGGCTCGGCCTGATCCAGGGAGCCGCCGGCCACGGCACGATCTACGACCCGCTGGGGCCGGAGGGCGAGGGCTTCCCGATGCGGCCCGGCGGCACGCCGGTCTACCTGGTCTCCCACGAGGACGCGCCCGGCGTGCCGGTGGCGGTCCTGGTGCACCCCGGCGAGACCGTCCCGGTCCGGACGCAGGACTGGGGCGAGCGCGTGGCGACCCCGTCCGGCCTGGCCGTGGTGCACGCGAACCCCAGCAGCACCTGGATCGAGCCGGGCACCGCAATACTCAAGCGCGCCTGGGCCACCCTGCACGCGCGCGCCGCGGAGGGCGACGACTGGATGCTGGAGAACCTCCGCGAGATGCTCCAGCGCGCCTCGGTGGACCCCGCCGACTGGCCGGTGGAGCCGGTCGAGGGGGACTTCACGAACGACTGGCTGATGATCCCGGACGAGGCCGGCACCGGCACCGTGCTGGGCGTCCTGGTCAGCCCGGACGGCTCCAACACGACCGAGTGCCTGGACGCCGAGGGCGACACGGTGGCGATCCTGCTCACCTTCGCCTAGGGCGTGCCGGCAGATCGTCGTCACGCGCCACCACGGCGCCCCGTAAGGGGCACGGGGAACTGCGCGATCAACCCGCGACGGCCCGCAGCTGACACGCCACCCCCCGGGGGTCGACTGCGGGCACGTCCTGGCTTGTCGCGCAGTTCCCCGCGCCCCTACGGGGCGCCGTGGCGGCGCCCGGTTCCGCTCCGGCGGCGTGGGCAGCACCGCCCGCTGGGCGGCCTCCGGGTGGCGCCCATGGCGGGCGGGCGGCCCGGTTCACCCGGACGCCGTCCCACCGCTGGCAGCCGTGGGCCCTCCGACGGATGCTGGGCCTGCGGGGCGTACGGCACCAACACACCGGGAGCGGGTACGTGAGGGCACCGAGCGCGGGGCGCACCGCCGTGATGCGCTGGTTCCTGCGCCACCTGCCGCTGGTTCCGGTCGTGATGCTGGTCGGCGGCGCCCTCATCGACGTCAACACCCCACCGCACTTCAGCCTGGAGGCCGTCTACACGGCCGCGCCGATGACGGCCGCCGCCCTGCTGTCACTGCGCGCCACGATCCTGGCGGGCATCGGCGCGTGCATCGCCGACGCGCTGGTGCTCGCGCACTTCGGCTTCCTCGACGAATCCGGCGGCCGCAGCGAGCTGGCGACGGTCGCCACGGTCTCGGCCCTCGCCGTCGTCGTCAGTCGGCTCATGCACTACCGGGACGTCCGGCTGCAGTCCGCGCGCGAGGTCGCCCTCGCGGTGCAGCGCGCCGTCCTGCCGCATCCGCCGTCGCGCCTGGGTCCGGTGCGCATCGCCGTGCGCTACCAGTCGGCCGTGCTGGAGGCGCAGATCGGGGGCGACCTGTACGGGGTGCAGCAGACCCCGTACGGCGTGCGCTGCCTGGTGGGGGACGTGCGGGGCAAGGGCATGCAGGCGGTCAAGGCCGTCGACGTGGCCCTCGGGGTCTTCCGCGAGGCCGCGGAGGACGAGCCGTCGCTCACCGGTATCGCGGCCCGGCTCGAACGGGCTCTCGTGCGCGAGGCGGCGGAGCGCGCGGGGCTGGAGCAGACGGAGGGGTTCGTCACCGCCGTGCTGGCCCAGATCCCGTACGCGGGCGACGAGGTGCTCCTGGTCAACCGCGGCCACCCGGCGCCGCTGCTGCTGCGGCCGGACGGCGAGGTGCGCTGCGCGGAGCCGTCCGATCCGGCGCTGCCCCTGTGTCTGGCATCGCTGGGGCCCGACGGGGAGGCGGCCGATGTCATGGCCTTTCCGCCGGGGGCGACCCTGCTGCTGTACACGGACGGCCTGACGGAGGCCAAGGACCGCTCGGGCGCCTTCTACGACCCCGTCGCCGCGCTGACCGGCCGTCGCTTCCGCGGGCCGGAGGAGCTGCTCGACGCGCTGCTGGCCGATGTCACCCGGCACACCGGGGGCAGCATCACCGACGACATGGCCCTGCTCGCGCTCACCCGCGACCGGTGAGCGCTCACGGGGCGGCCGTCGCCAGGGCCGGGGAGGCGACGGCCGTGCGCAGGTGCGGGACTTCGTACGCTGCTGCGTCGAGGCGTGCGTGAGCCAGGTCACCGTTCATCCGAGAACTGGGCTTTTCTCCCGTTGCGTCTCTTTCCTCGGCATTCGCTGTCGAGGAAAGAGCAACATCGTGTCCTTTGCCCTGGCTTTGACCGTCGGCGTGCTCGGCTGCGTCGTCCTCGCTGCGGTGACGTTCCTGCTGGGGCGCCCCCGGCGGGTGTCGCACCGCGTGTGCACCGCGCTGGGGTGGTTGTGGGTGGCCGGCGTGGTGGGTCTGACCTTCGGCACGCGCTCCGGCGGCGGGCAGGCGGTGAACCTGAAGTTGCTCGACGTCTCGAACCCCGCCGACACCTGGGACTTCTTCCTCAACGTGCTCATGTTCGTCCCCGGCGGTCTGCTGCTGGCGAGCGCGGGCACGCGCCTGGCGAGCGCGGTCGCCTGCGGCTTCGCCGGCTCGCTCGCCATCGAGACGACGCAGTACCTCACGTCCTCGGGCCGGACGGCCGACATCAACGACCTGCTCTCCAACACGGCCGGCTGCGTGGTCGGTTACGCCTGCGCCGCGGCGCTGCGGGCGGCCGTCCGACGGACGGCAGCGGCGACGGCGACGGCGACGGCGGCCGGGCCGCGCCTGCGGGCCTGACGCCGGCCCGCGTTCCCTCCCGGGTCCGGCAGGAGCCTGCGGCGCCCGGGGCTCGCGGGAGGCCCGGGGCGCCCGGGGTCGCGGCAGCGGGCGCGCGCCCGCGACTGCACCCGTGACCCGCTGCGGCAGTTGCTGACGCGGTGGTCCCCGAGGACTACGGTGTTTCCTGGTTCACCGCAGTCCCCCCACCCCTCTGCACGCACAGCATCCCTGTTTGCCTCCCCGTACGCCGTTGCGACCTGAGCGTTCGCGCGGGCGTCACACCGCCCGCGAAGACTGCGAGGTGACGAGGCGTATGTGTCATGCCATCGACAGGGCAGGAGAGAGAACGTGGTGAAGATCAGACGCACGCCCGGGGCCGCGCTCGCAGCCGGCCTCGCCGCGCTGGTGCTCGTCGCTCCCGCCGCGGCCGGACGGGCCCAGGCGGCGGCGCCGCGGGCCGCGAGCGGCCTGCCGCTGGGCGCCTACAACCTTCCCGAGACCCGCCGCACGAGCGACCTCGCGCCCGGGGTGACCTGGACCCACATCGAGCGCGGCCGTGCGGACGCGAACGACCGCTGGACGGTCGAGGTCGACCTGCTGCGGGACGAGGACGCCGCCCGCGCCCTGGCCGACCGCCTGGCGAAGGCCGGCTTCCCGCCCACCGTCACCCGCGTCGACGACCGCCCCCAGGACCTGCCGTCCTCCCTGCCGTGGGGCTGGCGCGTGCGGGTCGGCAGCCTCACCGAGAAGGCGGCCGCCGCCCAGTTGGTGCAGAAGCTGCGCACGGCGGGGTTCAACCCGTCCCGTACGTACTTCACCGGTGAGGACGGCCGGGGCCGCAGCGGTTCGGGCCCGTGGGTCGTCGACGTCCTGAAGGTCGACGCCGCGCACCGGGACCGCGTCCGGGCCCGGCAGTCGCTGGACCGGGTGCCGGGCGCCGAGACCGTCGCCGAGATGGTCAAGCGCACCGGCGGCATCGCCGGGATCAACGGGGGCTACGGCTCCGACGAGGAGGACGGCACGTTCGGTGACATGGCCGGGCTGTCCGTCATCAACGGCGAGCTGGTCAGCGAGGCCGTCAACGGCCGCAGCGCCCTGGTCCTGCCCGTGGATCCCGACCGCCGCCCGTCGGTCCGCCAGTTCACGACCGACCTGCGGGTACGCTCCGAGGACGGTGCCGACCGCGAGGTCGACGGGATCAACCGGCAGCCCGGCAAGATCCGCAACTGCGGCGGTGTGGGCGGCGATCTGCCCACCGAACGGCCGCTGCACGACGTGCAGTGCACGGACGACTCCGAGATCATCCAGTACACGGGCTTCTTCTACGGCCCCACCCATGAGGGCGCCGGAGCGGCAGCGGTCGTCGCGAAGGACGGCACGGTGCTCGAGTTGCGCGACCACCGCGGCGGAGCGGTTCCGGCCGGCACGACGCTGCTCGCCGGTACCGGTGACGGCGCCGACTGGCTGCGCGACCACGCCCGGCCGGGCAGCGTCCTGACGGTCACCAAGGACGTGAACGACGCCGCCTCGCACCGCTCCCTGCGCGCCCTCGGCGACGGCCCCGCCGACATCGTCTCGGGCGGCCCGCAACTGCTGCGCGACGGGCGTGTGGAGATCCCCTCGGAGGCCGAGGGCTTCGACCACCCGGACGACCCGGGCTTCTTCGACTACTTCTCCACCCACCGGCACCCGCGCACGATCGCCGGCGTCACCGAGGACGGCTCGCTGCTCCTGATCACCGTCGACGGCCGCCGTCCCGGCTACAGCGAGGGCCTGTCCTTCCGCGAATCGGCGCTGGTGGCGCGCTCGCTGGGGGCGGTCGACGCCATCAACCTCGACGGTGGCGGCTCGACGACGATGGTCGTGGGCGAGAAGGTGGTCAACCGTCCGTCCGACGCGACGGGCCCCCGCCAGATGGCCACGGCCCTGATCGTCCGCTGAGGCCTTCCGGTTGTCGGTCACAGGGCGCCCGGCACCGGCCGGGCGCCCTCGGGGCCGTTCAGCCATGCCCCGTACCAGGCGCGGAAGTCCGGCCCGGGCGTGAGCCCGCCCCACAGGGGGTCGTCGCACCACACCCGGCCCGCCTGCGCGCCGGTGACGACGAGCCGGGAGAAGGCCCCGCAGCCGATCTCGCCGATGACGAGCGTCCCGTGCACCGCGTACGTGGCCTCGCCGCCCTTTCCGGGCCCGGGGTGGGCGCGGGTGTGGGGGAAGGCCGTGGCCAGGGTGCCGGGCTGCAGGTCCTCCTGCCGGACGTCGTGGAGTGCCTCGTCCTCGTCGACGTCCTCCGTCAGCCCGACGATCCCGTGGTGGGGGCCGGCTCCTCCGTCGGCGACGTGCAGGAGGAAACGGCGGTAGGAGCCCGGCAGTTCGACGCCGTGCCGGCGCTCGAACGCCCGGACGTCCGCCTCCCCCAGCACTGGGCGCAGCCGGTACCGGTGGGTTGCGGCGCCGAAGCGGCGCAGTCCGGCGTCCTCGCGCGCCATTGCGGCGACACGACCCCGCACGGCGGCGCCGTCCCAGGACGGAGGGGAGGCCGGGCTCGTGGTCATGACCGGTAGCGGTAGCGGATCCGGCCGCGGGTGAGGTCGTAGGGGCTCAGTTCCACGAGCACCCGGTCAAAAGGGAGGATCTTGATGTAGTTCTTGCGGATCTTCCCGCTGATGTGGGCGAGCACGGTGTGACCGTTCTCGAGCTCCACCCTGAAGGTGGCGTTGCGCAGGCACTCGACGACGGTGCCCTCCACATCGATACCGCCTGATGTTTTCGTCATGACTCTCACTTCCTGTGTTCTGTCATTCGTGCTGTCTTTCCTGCTGTCCTTCGTGCTGCGACGGACGGTGTGCTGCGTCAGCGGCGGACGAGTTCCACGGTGCTGCCCGCGCGCCGGGCGCCGATGCCCTCGAACAGGGCGGTGGCCGCGGCGTTGGACTCGTCCACCTCGGCCCATGCCGAAGCCTTCCCGGCGCGGTGCAGCGAGCCCAGGGTGTGGGCCAGCAACGCCCGGGCGATGCCGCGGCGGTGGTGGTCGGCGCGGACGGCGACGAGCCCGATCCGCGGCTGCCGGAGCAGCGACGCCACCCGGATCAGTCCGACGTACTGGCCGGCGTGCTGTGCCACCGCGTACCTCGACGGGTCGATCACGGTGGTCCCCGCCGGGCGGGGCAGTACTTCGGCGGGCATGGTGTGCCATCCGGCGGCGGCTTCGACCTCGTCGCGGACGACGCGGTCCAGGGCACGCAGCGGGCCTTCCTCGGCCTCGCCGGCAGGCACGATCGTCACGCCGTCCGGGAGCGGTACCGCGCCGAGCCCGGTGATGTACGGGTCGGTGGGCACGCGGCAGCCCCACTCGCGGCGTGCGAAGGTGAATCCGGCCCGTTCCCAGGCGGACGCCGCCTCGTGGTCATCCTCGTCGACCACGGTGTACAGCGGTGCGGGGAGGTCGGCGAGCATCGCATGGGCGATGCGGTCGAAGACCGTCTCGTGCCACGCGTCGATGCTGATGAAGAGCCGCCCGTCGGGTCGTTGCGAGGTGTCGCCGCAGCCGACCACGCGGTCGTCCTCCACGGCCTGCCACTGGGTGTCCGCAACGCGCAGGACGGTGGGGTGCAAAGAGTTCATAGGTGTTGCCTCTCGGGAGTGCCTTGTCCAGGCGCTCCCGGCGACACCTTCGTCAGCCACCCACCGTGACGGAAAGGGGGAGCACCCATACGGATACAGCCTTCATGGGTCTCTCACCTCCTTGCGTTCTCTTCACGGCTGCGATGACCGTAGCAGCCCATGGCCGTCCGGCCCAAACGATTTGAGGACCGCACGGCAAAAAGCGCCGCGAACGCGCTGGACGTCGGCCGCCCCGATCGCTGTCAGCCGCCGGCGAGGAGTTCGAGTGTGTCGACGACGCGGTGGGAGAAGCCCCACTCGTTGTCGTACCAGGCGACGACCTTGATGTACCGGCCGTCGACGCGGGTGAGGGCCGAGTCGAAGATCGACGAGGCCGGGTTGCCGGTGATGTCGGACGACACGAGCGCGTCCTCGGAGTACTCCAGGATGCCCGCGAGAGGGCCCTGCGCCGCGGCACGGTAGGCCGCGAGCACCTCGCTGCGCGTCACCTCGCGCGCGACGTGCGTGTTGAGCTCGACGATGGAGCCCACCGGTACGGGTACGCGGATCGAGTCGCCGGACAACTTCCCGTCCAGACCCGGCAGTACATGGCCGATGGCCTTGGCCGCGCCCGTCGTCGTCGGGGCGATGTTGACGGCGGCGGCGCGGGCACGGCGGGCGTCACGGTGCGGGCCGTCCTGCAGGTTCTGTTCCTGGGTGTAGGCGTGCACGGTGGTCATGAAGCCGTGCTCGATGCCCGCCAGGTCGTCGAGGACCTTGGCCAGCGGCGCCAGCGCATTGGTCGTGCACGACGCGTTCGAGACGATCATGTGCGCGGCCGGGTCGTACATGTCGGTGTTGATGCCGTAGGCGAGCGTGACGTCGGCGCCGTCCGACGGCGCGCTGACCAGCACCTTCTTCGCGCCCGCGCCGAGGTGGGCGCTCGCTGCCTTGGCTGCCGTGAACCGGCCGGTCGACTCCAGCACGATCCCGGCCCCGAGATCGGCCCACGGCAGCTGCGCCGGCTCCCGCTCGGCCAGCACCTTGATGCGCCGGCCGTCGACGACGAGGGTGTCACCGTCGACCTCCACGGGGCGGCCGAGTCGGCCCGCTGTCGAGTCGAACTTCAGCAGCCGTGCGAGGGCGGCGGGCTCGGTCAGGTCGTTGATGGCGACGACGTCGAGTGCGCTGTCGCGCTCGAGTAAGACGCGCAGCACATTGCGTCCGATGCGACCGAACCCGTTGATGGCGATGCGAGTCATCTGTTCCTCCCCTTCCCTTCACCTGCAGGGCTGTGCGGGGCATCGGAATTCCCCGGGCACAGCACGGTCGGCGTGATCCCCATCCTGCCCTCTTCGGTGCCGGGCCAACCCGGCCGTCAGCCCACCAGCAGGAGAACAAGAATGAGGGAGACCACGGGAACGAGGAACATCGTCGTCAGGTGCGTGAGCAGCGTGCGCATCATGCCCAGGACGGAGAACACCATCAGGCCGCCGGCGAGCCAGCACCCGTACACCGAGCCCGCGGCGTCCGCCCAGGCCGTCTCCTGCGCGCGCGTGGTGGCCTCGAAGAACCCCACGCCTCCGATGGCCACGAGGAAGAGCACACCGCACAGCAGCACATTGCCCACGCCGACGAGGCGGGCCGCCTTCCCGTCCGCCCGGCGTGCCCGCCTTCTCAGGCGTCGTACGTTCACTGCGCTGCGAGTGTGCTCAGGTGGTGGTGGAGCGCCTCGTGGCCCTCGGTGTCGGGGTGCAGGCCGTCGGTGAAGAGGTCGGGCCGGTCCTGGAGGGGCTGCCACATGTCGAGGAAGTCGACGTGGTGCTCCTCGCACCAGGTGCGCAGGGCCTCGCGCAGGGTCAGTGCCCGTTCACGGGTGAAGCACAGGCCCTCGTAGTCGGCGGTGCGGGTCTCGTCGAGCCAGGTGGGGCCCATGACGACGAGGCGTGCGGTGTGGGCCAGGGCCGTGGCGGCCAGCGCGGCGAGGTTGTCGGTGAGGGCCTTCAGACCGTCGGGGACGGCCGAGTCGTTGATGCCGGCGGCGACCAGGAGGGTGTCGGGGCGGCGCGGGGCCAGCAGGGCGGGGGTCTGCTCGGCGACGTCGGTCAGGGTGCTGCCCGGGATGGCCAGGTTGAAGACGCGGTGTGCGGTCTCGTTCTGCGCGATGTGGGCGGTGGCCAGGCGGGAGGCCCAGCCGCCGTGCGGGTCGCAGCGGCCGTAGGCGATGCTGTCGCCCACAATGACGATGCGTTCCGCGGCGCGCAGCGGGTTGGCGTCGAGGTAGGCCCAGGCGTTCTCGCCGGAGGTGAGGACGACGCGTCGGCGGGCGTAGTCGTCGACCTCGTAGGCGTCGGCGGCCGCGAGCTCGGCGTCGGTCAGGTGCAGTACGGCGCCCTCGACCTCGGCGCCGATCCTCCGCACGAGGGTCAGGTGCACGTCGAGGCCGCTGGTGGCGATGACGGACGGGTCGGTGATCGCAAGGGGCCTGGTCGCGTACCCGGGCAGCGATGCCGGGGAGCTGGGTACGGGCCGTCCGAAGAGGGCGGTCTGGACGTGCTCGTCCCTGAGGGTGCCGAAGGTGAACAGGGTGTGCGGGCGGTGCTCGGTCACGGTGGGCTGCGTGGCCTTTCAAGTCATCAGGTGCGTGATCGGCTCACCCTAACGGGCGGGCCGATCACTCCACGACGACAGGCGTCACAGCCGCCGGACGTTGCCGGCCGGGCGCGGGTCCGAGGGCCCAGGGCACGGCGGCCTGCGCGTCATCGGGACGGTGTTCGGCGCAGGCTGCCGCGGCTGCGCCGAACCGGTCACATGTCCGCGTCGCCGGGCCTGCAGCCTGTCGCGAGGACCCCTCCGAAGTTGTTGTTGGCGCAGAGGACGGAGGCGGCGCTACAGCTCCCGGCACCGCCGGCGGACCCCACCGGCCTGCAATGCAGGCCGACTTCTCCGACCGTGCGGGAGAGGTCGACACCGAACTGGCCTGCGAAATTCTGCGCGGCCGGGTTGTTGGTGTCGACGGCCTGATCACAGCACAGCAGGGTGTCGGCGGCGTACGCCGACGTGGTGGTAATGGTGGTGATGGTCGCGGATACCGCGAGGGCCAAGGCGCTCGCAGCAGTCACGACACGGGTGCGGGTGATCCGGATCATGTCTGTCCCCTTCTCCGGCGGAAGCCGGGCAGTCCGGCGGCGGACACGCGAGGTCCCGGTAGGTCCCGGTAGCGGCAGCAGCCTTCCCGCACCTCCAGCAGCCACGCTCCGACTCACTCCAACAAGGGACACCACGATGCCTTGTGCGACCGGACCTGCGGCGGAGGGCGCCCCTGCCGCCGCCCGGGCCTCCGCGATCGCCCGGCACGGCAGAAAGGTTCGTCGGCAAAGCCGACGGATCTCCATGAGAGGTCGAGGCTAATAGGTGAGCTCCGGGCTCTTCACGAACTCGGCGAAGGCGTAATTCTTCCCGTTGGGAAGGATCTGCAATTCCGCCCGGTACACATGCCCGGGGGTCGGATTGGGCAGCTTGTAGATCTGTTCCAGCGGCCGGTCGCAGCGGCGCAGTTCACGTTCCCACTGCCAGCCGGTGGTGTCGTCGAAGGCCACCAGTCGCATGCGGCAGTCGCCTCCCGCTTCGGGCCAGTCGCTGCGGGCCTCGAAGAGGATGTCGCCGCCGTGGCCTCCGTCGTCCACGAGGCTGACGCAGGCCTGTTTGGTCGCGGGGCCGGTACAGCCGCCGCCTGTTGCTGCCGCCACTGCGGTGGCCGGAGTGCCGACCAGGGCGATGCCTGCCAGGGAAAGGGCGGTTGTCGCCCATGCCGCGATGCGCGGTAATGCACGGAGAATCATTGTTCCACCTCGCATGACTCGGTTTCCGGAAGATCACCGGAAGGGAATGCGCCGAGCATATGAGGACGTAGATCCTTGGTGCTGTTTATTTTCGAACGCTCCCTGACCACGGTCGCAGCTTCTCCGGGTTGCGGACCACCCAGATCCGGCTGACGCGTCCGTCGGAGACGTCGAACGAGGCCACGGTCACGACGACGCCGGCACGCCGCGCCACCAGGCCCGGCGTGCCGTTGACCGATCGTTCGAGGAGTTCGAGCCCCGGGGCCTTGTCGGCGATGGCGACCATGTACTGGGCGATGCGGGCGCCGCCCTCGACCGGGCGCAGGACGGTGCCGACCATGCCGCCGCCGTCGGCGGTCATCACGGCGGCCGGGTCGAGGAGGCCGACCAGGGCTGCGATGTCCTTGGCTTCCCAGGCCTCCTTGATCTGCCGCACCACGCCGGCCCGGCCGGTCGCCGTGGCCGGGGTGCGCGCGGCGCCCGCCCGCCGCCGGGCGGAGGAGGCGAGTTGCTTGCAGGCCGCGGGGGTCCGGTCGAGAACGCCGGCGATCTCGACGAACGGGTAGCGGAAGACGTCGTGCAGGACGAACGCCACCCGCTCGGCGGGCGTCATCGACTCCAGGACGACGAGGAAGGCCATCGTCACGGACTCGTCCACGACGATCTGGTCGACGGGGTCGGCGCCGACCGCACGGGTCCACTCGGCGCTGTCGGGCAGCGGCCCGGGCAGCCACGGGCCGACGTAGCGTTCGCGGCGGGCCCGTGCCGAGCCGAGCAGGTCCAGGCAGATACGGCTGGTCACCGTCGTCAGCCAGGCGCCGGGCGAGCGGATCTCCTCCTGCCGGCTTCGCGGCAGCCCGTACCAGCGGGCGTAGGCGTCCTGGACGGCGTCCTCGGCCTCGGTGACCGAACCGAGCAACCGGTATGCCAGGTTGAGCAGTTGGCGTCTCTCGGCTGTTGTCCCGGCAGTTTCCATGGTTCCGGCGGCCCCCTCGCCTTACCTTTCGCAGCCTTGCGTCGTCGGACTGGTGAGACCTTATCGATCTGCTGGGGGGCTGGGACATGGCCGTTCCGACGACGAAGACGACGACGAAGACGACGAAGACCGCGAGCGCACGGCGCACCTCCTCGTTCCTGCAGGTCGCGATCACCCTGCAGACGCTGACAATCTTCCTTCAGGCGCTCTCCGCCGGACTGCTGCTGACCTCGTCCTACGGAGAGACGCTGCACAGCGTCGGAGCCCGGGTGATGTACGGGGCGTCGATGCTGTACGTCCTCGCCGCGGTGCTGGCATGGAAGCCGGGCGGCGGCCCGGTCCGGCCCGTGCTGTACGCGTCGGGTTTCCTCGTGCTCGCCTCGCTCCAGGTGGTGCTGGGCATCGCGCACGTCCCGTCGATGCATGTTCCCCTGGGCGTTTTGATGTTCGGCCTGAGCGTGCTGGCACTGGCCCGGCGCTGAGGCGTCATGCGATCCGTACGGGAGCCCGCCCCCGCTGTGGTGCGCGGAGGTCGCCGCTTGGACCCGGTGGGCAGCTCTCCGGTGGCAGCCGTCAGTCCCGGAAGGCCATGGCCACGCCGAGGCTGACGAGGACGACTCCCGAGGTGCCGGTGATGCCGCGCTGGACGCGGCGGCGGCGCAGGAGGGCCTGGACGTGGCCGAGGACGGTCACGACCACGATGTACCAGATGAGTGCCAGACCCCAGAAGAGCCCCGCCATGATGACGTGCTGGGTGAGGGTGGGGACGCCCGGCAGTTCGAACTGCGGGAACAGCGACAGGTAGAAGGCCGCCACCTTGGGGTTGAGGAGATTGCTGACGAGGCCCTGGCGGAAGGCTTGGTCGGCGCCCTTCTTGCGGTGGCCGGTGAGCAGTTGCGCTTGGTTCATGGGTGACGGGTCGTCGTCGTGCTGCTTGCGGTGCCGGACGAAGTCGATCAGTGCCCGTGCGCCGAGGTAGGCAAGGTAGACGGCGCCGGCAATGCGGAGTGCGGTGTAGAGCATCTGCGCGCCGGTCAGCAGTGCCGTCAGGCCGGCGACGGCCGCGGCCGCGAGGATGCCGTTGCCGAGCATGATGCCGGCGGCTGTTGCCGCCGCGCCCCGGCGACCGTCCGTTGCCGCGTTGCGCAGTAACAGAACGAGGTCGGGGCCGGGGACCACGATGATGACAAGAGATGCGGCTATGAAGCCCATGAGCTGAGTGGTCATGCCGCCTCATCATGCCACCGGTCAAGCATCCGTTCAGGGGCCACGGGCCTTTCGATCCCAGCCTCGCGGGCGCTTGTCCATTTATTGAGACGCCACCGTGGCCGATCTTCGGGGGTTGTATGGATCACAACCCGCCTCGAGAGTGCACGCATTGCCCAATCTCGCCGCAGTGATCCCGCCCTTGGGCCACTCTCAATACCGACACCTGACGTCCGGTTTCCTCGAAGGGATCAGCATGATCCGGCCAAGGCGCCGCTTAACACGGCCTTTTCTCACAGCCAGCGCCTGCCCGTCAGGCCGACTGGATGACACGTGAACACTCGTCATCGCGAAAGGGAGCTGACCGACTCTATGAAGTCTCGTCTCGACCGCTACGAAGAGTTCATCGAGAAAGAATACTGCGCCGGGCTCACCAAGCCGGACGAGTACTCGCTGGAAGCCGTAACCCCACCCACACCACTGCAGCAACTGGCCGTCCATGCCCTGGAACTGCCCGAACCCCTCTATTCGGCCATGCGGCAGCAGTACCGCAGCCGGCGTACCGCACCGCGCATGCCTTCCGGACAGCAGGTCTTGCACCCAACAAGCCCGAGGGCACCTAGCCCCGCCCCACCCCTACGTCGCCTGCTTCGCGGTCTCCCAGCGAGACATCGCACGTACGGAAGAAGCCCTTTCCGCCACGGACTTTCCCGTCAAGGCCCACTGACACGGCGGAGGCCCGCCCGCGCTGTGGTGCGAGAAGGATGCCGGTTACCACGTCGCCTCAGTGTCCGTCGCGCACCACCGCCAACCCGCCGACCCGGGTCGTGATGCCCGCCGGCCCGCGTCGGGCCGAAGCGAGCACACTGGCCGGCCGACCGAGGGTGTCGCCCTGCTCCACCTCGATCGCAACCGTCTGCGCCCCTGTCGTGTCGAGCACGTGGGCGGCCAGTCAACCGGTGCTGTTGGCATTGGCGACGTCCTCGTCCACACCGATCGCCGGCGCGGACATCCGCGCCGCACCCGGTCGGTCGCCCACCGGCGGTACGTACACGAAACAGCCGAGGAGCCCGTACCGCCGGCACGCCGCCGTCAGCCTGCCGAAGTGCGGGCGGAGCGGACTCGGAGCAGCGCCGACCGGTCGTGGACGGGTACCAGCATGCGTGGTGCGCCGGGCGCGGCGATCCGTGGCGCGTCGGTCGGATGCTGATCGTTCGCGGTGAGCCCGAGCTCGGCGGCGATCGCGGCACGCTCGTCCGGTGCCGGGTGACGCAGCGCGACGAGGCCCTGGTCGAAGCACACCTCGATTCCGGCGGAGCGGCGGATCGCGACGGTGTCGAACGCGCGCCCGCCGGTGTGCTGGCGGTCGTTCAGTTCGCCCAGCGCGGTGCTATCTCGGTCACTTCGACTACCGCTCCAGCAGCGGCCGAAATACCCCGGTGGTTGTGGCCTTGAGCAGGGCGATAAAGCCAGATTGATCGCAACCGTGGACACTCGGTGCTCACGTAGCTGCCCCTGACGCTGCCCATACGGACAGTGTCAGGGGCACCAATGAGATTGTGGCGGAACCGTGTGAAGTTTTCTCAGTTGTACCGAAGGTGCCGCTTTTGGGAGCTGAGTACGAGATTCAGAGGCGACGGGGGTTGCACGCAATGTCCGTCTGTTCCTGAACCTATTGCCACCCGAGGTCGTCCGCTGATTCCGTGACCGGATGTCCGACTGCGGCAGGTGTCGCGTGTGCACCTGAGAAAAGGATCAACGCACTGAGAGCGGGCGCCAGGATGATTCGTACGAACGTGGATGCACGCACGGCAAGGCTCCAGATTCATTTCTGTCATGTCGGTGGATGCCTTGAATTCTTGCCGAGCGCTCACACCGGTTCCATACCTGGCGCCTGGCACAAAGCGCACCCGGCACGAATGTGCCGGGTGGTGACCATCAGAGGGGAGGCAGAGGTTCACAGTCGCACAAAGACCATCCGGCAAGAGCCGGTGCCTCGTCCAGTGCCAGGCTGACGAGCTTCCGGCAGTAGTCGTGTGCGTCGGCTGGTGCGCGACCGTTGAGGAACAGCACGCCACATGCACCCGCGCGGGAGGTGTGGATCCTTGCGTGCTCCAGCGCCCCGCAGTCCTGGTCGGCTTGCCGGAGGGCTGCACTGACGACCTCGGGATCGTTGATGGGCCGGGCGGCTCCGCGGTTCATCGCTACGTAGAACAGGCGCATGGTGAGCCTTTCGGCCGGTTGCCCGGCAGCCTGCGTGACGCGCTCACGCCTGCGATGTGCGGGCTGGGCGGTCGACCACTAGGCAGCCGCCGTCACACGGGTGTCTTCTGTGGCAGTTCGGCGGTGGTCTTGGTTGGGCTGTAGCTGAACAAGGCGGGTCCGAGGAGCAGGCAGGATGCGGCTGCCCAGGTGAGCGGGATGTTTGCGGCGATGGCGATGCCGCCGAGGGCCGGTCCTGCGATGAGGCCGGCCTTGCTGGCGAAGACGTGGAGCGCGAGGATACGGGGCCGATCTGCCTGCGGCACCGCTTCGCGCAGTTGCGGGACCAGGCAGGCCGTGTGGAGGCACTCGACGACGGAGAAGAGCACTACTGCGCTCCACACGGCGATGAGGCTTCCTGTCTGGCTGTGCAGTTCGGTTGCTGCTGCTATCAGTACCCAGGAGGCTGCTGCGCCGAGGAAGAGCAGGCGCATGCCTGTTGCGCGGGGGATGCGCCGCGCGAGGCGGGTGACGGCGAGCTGACCGCAGACGATGATCAGCGTGTTCACGGCCAGGAGGAGGGCTACCTGGTGCAGCGTCAGCAAGTCGGCCTCACTGGCGAGGAGCGGCAGCAGGAGAAGGAAGCCGATGCCGAAGGTGAAGAACGTCGCGTCACCAAGAATGAGGTGCCGGGCATGGCGTTGTGAGAGCAGGGTGCGATAGGAGCCGTCGGCTGCCTGGCCTCTGCGGTTTGGTGAGGCGGGGTGGCGGGGGAGGGCCAGGAGGACGACTGCTGCGAAGAAGGCGAAAGAGATGGCGTTGAGGAGGAAGACGGGGCGCATGGTCTGGACGAGGTTGCCTGTCACCAGGTAGCCGCCCAGGAGGAAGCCCGATCCTTGGCCGACGTTGAGGACGACTTGCAGGTGGGACCAGACGCGGTCTTCGTTGCCGTCGGCGAATTTCACGGTTCCCAGGGCCGTTGCCTGGGCTGCTGAGGCGATGCCCTGGGCAGACCCGAGGGCGAAGAGCACCGCGGCGGCGAGGGCCAGGCCGTGTGCCGCGGTGAGGAGAGCGGCGGCCGCTGCTGATAGGGACAGCCCTGTTGCCAGGACGTTGCGCGGGGACAGCGCCGTGAGGAGCCGCCCCGCGTACAAGGTGGCAATAAGTTGTCCGGCTCCGGTTGCGCCGAAGACGATGCCTGCTGTCTGGGTGGATGCATGAGGCAGGGCTGCCAGCCAGCTGATGACATAGGGCGACATGAGGCCGTTGCCGAAGGCGTTGACGGTGATGCCAGCGAGTGTGACGCGGTACTTGTTTCTCGGGAATATCGGTGTCACCACCGGTGCCTCCTGGCCGGACTGTACTGGTCTATCAGCGGGCGGTGTTGGTCACGGTGTGCGTGCGGCGGCGAGTCCGACCAGCGCGAAGGGGCGGTCGATGGAGTCCTGGCAGTCGCTGAGGACGTAGGCACGGACATCCTTCTTCACCGCGACGCGTGCGCCTTCGTTCATGCGGCGGAAAGCGCCGTAGGATTCGAGTGCGGCGACAAATCCTTCGGCGTTGTAACGGCGCTGTTCAAGCTCGATCTTGATGGTGACGGGGCCGAACATGTCCTGGACGGGGACCTGTGCGGCTTCCAGGGGCTTACCGAATTCCACGAATTCCAGGGCTTGGCCGATGGATTCGCCATAGGCGTGGAGGCCGCTGGACAGTTCTTGGGCGGTACGGGTGCCGAAGCGCGGGCCTTTGTGATGCGGGGCGTGGCGGGTGAACAAGGCTCTGATCTCCGTGCACCGCTGTTCCCAGGCATTGTCGCCGATGAGTTCGCAGTAGGTCACGAAGGCGAGTGTGCCGCCGGGTTTGAGTAGGTTCCGGGCCAGCCCGTACGAGCGCGTGGGGTCGGTCCAGTGGAAGGCCGAGGCGGAGAAGATGCAGTCGTACGGTCCGCCGTGTGTCCAGTCTTCGAAGTAGGACTCGTGGACGTCGACGTGGCTGTGCGAGGTCATGCGTTCGCGGGTCTGGCGGCAGAGCGTGGTGCCGGGTTCGATCGCGGTCACACGGGCGAAGAGTTCGGCGAGGCGGGCAGTGGCCTGGCCTGTTCCGGCGCCCACTTCCAGCACGTGTGCATCCGGTGCCTGGATCAAGGGGCTGGTCAGTGATGCGATGAACTCACCCGGGTAGGAGGGCCGTCCGGCGGAGTAGATGTGCGAGAGGGTTTCGAAGGAGTCCCCGCGCTCACGCCGGTCGAGGCCAAGCTCGATGGGGGGTGCCGGCTGATCTTCTATGCTGGGCATTCTCGGCTCCTTGTCCTGTTGGCTCAATGCGCGGGAGCCTACCGGCCCGGCGCTCAAGTGAACGGATCCGGCGGCAGGTTGCGGCTGCGGGCCCGAAGAGTGCTGGTGGTCTCCATGCTGTGGGACATGGCGCGGACCAGGCATGCGCCATCCCACTCGATGAGCGGGTAGAAGGTGATGTCGTCCCCGGGTACGTCGAACGGGCGACTTGCGCCGGCCTGTCCCTGCATCAGCCGGGTTGCCATGTGCTGGGCCCGCGGGGCGTGCAGGTCTCCCCGCAGGGAGGCGTACCGCTGTCGTGAGGCGTGTGTGGTGTAGCGCGGGGTCTTGCCCTGCCACACGCCGTCGAACACCATGACCGCTTCCCCCAGTGCGTGTTCGGTGGCGTCGTGCAGGGCGTCGCGCACCGCGGAGCCGGTGACAAAGATCTGGCTGCGTGCGTCGTGCCAGGTGGCGAGGGCGAAGAAGCCCAGCCGGCAGGGGAAGCTGTAGGTGTGCAGTCGGCCTGTGGTGACGCAGGTGTGTTCGGTGATCCGGCTGGGGATGGGCGTGGTGCCATACCAGATCGCGGCGAGTAGGGCTCTTTCGAGCAGTTCGCGTTCGGCTGCTTGTTGCGCGGCCTCGACGGTGGTGTGGACGGCGAGTCCGGTGGCGTCCTGGCCTGGGCGGTAGGTGTCGTGCCAGGGCCGGGGAACGATCTGCTCGAAGGTGTGCGTGGCGACGGGGTTGCCGCCTTTGATGCGACCGGTGATGGACCGGCCCAGACTGCCGGAGAGCTCGGCGACCATGAGTAGTCGTTCGTAGGTCTCCCACTGGGCCGACCGGCGGGCCTGTTCGGGGGTGCGGGAGCAGCCGAAGCCGAGTGCGCTGTGCTGCTGTCCGTCGACGGAGAAGGTGAGGCCGGCGGAGACGCTGAGGAACTCCGGCGCGCAGGCGGCGGCGTGTTCGTGCCGTCTGACCGGCAGCCGATGGAGGTCCTCAGCGTTACGCAGCAACGATCTCCTTGCAGGAGGCCGCCACGGTGTGGCCATGAGCGGTGAGGTCGGCGTGCTCCATGACGGTCGCGTAGCCCATCTGGAAGCGTTTCAGGGCCAGGTCGCGTGCTGCCCGTGCGGTGGGGGTGGCGACGGCACCCGCGTAGCGGGTCAGGACGCGGTGGACGCGGCTGAGGACGAACATGGCGTGGTAGATGCCGTACAGAGGTCGGCGGTCGCTGCGGATGGGGGCCTCGTGGCGGGCAGTGAAGCCGTTGGTGAGCAGGGGGTCGCGGCTCATGAGGGCGTGCAGCAGGATGTGCGAAGCCTCGTGGACGAGGTGCTCCAGAAGGAAGACGGTCCAGTCGCCCTGCTCGCGGGGGTCGGGGTAGCGCAGGTACATCTGCCCCCAGTAGCGGAGGCTGGAGATGCCGGTGGTGGTGGAACCGGTGATGGCAGGACGGCGGAAGAGGCGAACCGTGGCGACAAGTTCGCTGAACTCTCCGTGCATGGCAGGATCGAGCTCGCGCAGGGCTGTCAGAGCATCGTCGATGCGTCGGCGGCCCTGGTCGAGTTCGGATGCCGGGACATCGGTGATTTCGACGACTTCGTTGAGCCGGGAGCGGGGGCCGTCCTTGCTCAGCAGGAAGGCGGAGGCTTCGGCATCGGCGAGGTCCCAGCGGACCGTGTCGACGGTGAAGGCGGGGCGGTAGCACTCCCCGGTATACCCGGTCCGGGCGAGCCGGCCAAGGGCGGTCAGAACACCGCCGGGCTGCTGGGTGCGCAGGGCACCTTGCAGCATCCAGTGCAGGGTGAACAGGTGTGGGTTGAGCCGGCGGGTCGGGGCGATGTGGCGCACGGTGCGGGAAGCGGCCGCCGCGGTGCGGGGCAGCAGGGGCGCCGCGGAGGCGATGTACTGGCCGAGATCACGAACGAGTGTCTCGTTGACGTGGTGCCGCAATGCCGGGATACGCGCTGCTTCGGGTTGCGCCGTGAACAGCGTGTCCGCCTCGGATTCGACGATGGTCACGTGAGGTCTCCGGTAGTGGGGCCGGTGTTCCAGTGCTTGAGGAGGCCGGATTGCCCTACAGCTCGGCTTCGACGAGCTCGCGGCAGGAGGTGAGGATCGTGCGCCCGGCCTCGGTCAGCTCAGCGTGCTCGATGATGGTGGCGTAGCCCTTGTGGAAGCGCGCCACGGACTCGTCCCGGATGGCCTTCGTCGCGGCGCGCGGGTCGGCCTTGGCGTGGCGGGAGAGCACGCGAGAGATGCGGCTGAGGACAAAAGTGGCGTGGTAGATGCCGTACAGGGGACGGGCGTCCTTGCGGATGGGTGCCGAGTGGCGGGCTTCGAAGGGGTTCTGCAGCAGCGGGTCGGCGCTCATGATGGCGTGCAGCATCAAGTGCGAGGACTCGTGGACCAGGTGGTCCAGGAAGTAATTCATCGGCTCGGCGGACTCGGCACCCGCATCCGGAAAGCGCAGGTAGTTCATGCCCCAGCAGCGAGAGCTGGTGGCTCCGCGAATCACGCTGCCATGCACCAGGCGGAGGCGGGAGACCAGTTCGTGGAACTCGTCGTGCAGCTCGCCGTCCAGCTCGCGCAGAGTGGCCAGGGCCTGGGAGACCCATGTACGGCCGGTGGTGAGCTCCTCCCCGCTGACGGGAGCGACTTCGACGAACTCGCCGCGGTCGGAGCGGGGACCGTCCACGCCGGTGAAGAAATTCGCGGCTTCGGCATCGACGACGTCCCAGCTCATTGTCTCCACCTGGAAACGGTCGCCGTAGCAGTCGTCGTCGACGCCGGCCTGGGCCAGGCGCCCGAGGGCGGCGGAGACGGTGCCGGGCTGCTGGCTGCGCAGGCCCGCGCTCAGCTGCCAATGCAGCGTAAACAGCAGGGGGTTGAGCTTACGTGTGACGTCCAGTTCCTCGACCGTCTTGGCGGCGGCTGCGGCGCTGTGGGGAAGCTGCTGCGCTGCGGCGGCCACGTAGGCGCGAAGGTCGGTGACGAGGACGTCGTTGATGCTCTGGCGCAGGCGTGCGGCTCGCGCGCGGTCGGGCTGGGCGCGGAAGAGTGCTTCGATGTCGGCCGGGGTCGCTACTGCAGTGCTCATGGACTCTCTCCTTACGGGCGTTGGGCGACGCGTTGGGGCTGGGTGGCACGAGGCGAACTCGTGCCACCCAGCCCTGGACCGCTGATCAGTCGGACTGCATCAGCTGCGAGGAACGGGACAGGTAGCTGTCCGGGATCTCCCCGAACGTGATCTCGGCCGACTCGACAGCCTCGGTCTGGATCTCGTTGTTCTCCATGTGCTGTTCACCTCTCAATAGAATGAATTTCTTTGGTTGAAGAGTTCTGCCCTCACTGCCGGCGTGCAGACGTGCAGGCGGATTTTCATCCGCCTTCCTCAGTCGGTGGTTTTGGGCTGCCCTCCTTCAACGCATTTGATTCTGCGCGGTGATGAACAGGCCCACCAGAGTGATTGGATGGCATAAAAGAGTCGTGGCACATCCGTGCCTACTGCGGTCTTTGGATACGCGGGACCGGCTACCGGGCGCGGCGCGACAGATGTTGCTCGGGAGCGCAGCCGACGTGGTCGAGGCCGGTTCCAGCAAGGGGCGCTTCGCGTGGTCAGGGCCGGGGGCCCCGGGCCGGCATGCCTGCCGCCCACCCCGTTGTACGCAAGCACCGTGCCGCTCGTCCATGAACCGGGGAGTGCGGCGGCCACCCGGACAACTATGCACGTACCAGTGCTACGTGTGCTGAAAAGCGTCTCTTGCCGACCACACATATCTCGTAGACTGCCGCGTCGGTGAAACCGATCACCGGGGGCAGCGGGGAGAAGCATGCTCGACTCACTCGGCCTGCAAGGGCCTGCTGAAGCCGTCTACCGCGCGATGCTGCGCGAGCCAGGCATCACCACAGCCGAAGTATCCGCAAGTCTGGGCATGGAAGAGGGCGAGGTGCGACGTGCTCTGGACACTCTCGCCGATCTGGCCCTGATCCGAAGATCCTGGCAAGACCCCTCGACCATCCTGCCCGTGAACCCCGAAGCGGGACTGAAGGCGCTCATGGCCAAACGGCAGGCCGAAGTCACCCGGCGGCAGTTGGAGATCGAGCAGATACAGGCGGAAGCGGCACAGCTCGTTGCCGACTACACCTCGGAGTTCTTCTTCCGGTACGGACAGGAGATTGAGCGGCTCACCACCGTCGAAGCCGTCAGGCACCGCATCCATGAGCTGGTGCAAAACGTCGAGGACGAGACGCTGGCCTTCGCCCCCGGTGGGCCTCAGACACCCGAGAACCGGGCCGCGAGCCGCCCCCTCGCCATGTCGGTGCTCGGCCGTTCGGTGTCCATGAAGACCATCTACCTCGAGAGCATCCGCAACGACCCGGGCAGCGTCGAGCACGCGCGCTGGCTCGTAAGTATGGGAGCCGAGACACGCACCGCCCCCTACCTGCCCGCGCGCATGCAGATCCTCGACCGCAAAGCAGCCCTGCTCCCCCTCAACCCCGAGGACAGCTCCCAAGGGGCCGTCGTCGTAAGAGAACCGGGCATTGTCGCCACTTTGTGCGCCTTCTTCGACACCGTCTGGAGGACAGCGACTCCAATGGCCGAGGCCAAGCCCCGAAGCCACGAGCCGTTCTCCCCTCAGAACAGGCAGCTGTTGCAGCTTCTCGCGCAGGGACACACCGATGAAGTAGCGGCCCGCAAGCTCGGCATATCCCTGAGAACCGAACGGCGCATGATCTCGGAACTCTCCGAACGCCTGGGGGCAAAGAGCCGCTTCCAACTGGGTCAGCGCGCTACCCAGATGGGTCTCCTGGACTCGCGATGAGCAGCAAAAGCGCGTGACAACCGTCATCGGCGATGCGCCTCCACCGAACCCGGACAGCCGAGCCGCCAAGCCGGTGAGCGAGGCGACTGGTCCCGGAGCAACTGCAGGTGGGAAGGTGGATCGCCACCTGGAGTGCGGCGAGTTTCTCTTCGACGCCCCTGTGGTGTTCAGCGCCGCCCATCTGCCGACCGGGGTCCGCTTCGTCGGGGACGACTCGCACCAGGCGCGCGTGGGTGTCATGCCGCGCGCGGGAGGCGAGGTGCGGTGGTTCGAGGTAGCGCCGAGCCTGGTGGGGCACACCCTCAACGCCTACGAGGACGGCACGGACGTCGTCGTCGACATCGTCCGGCACCCCGAGGGCTTCGACATCAGGGGCTTCGGCGGCAGCCGCCCCACCCTGGACCGCTGGCGGGTCGACCTTGCGGCGGGAAAGGTACGGAAGGACCGGCTCGACGACCGCATCCGGGAATTCCCCCGGGTCAACTCCCGCTGTGCCGGACGTCCTTACCGCTACGGGTACGCGGCCGCCGTGGAGCTCTACGCGCCGCCCACCGGCCCCGGGGATCCGCGGCCCGACACCGGGTTCAGCAGCGCTCTGCTCAAACACGACCTGGTGCGCGGCACCGCCGAGGCGCACGAGTTCGGCCGGTTGGGGGCCGTCGGGGAGGGCGTGTTCGTTCCCGCGGAGTTGCCCGTCGCCGAAGACGACGGATACGTGATGGCGTACGTCCACGACCCCGAGCACGGCGCGGCGGACCTGGTGATCCTTTCCGCCCAGGACTTCACGGGTGAGCCGGTCGCCTGCATCCATCTGCCCGTTCGGGTGCCGCTCGGGCTGCACGGCAACTGGGTCCCCGGTGACCCGTGGGGTCCGCGTCCGTAGCGGATGACCTCCTGAGCGCCCGGGACACCACCCGCGGACACCGGGGGCGCCAACTCCCTTCGAACGGCGGCCGGTTGTCGAATGCGGTGCTACAGTCATCGGCCTGTCGTGCACATGACGTTCACACGACGTCCGGCACTAGGGGGAGTCTTGCTGCCTGCAAGTCGTCAACTCGTCACCATCGTTGCCGCCGCGACCAGCCTTGTCCTCGCCTGCGCACTGCCCGCCGGTGCGGACGGACCCGCGCCCTCGGCGAGAGCCGGGGACAAGAATGCGGTCCTGTCCTTGGACGAGTCCTTCCGCACTCCGCAGAACGCCGCCCAACGCGACTGGCTCACCAAGCAGAACACGCTCGCCGCGAAGGTCGGCTGCGAGGTCGGCCGGCAGACCGCGGACCGGCGCTCGTCGTGTTTCGTCGAGTTCATCCCCTTCAGGGTGGTCCAGCTCCCCAGCGGCAAGGAGATCGGCCGCGGAGTCATCGGCTCCGGCAACACCACCCAGCTCGACTACAAGTCCAGCACCTACGTCCAGGACGTGAACCTGGGCCTCGTCCAGGCGTCCGGCGTGGCCACCCTGCTGTCCCGGGCCAAGGTCGCCGTGGACTGCAAGGCGTCCTCCGGCGGCGGCTGCACGGTCACCGGTGGCGGCGGCGAGCAGTGGCTCCGCTACCCGGCGCAGAACCAGCACTTCACCTTCAAGGTGACCTCACCCGGCAAGAACATCAGCTACCACCAGCCGCCGGTGAAGGTCACGGTGTCCAACCTCGCCGCGCCGAACAAGCTGACGCGCAAACTGGGCGACACCGCCCAGGTCCGCTGCGACAGCGAGCCCGTCGGCAGCGGCACCGGGCGCGGGTGCGTGAACTGGACCTACGAACCCACGTACACCCTCGACACCCACGACCCACGCATCACCCAGGTCGCCTGGCACGTGTACTGGGCGCAGAACAACCTGCGCTTCAAGTGGGGCCTGCAGGGCAAGGGACGGCCGCTGCACCACCTGTCCGACGTGGACCTCCAGAGGTACAACCGCCAGGTCGCCTGCCCGCGGGGGAAGTACCCCGGGAAGAGCTGCGACGAGTACCCGTTCGCGGCCACCTATGAGGGCGCCGGGCTCAACTCCGACTACTCCACCCACGCGGTGCCCCTGAACCAGAACACCACCGAGGGAGGGTCCGAGTACCGCGGCAAGTTCCTGCGCGAGAACCGGATACTCGACCACGACGCGTACTGGGTACACGTCAAGCGCTGACCGCCGGAAGAAGGAAGCCGCCGATGCCGGGACCCCTGCGGGACGTACGCGCCCGCCTGTTCGTCGCCGAAGGCCAGTACGTGATCGTCGGCGACGAGGAGCGGGTACCCGGCATCCGGCAGCCCGTGGCCACCGGCGTGATCATCGCCGCCCCTGACGGCGCCCTGCTCCTGCCCGGCATGAACACCGGCGACATCTGGGTGCGCGCCGAGACCTGGGCCGCGGCTCCCCCGCTGGAGCTGGCCGGCTGGGACGACGTCGTCGAGGTGAGCTACCCCGCCACGACGGAGGCCCGGCTCTGCGCGGGGGGCGGCGGCGCGCACGAGGCCCTCCCGGATCTCGCCTGGGACGGACCGGGCACCTACCGGCTGCGCGTCAGCACCCGGGGCAGGGATGCCGGGGCCGCGGCCGACTGGCTCGACGACGACGAGGACCCCGTCGAGGAACACCGCATCCAGTCCTGGCCCGCACCCGCGTCACCACCCGCCGTGCACCAGGCCACGGACGAGCTGGGCGCCTATTGGCGCAGCGCCCCCGACTGACGGTTCCGGCCGCCCGGCTGCCGTCGCAGGACGTGACGGTGCACGGCCCCGGCGAAATTCCCGCGGCCACGACGAACACGGACCGGGCCGACAGGCGGCCCGGTCCATGGGTCTGCGTGCGCAGCCGACAGCTCTCCCTGCTGATCAGCACTGATCAGCGTCGATCAGCAGGGAGGGACTGTCAGTACCAGATGGTGTGCTTCCAGATGATGTCGCGGGCCTTCGTGCCCGTGTCCAGGCCGTGGGCGGGCCGGTCGGTGACGAAGTACTCACGGAAGCTGGACTGCGGGTTCCGGGACATCATGGTGTTGCTCTTCGTCCAGCCGCCGTCGACCTGGGACCACAGGTCGACCAGCGTGGTGGCGACCCGGGCCTCGCAGGCGTCGCCCGGGTCGATGCCCCTGGTGGAGCGGTCATTGGCGAGGTCCAGCGAGCCGCCGTTGCCCCAGTAGTAGGTGGTGTCGTTGAAGGTGTGGAACGCCACCGCGTTGGCGAAGCCCTCGGTCCAGGCACAGCTGGTGGAGGACGTGCGGTCCACGTAGTGGGGCGAGCAGTTGCTGACCTGCGGCCACCAGCCCTTGTAGAGCTTGCCCTGGAGGGCATGGCCCGCCTCGTGGACGGTGGTGTGCTCGGAGTCGGGGTCGTTGTCCGCGAGGTGGATCTTGTCCTCGCCGGTGTTCCAGTACGTGCCGTCGGTGGAACCGGGGTACCACTGGACGGTGATCGGGGTGCAGCGACCGTCCTGCTCGCTGCTGGCCCAGCAGTTGGTCGTGGAACCGCGGTTCCACCACAGCTTGTTGAGGGTGTCCAGGGCGTGCCAGGCGCGGCTCTGGGCGTCGTTGGCATACACGTTGCCCAGGCTGGTGCTGCGCGAGATGTTGTTCAGCGCGTAGGAGGACGTGGCGTAGGCGCCACCGTTGGCGCCGACCACCGACCACATCCGGCCGGCCTTCGTCTGGAACTCCACCCAGGCCACGGAGGTGACGGAGGTGGTCGGCGTGTAGCAGAGGTTGAACTTGCCGTCGCCGTTGCCGGTCATCCCCGTGGCGAGCTTGAGCGTGTCGCCGTTGGCGGTCGGCTTGCCCCACAGCGTGACGTTGGCGTTGCTGACGGGTTCGTCCCGGTTGGCCTTGGCGTTCCAGCTGCCGCCCTCGGCGGACTGGAAACGGTTGCGGAAGGTGCCGCTGACGCAGACCTGGGCGCGCGCCGCCGGAGCGGAGGCAGTCGCAGCAGGGGCGGGGGCCGGGACCTTGGGGTCGACCTCGCGCGGCTTGCGGGTGCCGGGGCCGGGGTCGGCGACCTTGGTCGAGCGGGCCGTGGAGACCGAGATGCCCTTGTCCGTGGAGCCCTTGGACGTACCGACGGTGAGTTCCACCGAGTCGTGCCCGGCGCGGCGCGGATCGGGGTGGTCGATGTCGCTGATGTCCGCCTGGATCTGTGCGGGCCCGGCTGCGACGGCCTTGACCTTGAGTTCGACGCTGCGGGTGCCGGGGGTCAGGGCGAGCTTCCGGCTGGTGCGCTGGCCGAAGGCGTCCGTGGTGGGCGCGGCGAGGCCGGCACCCTTGTCGACTATTCGCAGTGCGGGTGGCAGTTGGACGGACAGACCGGCGTTCTTGACATCGGCCTGCGCCTTGATGTCCACGGTGAGGGTGGCCTGCTCGCCGACGGCCGGCAGGCGGTCGAGGGAGGCGTTGACACCGAGGCAGCTGAGCGGCGCCTCGGCGTTCTTGTCCGCGGAGCGGATCGTGCACGTCCCGCTCGGGGCGGCCGGGCTGTCGGGGGCGCTGGTGCCGAACGCGGTCGGTGCGACGACGACGGCCAGGCAGGCAGCGACGCCGGCCAGAGCGGTCAGAGGAACAGGCTTTAAAACCCGTCTTTTCAAGGCCCGTTTTCCGGACATGAGCAAACCTTTCTGCGGCGCTCACGACCCGGACCTGGCCGATCAGATCCGGGCGGTGGGGAACCGCTGTGGGGGAGTTGCGCACTGCCCCCCAGGGCGCCGATGCGTTCCGCCCATGGATGAACCACTGGCCAAAGCAGCACTCTGAGTGACAGCGGCCGAAACCATAACACTGCGGTTCGCGCATGCCAACGCCTGACCAGATGTCGTGGCCCCGCTCAACTAGCGCAACAAGCTGGGACATTGCGCCACAATCGACCACCGGCATCCGTGAGCGCATGTTCGGGGAGCACGGTCCGAACCGCGTCAGCCGATTACGGCATGTGACCGCAGGGCAACATCGGACTCGACGCTCTGCTCCTCCACACGGAAGGGGCGCTGTCCGTCTCGGAGTTGAACAGAATGGCCCGCTGAAACGCCGGGAGCCCGCCCTTGCTGAGATGCAAAGGCGGGCTCCTGCGACGTATCGGTCAGCCCATGTCGGCTGCCAGGCGGTCGACGACCAGGGCCGTCAGGTCGCTCGGTGTCGGGCACTCGTACAGGACGTCCGCGGGCCAGTCGAGGCCGGTGAGGGTGTTGAGGTGGTCACGGAGTTCCAGGGCCGCCACCGAGGTCAGGCCGAGGTCGAAGAACTCGTCCTCGGCACCGATCTCCGACGCCGACTCGTGGCCCAGGACGGCGGCCGCGAGACCGCGTATCCCGTCGAGGACGGCGTCCGGCCACTGCTCCTTGGGCAGATTCCTCAGGGCCGCCCGCAGTTCGTTGTCCTCGGGCGTCGACTCCGGCGCGGACTCGGGCGTCGACTCGGGCGCCTCTTCCACAACAGGGATGACCAGGGGCTCGGGCTCGGTTGCCCGCGCCTCCGCGGCGACGCGTACCGCCCGCTCCCCCGTCGCCAGCGCCCTGCGCAGCCCCGCCACGGCGGCGCGGGCGTCGAGGGCCGGGTCCACCGCCACCGCGAGGCGGGTGCGGTCGTCCCCAAGGAGGATGGGCGGGTGGTCGCCGACGGCGACCAGGGCCACCAGTGGTGCCTCGACGTCGTCGAATCCGCAGCCTTCACGCACGATCGCCGCTGTCAGCGGCACCGAGCCGTCGTACGCGACGGCCCCCGGCGGGCAGGGTGCGTCACCGGCAACCAGCAGGCGGGCACCCGACTTCGTCACGGCTTCGGCCAACGCCGCCGTCAGCTCGTCCGCCGGGCCCGCCACCAGGACGTCGCCCTCGGGCCGCCAGGAGCCGGCCGGCTCCACGGGCTCGTACGTGCGCACGACCATGCCGTCCGGGCGGATCCACGCCTCCCGGTGGCCGGCGGCGATCGCCGCGCAGAGCCGGGTACGGGCCGCGGCGTCCGTCCGCTGCGGCAGGTGGACGACGTGGTCGCACCCCGCCGGTACGGCACCGCCGTCGGTGAGCGCCCAGCGGGGGACGCCGGCCTCGGCGACCGGTTCGGCGCCGGGAAGGGCCACCACCACATCCGACCGCCGGTCACCGCCGGACCGTACGCGGGCGCCGTGGCGCACGAGCGCGCCGGCGATCGTGTCGGCCAGGTCGTCGTCGGTCCCGGGCAGGAGCAGGATGTCCAGCGGAAGCATGACATCAGCGGCATCCTGGACCGGCTGCCACTGCGCCCGCTCCAGGTGCGCGGTCGCCACTCCCGACCGCAGCCTGGCCAGGGCCGCCAGCACCTGGGCCGGTGACTCGTCGCCCTTGAGGTCCAGCAGGTCAAGGGCCGTCGACACGTCCTCGTTCTCGATCGCCGACCAGAGCGGGTCCTCTTCGGGGGCCACTGCGGGGGCAGGAGCATGCGCCACCTCCGGCCAGTACGGGCGGCTCTGGAACGCGTACGTCGGCAGCCGCACCCCCTCCCCCGGCCGGCCGGCGTGAACGGCCCGCCAGTCGACGTCCACGCCGTGCGTGTGCAGCAGGCCCAGCGCCTCCGTCGCGGTGCGCACGTCGTCACGCTCCCGCCGCAGCAGCGAAACAGGGCGCACCGGCACCTCCGACAGGCACGCCTCGGCTGCCGGTGCGAGCACGGCGTCGGGGCCCACCTCCAGGTACGCGGTGATGCCCGTCTCCTGCGCCTGCCGTACGGCGTCGGCGAAGCGGACCGCCAGGCGCAGCTGGTCCACCCAGTACTCCGGGGTGTCCATCGCCCGCTCGGTCGGGACGGTCGGGATCACCGGGATCCGGGCCTGTCCGAACCGCACCGTCTCCGCAACCGTCCGGAACTCCTCCAGCACCGGCTCGACGTGCGCCGAGTGGAAGGCGACGCCCACGCGCAGCCGGCGCGTGCGGTGGCCGCGCTCCTCCAGCTCCCCGGCGACGGCCAGTACCGCCTCCTCGTCCCCGGACAGGACGACCGCCCGGGGGCCGTTGACCGCGGCGATCTCCACGCCATCGCGGCCGGCCAGTGCCGCCGACACCTCCTCCTCGCCCGCCCGCACCGACACCATCGCCCCGGTGGCGGGCAGCGCGCCCAGGACCCGGCCGCGAGCGGCCACCAGAGCCACCGCGTCCGCCGGCGGCAGCACGCCCGCCGCGCACGCGGCCGACAGCTCGCCGATCGAATGGCCGATCAGCGCCTCCGGCGCGACACCCCACGACTCCAGCAGCCTGAACTGCGCCACCTGCAGGGCAAAGAGCCCCGCCTGCGTGTACTCGGTACGGTCCAGCAGGTCGTCCCGCTCGAAGACCACCTCGCGCAACCCGGCCTCCAGGCCGGTGTCCTTGAAGAGCGCGCACACCTCGTCGAAGGCCTCGGCGAAGACAGGGAACGTCTCGTACAGCCCCCGGCCCATGCCCACCAGCTGACTGCCCTGACCGGTGAACAGCAGCGCCAGCCGCTGCCGGCCCGCCATCGCCCGGCGCACGCCGTCGGCCGTGCGGCCGGCCGCCAGGGCCTCCAGCGCCGTACGCAGCTCCTCCTCACTGCCACCGGTCACCATCGCCCGGTGACGGTGGGCGGCCCTGGTCGTGGCCAAGGCCCGTGCGACCTCGGCAGGTTCACCGCTTCCGCTCTCCAGCAGCCGCTGCGCCTGGGCGCGCAGCGCCTCCTCCGAGCGCGCCGACAGCAGCCACGGCGTCCCGGCCAGAGCACGAGCAGCCGTCTCCCCACCCGCAGCAGGCGCCTGCTCGATCACCACGTGCACATTGGTGCCGCTGATACCGAACGACGACACACCCATGCGTCGCGGCCCGCCCGGCTGCTCCGGCCAGGGCTGCGCCGACGTCAGCAGGTCGACGTCGCCCGTGCTCCAGTCGACATGCGGGGAGGGCTCGTCGATGTGCAGGCTGCGCGGCAGCAGACCGTGCCGGATGGACAGGACGGCCTTGATGACGCCGGCGATACCCGCCGCCGCCTGCACATGGCCGAGGTTGGACTTCAACGAACCCAGCCGCAGCGGTTCCGGCCGGTCCTGGCCGTAGACGGCCAGGACGGCCTGCGCCTCGATCGGGTCGCCGAGAGCCGTGCCCGTACCGTGCGCCTCGACGGCGGCCACGTCCGCCGGCCGCAGGCCACCGGCCGCGAGGGCGGCCCGCATCACCTGCTCCTGCGCACGGCCGTTGGGAGCCGTCAGACCATTGCTCGCCCCGTCCGAATTGAGCGCACTGGCGCGCAGGACGGCCAGCACCTCGTGGCCGAGCGCGCGGGCCCGCGACAGGCGCTCGACGAGCACCACGCCGACGCCCTCGCCCAGCGCGGTGCCGTCGGCGGCAGCCGCGAACGGCTTGCACCGGCCGTCGGCGGCCAGGCCCCGCTGGCGGCTGAACTCCACGAACGGCACAGGAGTGGACAGCACGGTCACGCCACCGGCGAGCGCGAGCTCGCACTCCCCCGCCCGGACCGCCTGGGCAGCCAGGTGCAGGGCGGTCAGCGACGACGAGCACGCCGTGTCCACGGTGACCGTCGGGCCCTCCAGCCCGTACGTGTACGCCACCCGCCCCGACAGGACGCCGCCGCCGACGCCGGGGGCGAGGAAACCCTCGGCGGCCGCGTTCTCCAACAGCCGGCCGTAGTCCTGGTACATGGCGCCCACGAACACCCCGGTACGGGTACCGCGCAGGCTGGTGGGGTCGATGCCGGCGTCCTCGCACGCCTCCCACACCGTCTCCAGCAGCAGCCGCTGCTGCGGGTCCATGGCGACGGCCTCACGCGGCGAGACGCCGAAGAAGGCCGCGTCGAAGGCGGTGGCGCCGGTCACGAAGCCGCCGTGCCGGACGTAGGAGCTGCCGGCGGCCGCCGGATCCGGGTCGTACAGGCACTCCAGCGGCCAGCCGCGGTCGTCGGGGAAGGGGCTGATGCCGTCGCGTTCCCCGACCAGCAGCTCCCACAGGTCGTCCGCCGAGCGGACGCCGCCGGGCAGCCGGCAGCCGATGCCGACCAGCACGACCGGATCGTCGCCGTCCGCAACGGTCGTACGCGCCACCGCGGCAGCCGGCACCGGGGCCGCGCCCGCGAGCAGCTCGTCCAGGTGGCGCGCCAGCGCCTCCGGGTTCGGATGGCTGAAGACGAGGGTGGCCGGCAGCCGCAGCCCGGTGGCCGCAGCCAGCCGGTTGCGCAGTTCGACGGCGCTGAGGGAGCCGAACCCGGCGTCCTTGAACGCCCGCGCCGGGTCGACCAGGTCGGGCGAGGGGTGGCCGAGCACCGCGGCCGTGTGGCCGGTCACCAGGTCGAGCAGGACGCGCTGCCGATCGGGCCCGGACTTCCCGGCCAGGCGGACGGCGAGGTCGGAGCCGGCGGCCGGCCCGCCGGGGGCGGCGCTGCGGCGCGCCGGCGCCCCGGCCAGGTCGCGCAGGGGGGCGGGCACGGCCTCGCCCTGGGCGCGCAGGGCGGCCGAGTCGATGCGGATGGGGGCGAGCACCGGCTCGCCCGAGGCCAGCGCGCCGTCCAGGGCCGCCAGCGCATCGGCGCTGGGCAGCGGCAGGAACCCGGAGCGGCCGAGGCGGTCGCGGTCGACGCCGTCGGTCATGCCGCTGGTCGCCTCCCACAGACCCCACGCCAGCGAGACGCCGGGCAGCCCCCGGTCGTGCCGCAGCCGGGCCAGGGCGTCCAGACCGGCGTTGGCCGCGGCGTAGTTGGCCTGGCCGAGACCACCGAGGACGCCGACGGCGGAGGAGAACAGCACCAGCCGCGCCCCGGGCAGCAGCTCGTGCAGGTGCAGGGCCGCGTCCAGCTTCGGCGCGAGCACGTGCCGGAGCCGCTCCACAGTCAGGTCGGTCACCAGGCCGTCGTCGAGGACGCCGGCGGCGTGCACGACGGTGTCGAAACCGGCTCCCTCCACGAGCTCCGCCAGCGCGGCGCGGTCGGCGACGTCGCAGGCGACGACGTCCACGGTGGCGCCCGCTGCGGTCAGTTCGGCGGTGAGGTCGGCCATGCCGGGTGCCGTGGCGCCGCGCCGGGCGGCCAGCACCAGCTCCCGTACGCCGTGGGTGTGCACCAGGTGCAGGGCGACGAGCTGCCCGAGCGTGCCGGACGCACCGGTCACCAGGGTCCGGCCCGGATCGCTGCCCCCCTCGGCCGGCTCGGGGGACGTACGGGTCAGTCGCACCACGCTCGCAGCACCGGCTGCCAGCGTGATCTGCGGTTCGCCCGCGGCCAGCGCGGAGGGAATCGCCGCCAGGGTGGCGTCCTGCTCGTCGGCCAGCTCCAGCAGCAGGAAACGGCCGGGGTGTTCGAGCTGCGCGGAGCGCACGAGGCCGGCGACGGCGGCCTCCGCCACGTCGTCGTCGGCCCGGCGGGTGACGACGACGAGCGTCGAGGCGGCCGCCGCCTCGTCGGCCACCCACGCGTGGACGAGCCGCAGCGCCTCGGCGACGGCCTCGGCGGGCTCGCCGCCCGGGGCAGGGACCAGGACGTACGGGGCGGCCTCATCGCTCACCGGCCGCTTCAGCAACCGTGCCAGTTCCGCCTCGCGCACCACGTAGTCGTCCGCCGCGCCACGCGGCAGCGGCCGCGGCACCCGCACCGGGCGCAGCAGGTCGCCGCGGTCGGGCAGGCCCAGGGCGCCGGCGGGCAGTTCCCGCAGTACCAGGGACTCCACCGAGGCGATCGGGGCCCCGGCGGGGTCGGTCAGGGTGATGCGTACGGCGTCGGGCCCGGCGGCGGCCAGGGTGACGCGGACGGTGTCCGCGCCGCGGGCGTGCACGCGCAGGCCCTGCCACTCGAACGGCAGAGACGGCCGGCCACCCTCCCCGGTCAGGAACGAGCCGAGCGCCACCGGGTGCAGGCAGGCGTCCAGCAGGGCCGGGTGGAGGGTGAAGTCCCCGGGTTCGCCGCCCGGCAGGGCGACCTCCGCGTACAGGTCCCCGTCGGCGCCGCGCCACAGGGCCCGTACGCCGCGGAACGCCGGACCGTACTCCAGGCCCGCCCCGGACAGCCGCTCGTACAGCGCCTCGACGTCGAGGGGCTCCGCGCCCGGCGGCGGCCAGGCCGCGGCCTCTCCCCCGGCCGGCGGCTCCTCGCCCACCGGCCGCAGGACGGCGGTGGCGTGCGTGGTCCACTGGCCGGCGCCGGTACGGGCGTTGAGGGTCAGCCCCCGGGAGCCGTCCGCGGCCGCCTCGGTGATGTCGGCGCGCAGCCGGACGTCGGCGTCCTCGGGCAGCACCAAGGGGGTCAGCAGGGTGAGCTGGTCGACGACCGCGCAACCGGCCTCGTCCGCCGCCCTGGTGACCAGTTCGGCGAGCCCCGCGCCCGGCAGGACGACGTGCCCTTCCACGGTGTGGTCGGCCAGCCACGGCTGGGTCGCCAGCGACAGCGCGCCGGTCAGGACGAGCCCCTCGGCGCCGGGCAGGGCGGCACGCAGGACGGGGTGGTCGACCGCATCGAGCCCCAGCGCCGTCGCCTCACCGGCGGCCGCGTCGGCACGCAGCCAGTACGGCTCGGTGACGAACGCCGTCGTGGGCAGCTCGACAGCGCGCGCACCGGGCCACACCGCGGACCAGTCGGGCCGTACGCCCTTGACGTGCAGCTGGGCGAGGGCGGTGAGCAGCTGGCGGCGGCCGCCCTCGTCCCGGCGCAGGGTGTGGGCGACGGTGGTGTCGGTGCCCAGGGCGTCGACGGTCTCCTGAACGCCGGTGGTGACAACCGGGTGCGGGCTGACCTCCAGCAGGGTGGCGCAGCCGCGCTCGACGAGGGCGGTGACGGCCTCGTCGAAGCGCACGGTCTCGCGGAGGTTGCGGTACCAGTAGTCGGCGTCGAACGCGGATCCCTCATCGCTCCCGTCGATCCAGCGACCCTCCACGGAGGAGAAGAAGGGGATCTCGGGGGCGCGGGGGCTCACCGGGGCGAGGGCGTCCAGCACCTCCTCCCGCACGGCCTCGACGTGGGCGCTGTGCGAGGCGTAGTCGACGTCGACGCGCCGGGCCCGGACGCCGTCGGCCTCGCAGGCGGCGAGGAGTTCGTCGAGGGCGTCGTCGTCGCCGGCGACGACCACCGAGGCCGCGCCGTTGACCGCGGCCAGCGACAGCCGGCCGTCCCAGTCCTGCAGCCGGGCGCGGGCCTCGTCGGCCGGCAGGGCGAGCGACATCATGCCGCCGCGGCCGGCTATCGCCGTCAGCGCCTTGCTGCGCAGGGCGACCACGCGGGCGGCGTCGTCGAGGGTGAGGGCGCCGGCGACGCAGGCGGCGGCGATCTCCCCCTGGCTGTGGCCGGCGACGGCCGCCGGCCGGACGCCGAGCGCGCGCCACACCTCGGCGAGGGCGACCATGACGGCGAAGAGGGTGGGCTGGACGACTTCGACGCGGTCGAGGGGCGTCTCGCCGCGCAGCACGGCCCGCAGGTCGAAGTCGATGTACGGGGCGAGGGCGGCCTCGCAGGCGGCGATGCGCTCGCGGAAGACCTCGTCGGTCTCCAGCAGGCCCACGGCCATCTCCCGCCACTGCGAGCCCTGGCCGGGGAAGAGGAAGGCCACCGGGCCGGACGGGCCGGTGGTGCCCTCCACGACGGCGGGCGAGGGGCGGCCCGCGGCCAGGTCGCCCAGTGCCGCGAGGAGTTCGCAGCGGTCGGTGCCGAGGACGGCCGCGCGGTGCTCGTGCGCGGCGCGGGTGGTGGCCAGGGAGTGGGCCACGTCGCGGGGGTGGAGCCCTGGGCGGTCGGCCAGGAAGGTGGCGAGTGCGTCGGCCTGGGCGCGCAGTCCGGCCTCGGACCGGCCGGAGACGGGCCACAGCCACGGCCCCGCTGCATCGTCCGCCGAACCCTCGGGCGCTGCCGTCCCCTCGACCGCGGGCGGCTCTTCGAGGACGACGTGGGCGTTGGTGCCGCTGACACCGAACGAGGAGACGGCCGCCCGGCGCGGGGCCTGCCCCGCCGGCCACGGCACGTCCTCGGCCAGCAGTTCCACGGCGCCGGCCGACCAGTCGACGTACGGGCTGGGCGCGTCCAGGTGCAGCGTCCGGGGCAGGACGCCGTGGCGCATGGCCATGACCATCTTGATGATGCCGGCGACGCCCGCGGCGGCCTGGGTGTGGCCGAGGTTGGACTTGATCGACCCCAGGCGCAGCGGCTCGGTGCGCTGCTTGCCGTACACGGCGAGGACGGCCTGGGCCTCCACCGGGTCGCCCAGCGGGGTGCCCGTGCCGTGCGCCTCCACGGCGTCGACCTGCTCGGGGGCGAGGCCGGCGTCGGCCAGGGCCTCGCGCAGGACGCGCTGCTGTGCGGGCCCGTTGGGGGCGGTCAGGCCGTTGCTGGCGCCGTCGGAGTTGACGGCGGTGCCACGGACGACGGCCAGCACCCGGTGGCCGGCGGCCAGCGCGGTCGACAGGCGTTCGACGACGAGGACGCCGACGCCCTCGGCCCAGGCCGTACCGTCCGCGGCGGCCGCGAAGGGCTTGCAGCGGCCGTCGGGAGCCAGGCCGCGCTGGTGGCTGAACTCCACGAACGCGGTGGGCGTGGCCATCACCGTCGCCCCGCCGACCAGGGCCGTGTCGCACTCGCCGCGGCGCAGCGCCTTCACGGCCAGGTGCAGGGCGACCAGCGACGACGAGCAGGCGGTGTCCACGGTGATGGCCGGGCCGCGCAGGCCCAGTTGGTAGGCCACGCGCCCCGAGACGACGCTGCCCGCGCCTTGCGCGCCGGGGTAGTCGTGGTGCATCACGCCGGTGAACACGCCGGTGCGGCTCTCGCGCAGCACGGTCGGGTCCAGGCCGGCCCGCTCGACCGCCTCCCAGGAGGTCTGCAGGATCAGCCGCTGCTGGGGGTCGGTGTGCAGGGCCTCCTTCGGCGAGATGCCGAAGAAGCCGGCGTCGAACGCGGCGGCGCCGTGCAGGAAGCCGCCCTCGCGGACGTAGGTGGTGCCGGGGTGGTCGGGGTCGGGGTGGTGCAGGGCGTCCAGGTCCCAGCCGCGGTCGCGCGGGGAGGGTGTGATGCCGTCGCGGCCCTCGGCGACCAGCGTCCACAGGTCCTCGGGGGACTCGACGCCGCCGGGGTAGTGGCAGGCCATGCCGACGATCGCGATCGGTTCGGTGGACCGCTCGCGGACGTCGCGCAGGTGCTGCCGGGCCGTCTGGAGTTCCGCGGTGACCCGCCGCAGGTAGTCGCGGAGCTTGTCCTCGTTGGTCATCGGGTGTGGTCCTCCAGCCCCGGCAGGGGGGTGCCGAGCTCGGTGTCGATCAGGGTGAAGATCTCGTCGTCGGTGGCGTCGTCGAAGGTGACGACGCCGGCGAGAGGGTCGCCGGCCGCCGGTGCGGCCGGCCGCGCCAGCCGGTCGAGCAGGCCGCGGACGCGCTCGGCGGCGCGGTCGCGGGCCGCCTCGTCGCTCGCCGCGTCGGCGAGGGCGGCGGCGAGGCGGTCGAAGGCCGCGAAGAGGCCCGGCAGGTCGCCGCCCTCCGCGCCCGCGGCCTCGCCGGCGAACCGCTCGTCCAGGTGAGCGGCAAGGTCGGCCGGGGTGGGGTGGTCGAAGACCAACGTGGCCTCCAACGTCAGGCCCAGGGCCGCGCCCAGCCGGTTGCGGAACTCGATCGAGCTCAGCGAGTCGAAGCCCAGCTCCTGGAAGGAACGGTCGGGCTCGATCGCGGCGGCTCCCGCATAACCGAGGACGGCCGCGGCGTTCTGCCGCACCAGCGTCGAGAGCCGGACGCGCCGCTCGCCGGGGGCGAGACGGGCGAGATCGGCCGGGCCGGTGCCGGCCGCGGGGGCGGCCTGCGCCGGCGCCGACGGCACCAGCTCGCGCAGGACGTGCGGGACGACGGCAGCAGGGCCGGGCACGAGCCGTACGGCGGTGACGGCCGGGTGCTCCGCGGCGAGGGCGGCGTCCAGCAGACGCAGGGCGGCGTCGGCGGGCAGCGGGGCGATGCCGCCGCGCGCGAGCCGGTCGCGGTCGGCGGCCATGCCGTCCTCCAGCGCCCACGGCCCCCAGGCCACGGAGACGGCCCGGCCGCCCGCGGCGACGCGCTCGCCGGCGAGGGCGTCGAGGTAGGCGTTGGCCGCGGCGTAGTTGCCCTGGCCGGGGCCGCCCAGCACGCCCGCGACGGAGGAGAACAGCACCAGTTCGGCGTCGGGCAGCAGGTCGTGCAGGTGGGTGGCGCCGTCGACCTTGGGGCGCAGCACGCGCTCCAGGCGCTCGGCGTCGAGGGCGGTGACGACCCCGTCGTCCAGGACGCCGGCGGCGTGGACGGCCAGGGTCACCTGCCGGCCCGCCAGCAGGGCGGCCAGAGCCGTGCGGTCGGCCACGTCGCAGGCCGCGGCCTCGATGCGGGCGTCCAGGCCGGCCAGGCCGGCCGGGAGCCGTCCGCTGCGGCTGGCCAGCAGCACGTCGCGCACGCCGTACTGCTCGACGAGGTGGCGGACCACCGGTACCGCGAGCGCACCACTGGCACCGGTGACCAGCACCGTGCCGTGGCGGCGCGGCGCGGCCGGGGCCGCGGCGGCGGGGGTGCGCACCAGGCGGGCGCCCAGGACGCGCCCGTCCTGCAGCGAGAGTTGGGGTTCGTCGGAGCCCAGGGCGCGGGGCAGCGCCGCCAGGTCGCCGGCCTCGACGAGCGTGAACCGCCCGGGGTGCTCGGACTGGGCCGAGCGCACCAGACCCCAGGCCGCGGCCGTGGCGACGTCGGGCCGGGTGGCGACGAGGACGAGGCGGGAGGCCGCGTACCGCTCGTCGCCCAGCCACTCCTGCAGCAGGCCCAGGACCCGGCCGGTGAGGGCGCGGACAGCGGCGGGTGCGGTCCCGTCGGGGACGACGGGCACGACGACGACCGGCGGAACCTCCGTCAGTGCGGACGGCTGCGATGCCCGCAGCACCTCGGCGCCGGACGCCTCCAGGGCGTCGCCGGCACCGTCGGGGTCCGGGCCGAGCACCGCGTAGCGGACGTCCGGCCGCGGCTCGGGCACCTCCACCGGCACCCAGGTGATGCGGTGCAGCGGGTCGGCGGGGGCGCCGGCACGGCGCAGGAGCACCGAGTCGACACTCGCCACGGGTGCGCCGGCGTCGTCGGTGAGCCGCACCTCGACCGCGTCGGGGCGCAGGTGCACCATCCGTACGCGGGCGGCGGTCGCACCGGGGGCGTGCACGCGCACGCCGGACCAGGCGAAGGGCAGGTACGGGCGGTCGCCGTCGAGCGTCGCGGCCAGCGCCACGGTGTGCAGGGCGGCGTCCAGCAGCACCGGGTGCAGCCCGTGCGGCCCGGCGTCGCCCCGGGGGACGACGACGTCGGCGTGGACGGCGTCGGCGGTGCGCCAGGCGCGGCGCAGGCCCTGGAAGGCCGGACCGTAGCCGGTCAGGGTCTCGTACAGCCGCGTGACGTCGACCTCTTCGGCGTCGTCGGGCAGCGGCGGCGTGTGCGGGGCGGCCGCGTCGTCGGGGGCGAGGGTGCCGGTCACATGGCCGGTCCAGGTGCCGTCGACCAGGGCGTGGATCTCGAAGGACCGCTGCCCGCCGGGCCCGGGCGGGGCGGCGACGAGGCGCAGTTCGGCGTCCTGCGCGGGCAGCGGGGTGTGGGTGACGAGCTCGCCGACGCGGGGACAGCCGAGCCGCGCACCGGCGTGCAGGGCGAGGTCGACGAAGAAGGTGCCGGGCACGAGCACGGTGCCGTCCACGGTGTGGTCGGCCAGCCACGGCTGGGCGGCGGCGGAGATCCGGGTGGCGAAGACGTGCCGGTCGGGCAGTTCGACGAGCTCGGCGAGATCATCCGTAGTGCCTGTCGGAACGGCCGGGGCGGTCTCGATCCAGTGCCGGTCGCGGGCGAACGGGTAGCCGGGCAGCGAGAGCCGGCGCGGGGACGCGGGCGCGGGGACGGTGATCCCGGCGCCCTCGACCCAGGCGCGGGCCAGGGCATGCAGGTCCTCCCCGGCGGCCGGCGCGGCCGTACGGCGCCGCCGGCCGCGGTACACGCCCTTGCCGGTGCGCAGGGCCTCGGCCAGCTCGGCGGCCGTGGTGGCCACGACGGCGAGGCGCTCGTCGAGGTGGTCGCGCCCGGCCCACAGGGTGAAGGCGAGGGCGGCCGGGTCCACGGCCGGGACCGTGGAGGCGGTCTGCGCGAGCCGCTCGGCCAGGGCGGCGGGAGTCGTGCCGGCGTCGACGGGCAGCCGGACGCCGAAGACCTCCTCGATGCGGTGGGCGAGTGCGGTCAGCCGCGGGTAGTCGAGGCCGAGTTCGGCCAGCGGTTCGCGGGAGTCGGCGGGGAAGCCCACGACCTCGGTCAGGACCTTCTCCAGGGCGGCGGCCACGTCCGTACCGGCCGGGCGCTCCAGGTGGGCAAGCAGCTGCGCGACCTGCTCCTCCAGCCGGGCGGTGTCCTTGGCGGAGAGTACGAACAGCCGCGGCCGGGGCGCCTCGGGGGCGGCGGCCTCGGCGGCGGGTCCTGCGGCCAGCACCACATGGGCGTTGGCGCCGCCGGCGCCGAAGGAGCTGATCGCGGCGGTCAGCGGGGCGCCCTCCCGCGCGGTCCAGGGCTCGGTGGCACGCTGGACGCGGAAGCGCGAGGCCTCCCAGTCCACGGCGGGGTTGAGGGGATCGGCGTGCAGGGACGGCACGAGCTCGCCGTGACGCATCTGCAGGACGACCTTGGTCAGGGCGGCGATGCCCGCCGCGGACTCCAGGTGCCCGATGTTGGACTTCACGGAGCCGACCGGCCAGGGGCCGCGGCCGGCACCGGCATCGTCGAAGGCCCGTTCCAGCGCGGTGATCTCGATCGGGTCGCCCAGGCTCGTCCCGGTGCCGTGCGCCTCGATGTAGCCGACGTCGGCCACGTCGACGCCGGAGGCCGCCAGCGACGCGCCGACGAGCTCGGCCTGCGAGACCGGGCTGGGCACGGAGAAGCCGCCGGTGTGCCCGCCGTGGTTCAGCATCGTGCCCCGGATGACGGCGTGCACGTGGTCGCCGTCGCGCAGCGCGTCGCGCAGCGGCCGCAGCAGCACCACGCCGACGCCCTCGCCCGGCACGTAGCCGTCGCCGCCCGCGCCGAAGGCCCGGCAGCGGCCGTCGGTGGACAGGAAGGACGCCTGGCTGAGCAACAAGTACTTGTTGGGGTGCACGTGCAGGTTGACGCCGCCCGCCAGCGCCGCCTCGCACTCCCCGCGCCGGATCGCCTCGACCGCGAGGTGGATCGCCGTCAGCGACGACGAGCACATGGTGTCGAGCGCGATGCTCGGCCCCTTCAGGTCGAGGAAGTACGAGACGCGGTTGGCGATCGAGGCGCTGAAGGAGGACGGCACGAAGCCGGGCTCCTCGCGGACGCCGTGCAACTGGTACTGGTTGTACATCACGCCCGCGAACACACCGACGGCGCGCCCGCGCCAGGACGACGGCGCGTGCCCCGCCTCCTCGAAGGCGTGCCACGCCTCCTGCAGGAACAGCCGCTCCTGCGGGTCGAGCACGGCGGCCTCGTTGGGCGAGATGTGGAAGAACGCGGCGTCGAACTCGTCGACGCCGTCGACGAAGCCGCCCCACCGGCCGTACGAACGGCCCGGGACGCCCTTGGTGTCACTGTGGATCGCCGAGTGGTCCCAGCGGTCGGCGGGCACCTCGGTGATGCAGTCCCGGCCCTCGCGCAGGTTGGCCCAGAACTCGTCGAGCGTGCGGGCCCGGGGGTAGCGCCCGCTGATGCCGACGACGGCGATGGCGTCGTCGTCCGCTTCCGGTGCGGGCACAGGAGCAGGCGCCGGCTCGGGCTCGGGCTGTACGGGCACAGTGGGCTCCGGCGTCGCCGGCGTGAACTGCTCGGTGATCCGCGCCGCGTCCCCCACCAGGGCCACCGCGTGCGGCCGGCCGCTGCCGACGGCGCGCAGCATGATGTCCACGGCGGTCGAGGTGTCCATGGCCGTCAGGCCCATGCTGCGCAGGGCGCCCGCGTCCAGCGGCATGCCGCCGTCCGCCCAGCCGGGCCATCCGATCGAGACGACCCCCGGCCGCGCTTCCGCGAACCCGTCGAGGAAGCCGTTGGCGCAGGCGTAGTCGGCCTGGCCCCGGTTGCCCCAGGCGGCGGCCGTGGAGGAGCAGAGCACGAGGAAGTCCGGGCCCAGGTGCCGGGTGGCCTCGTACAGGTGGCGGGCCCCGGCGGCCTTCGGCGCGAGCACCGCGCGGACGTCCTCGGCACTCTTGCCGGCGATCAGTCCGTCGCGCAGGACACCGGCCGCGTGCACGACGCCGTGCAGCGCACCGAACCGCGACACGGCGGTCTCGACGGCGCGGCGTACGTCCTCGGCGCGGGAGACGTCCGCCGCGACGACGGCGACCTCGGCGCCCAGAGCGGTCAGTTCGGCGGTCACGGAGGACTCGGCCGCCGTGCGCCCGCACAGGACGAGCCGGGCGCGCACGGTCCGCGCCAGGTGCCGGGCCAGGGCCAGGCCGACGCCGCCGAGTCCGCCGGTGATCAGGTACACGCCCCGCTCGCGCAGGCTCGCGGGGGTCTCCGGGACGGGCACGGGCCGTACGTCACGCACCCGCCGCTCCCCTGCCGCGTAGTGCACGTCCACGTCGGGCGCGCCCGCGGCGAGCTCCGCCAGCGCGTCGGCCGCGTGCGCCGAGCGCACCACGGCGGCGTGCACGCCGGGCTGTTCGATGCGCAGGGTGCGGAAGAGGCCCACGATCGCGGCGGCCACGGCGGGCGGGGCATCGGCCGGAAGATGACAGGCGATACGGACGGGACTGCGGCGGGTACGGAGAAGGGCCGCCGCGAAGGCGGTCAGGTCGACCGCCTCGTGCTCGACGTCCTGCGGGTCGGCCGGGATCCACAGCACGTCGCAGGCGTCGCTCGACGCGAGCAGGGCGGCCCAGTCGCGCGAGGTCGCCGCGTCGACGGTCAGGACCCGGGCCGGGGCCGGCTGCGCCGGAAGCGGTGCGGGCCGCCACTGCGACTCGAACCAGACGACCTCCGAGGGCAGTTCCTCGGGGGCTGCCGCGACGAGAGGCCGCGCTTCCGCGGTGGCGGGCAGCTCGTACTCCCCCAGGTGCTCGACCAGGGACGCGAAGGTGTTGTGCTCGAACAGCAGGGTCGGCGAGAAGTCCGTGCCGTACGCGCGCTCCAGGTCGGCGGCGATGCCCAGCAGCGCCGTGGAGTCCAGACCCAGCTCGTAGAAGCCCGCCTCCTCGTCGAACTCCGCCTGCTCCAGGCGCTCGGCGAGCAGACCCCGTACGACGGTCTCGGCGCTCTCGGCCGTCTGCTGCGGCCGCGGGGCGCCCTCCAGCCGGGTGATGGCGTCCTCGGCCCGCACCCGCTTCGAGGTCAGGCCCTCGAACCACAGCACGACATTGCCGTCCGGATCGAGGAAGCGCAGGTCGCACGTGGTCAGGTCGCCGTCCGGGCCGGCCGGGCGCGGCGGGACGGCGTGCACCAGGGTGCTCGCCCCGACCGGGCCCCGGGCCCGGAACGACTCGATGAGCATCGGGATGTACGGCCGCGCCGCCGCGCCCGCCCCCGCCGTGGCGAACTGGGTCGGCAGCAGCGTCGAGGAGTCCAGTGCGGCCGGATGCAGATGGAAGTAGTCGGCGTAGGCCGCGGCCTGCGGGCTCAGGGACAGGTCCGCGAGCAGCTCGCCGTCCCCGACGTGCAGGGTGCCGCGGGCCTGCATGAAGTCCCCGTGCGCGATGCCGGTGCTGCGCACCAGCGCGTACAGATCCGCCATGTCGGCGGTCGACGGCGCCGCCCGCAGCGCGGCCACGTCGACGGTGCGCGCCGGGAACGGCACGTCCAGGCGCAGCCGGCAGTCCAGCACCGGCTCCGTCTCGCCCGACGGGCGCCGGGTGCCGGTCACCGACACCCGGTAGTCGCCGCCGTCGCCGTCCGCCGTGAACTGCAGGCGCAGCTCGGTGTCGAAGTCCGCGCCGGCGGCGACGGGGTTGCGGAACAGCACGCGGCGCAGCTCCGCCCGGGCGGTGTCGATGCCCCGGGCCCGCAGGATCCGGTAGATCATGTCGAGGAACGACACACCGGGCAGGATGCGCGTGCCGTGCACCCGGTGGTCCCGCAGCACCGGGTCGGTGCCGCGCACGACCACGGTGCAGGTCAGGCCATCCAACGCTGTCATTTCTTTCCTTCCGGCGTGCTGGACGTGCTGAACGTGCTGGAGAAGTCGAGCTCGAAGAACGGCGCGGGCGCTTCGGCCGCGGGTGCTTCGGCCGCGGGTGCGGGTGCGGGTGCGGGTGCGGCAGGGGTGTCGAACCAGAACCGCCGGCGCTGATAGCGGGGCGCTTCCAGCGCAGTGCGCGAGGGCACGTGGCCGCCGGGCGCCTGGCGCACCACCATGTGCGCGTTGGTGCCGCCGAACCCGAAGGAACTGACGGCCCCGCGGCGCTCGCCGCCCGAGCCGGCGAACTCCCGCAGCTCCCGCACCGGGAACAGCGGCGACTCCTCGAACCGGAAGCGCCGGTTGAGGGTCTCGCAGTGCAGCGTCGGCGGCAGCTGGGCGTGGTGCACCGCCAGCACGACCTTGATCAGGCCGGCCATGCCGGCGGCGCTGAGCGTGTGCCCGATGTTGGTCTTCACGCTGCCCACGCCGCAGAACCCGATGGCATCGGTGACCCCGCGGAACGCCTCCGTGAGCGCCTTCAGCTCCATCGGGTCGCCGATCATGGTGCCGGTGCCGTGCGCCTCCACGTACCCGATCTGCTCGGGGGACACGGCGGCGTCCGCCCAGGACGCCTCGATCACCTCGCGCTGCGCGCGGGGGTTCGGCGTCGTGATGCCCATGGTGCGGCCGTCGTTGTTCACGGCACTGCCCTCGATCACGGCGTAGATGCGGTCACCGTCGCGCAGCGCGTCGGACAGCCGCTTGAGCAGCAGCATGCCGGCGCCCTCGCCGAGCACGATGCCGTCGGCCCGCTCGTCGAACGTACGGCAGCGGCCGGTCGGCGACAGGGCGCCCGCCCCGCTCATGCCGACGAACGGCACCTCGTCGAGGAGGATGTCCACCCCGGCCGCGAAGGCGAGGTCGGACTCCCCCGCCCGCAGGCTGCGCGCGGCCATGTGCACCGCGACCAGCGCGCTGGAGCAGGCCGTGTCGACGACGACGGCCGGACCGCGCAGGTCGAGGAAGTGGGACAGCTGCGCGGCGATGAAGTTCTGCGCCACGCCGCTGATCGCGTGCGGGCCGGCGGTGCCGTGGTGCGCCCCGAAGTTCGCGCTGCGGGCGCCGGCGAACACCCCGACGCGCCGTCCGGCGACCTCACCGGGCGTGAGCCCGGCGTCGGCCAGGCACTCGGCACCGGTCTCCAGCACCTGCCGCACCAGGGGGTCGATGTGGGACGCCGCGGCAGGGTCGAGCCGGAAGTACTCGGGGTCGAAGTCCTCGATCCCGTCGAGGAAGCCGCCCCACTTGCTGACGGTGGCCTGCGGCCAGAGCCGGTCGGCGTCCCAACGGGAGGCCGGCACCTCGGTGACGGAGTCCGTTCCGGAGATCAGGTTGCGCCAGAAGGCGTGGTGGTCGGGCGCGCCGGGGAAGTGCGCGGCGATCCCGACGACGGCGACGGCGTGCTCGTCGCCGGCGCCCGCGCCGACGGGGGCGGTTGCGGGTGCCGGAGCTCCGGCCGGGGCGGGGGCGGATGCGGGTGCCGGCGCGGGGGCGATACCGGCCGCAGCGGCCGACGCGCCGCCGGTGACCGGCGACGGGGCCGTCGGCTCCGACGCGGCACCGGCCGGCTCGATGCCGACCCCCGGCAGTGCGGGGGCAGCACCAGCTGCACCCGCCACAGCGACCGGCACGGAAGCCGACAGCTCCGCCGCGACACGAGCAGCCGGCGCGGGCACGACAGTGCCCTCCGCAGCGGCCGGGCCCGCCGGTCCGGCGGGCGGCGCCGCCTCCGGCGGGAACTGGTCCGCCAGGGCCTTCGCCAGGAGCGTGACCGTCGGGTTCTCGATGACCGCCGACGGTTCGGCGACGATGCCGAGTTCGCGTTCCAGGGCCGCCAGGATCTGGGCCACCATGATGGAGTCCACGCCCAGGTCGGCGAAGTCGTCGTCCGGGCCGATGTGTGCCGGGTCCATGCGCAGCGTTGCGGCGATGACCTGCGTCAGGCGGTGGACAGAGCCCTTCGCCGTCGCCGGGGCGGCAGTGCGCGGCGTCGCCGCCGCAGCGGCCGTACCGGTCATGCCGGTCGTACGGGCCGGTGCCGGGACGGTCAGCAGGGCGGTCGCGTCGAAGTGCGCCGGGTCCGCGGCGCACGGCAGGACGACCGGGTCGGGCGTGGCCATGGCCCGGTCCAGGAGGGCGAGGCCGGTCTCGGGGTCGAGGGTGCGCAGGCCCAGGTCCCGGTAGGCGGGGGTGTCGACCTCCGGCATGCCGGCCGAGCGCCAGCTGGGCCACTGCAGCGACTTGACGACGACGGGTCCGCCGGTGGCGGCCCGGTGTTCGGCGACGCGGTCCAGGACGGAGTTGGCCAGCGCGTAGTCGCTCATGCCGACGGCCAGTGCGGGCACCTGCCCCGCGACGGAGGAGTACAGCACGACGAACCGCAGTGGATCGTCCGCGCACGCCTCCAGCAGGGCCTGCAGCCCTGCCGTCTTCGGCTCCAGCACCCGCCGGACGTCCTCGATCCGCTTGCCGATGAAGGCCGGGTCGCGCATCACGCCGAGCCCGGCGCAGTGCACGATGCCCGCGATCGGGCCCAGGGCGCGCCGGGCGCCGTCGAGCGCCTCGGCGAGGGCGTCGGGTGCCGGCGCGGCCGCGAACTCGACCCGCACGCCGGGGCGTTCGAGGGCGGTGAGGTCGCGCAGGCGTGCCGCGAGGGCCGGGTCGGTGCCGGGGTCGGCGAGGAGGGCGGGCCACTGGTCGCGGGCGGGCAGCGGGGTGCGGCCGAGCAGGAGGAGCCGGTCGGCGCCGCGCTCGACGAGCCGGGCGGCGACCAGCCGGCCCAGCGCCCCGGTGCCACCGGTGATCACGACCGTGCGGCCGGCCAGGTCGGTCGCCCAGTCCGCGGACGCCGCGGAGGCCGCGGCCGGGTCGGCCGGGCGCAGTGCCGGCCGGTGCCGTACTCCGTCGCGTACGCAGGCCTCGGTCACCGGGTCGGTGGCGGCGAGTTCGGCGGCGAGGGCGGAGCGCACGGCGGCCGGGTCGAGGGTGTCCAGGTCCAGGGTGCGGGCGAACACCCCGCGGTACTCGGCCGTGAGCATCCTGACCAGGCCCGCGAACGTGGCGCCGCGCAGCGTGGGGTGCTCGGTGCGGAAGGTCGCAAGGCCGTGGGTCAGGTGCAGGTAGGCGAGGCCGCGGGTGCGGTGCGCGCTGACCAGGTCGCGCAGCAGTGCGATGCGGCCCCAGTCGGTGCGCAGTGCGGCGTCCGGCGTGGCGGAGACGTCCACCAGGTCGACGACCGCGTCCATGCCGGCGGCCGACTCGACGATTCGGGCGCGGCCGGCCTCGTCGCCGTCGTCGAGGGCGTCGGCCCGCACGACGGTGGCGCCGGCGCCGAACACCTCGACGGCCAGCGGCTCGGTCTCGGCGCCGACGAGCACCAGGACCCTGCCCGGCAGCTCGCCGTGCGGCAGCGGTGCGGGCTCCCAGTGCTTGACCAGCAGCAGTGAGGAGTCGTCCTCGGCGGTGAGCCAGTGGCGCTCGCGCGCGAACGGGTACGTGGGCATGGACACCGGCGCCGGCCGGTCGCCGCGCAGGGCGTTCCAGTCGATGTCGGCGCCGTCCTCCCACAGCCGGGCGACGCGCTCCAGTCGTCCCTCGCGCACCAAGCGCTCCAGGTAGCTCGCGCCTTCCGGCTCGGAAAGCCACGCCAGGTCCGCGCCGGAGCCCTCGCCGCGGGCGTGCCCGCCGTCGAGGAAAGCGGCCAGCTGTGCGCGCAGTTCACCGGTCGTGGCGGCGACCACCGCGAGGCGTGCCGCCATGGGCACGCGCCCGGCCTGGGAGGTGTACGCGAGCGAGGCCAGCGGCGGCACCGTCTCACCGTCGAGGAACTCCACGAAGGCCGCGGCGTAGCGGCGCAGGGCGTCCTCGTCGCGGGCGGAGAGCAGGAACGCCTCCTGCGCCGCGCCCTGCGGCGCGGCGGCGGGCGGCGCCGTGGTGGGCGCCTCCTCCAGGACGACGTGGGCGTTGACGCCGCCGAAGCCGAAGGAGCTGACGCCGGCGCGCAGCGGCAGGGGCGTTCCGGCGGCGTCCGCCGGTGCCCACTCGGTGGCCTCCTGCACGGGCAGGAACGGCGTTCCGGTGAGGTCGATCAGCGGGTTGAGCCGCTGCAGGTGCAGCGTGGGCGGCAGGGTCCGGTGCCGCATGGCCAGCACCACCTTGATGACGCCCGCGATGCCCGCGGCCGGCTCCAGGTGGCCGATGTTGCTCTTGACGGTTCCGATGCCGCAGGCGGTCGCCGGGCCGCCGGCCAGGGTGCGGTGCGCCCGGATCAGGCCGTCGATCTCGACGGGGTCGCCGAGTGCGGTGCCGGTGCCGTGGAGTTCGACGTAGGAGAGCGTCTCGACGGGCACCCGGGCGTCGCGGTAGGCGTCGACGAGCAGGTCGGCCTGGGCGAGGGGGTTGGGGGCGGTCAGCGAGGAGGCGTGGCCGCCGTGGTTGACCGCGCTGCCGCGGATCACCGCGTGCACGCGGTCGCCGTCGGCGAGGGCGCGGGCGAGCGGCTTGAGCACGACGACGCCGACGCCCTCGCCCTTGACATACCCGTCGGCCCGCGCGTCCAGCGCCTTGCAGCGGCCGTCGGGCGAGAGTACGCCCAGCTGGTTGCCGGCGACGACGGTCTGCGGCGAGAGCACCAGGCTCACACCGCCGGCGATGGCCAGCTCGCTCTCCCCGCTGCGCAGTGCGCGCACGGCGCGGTGCAGGGCCACCAGGGAGCTGGAGCAGGCGGTGTCGATGCTCTCGCTGGGACCCCTGAGGTCCAGCAGGTACGAGATGCGGTTGGCCAGCATGGTGCGCGCCAGCCCGGTGCCGGCGTGGGCGTTGACCTGCTCGCCCTGCAGGACCATCGTCTCGTAGTCGTTGAACTGCACGCCCGCGAACACGCAGACGCGGCGGCCCGCGAGCCGGTCCGGCCGGCAGCCGGCGTCCTCCAGCGCCGCCCATGTGTGTTCGAGGAAGAGCCGGTGCTGCGGGTCCATCACCTCGGCCTCGGCGGGCGAGAGCTTGAAGAACCGCGCGTCGAACCGGTCGACGTCACTCAGGAAGCCGCCCCAGCGGGCGGTGCCGCCGAAGCGGCGGGAGATCTCCTGCCAGTCCCACCGGTCGGCGGGCGTCTCGGTGATCAGGTCCCGCCCGTCGGCGAGGTTGGCCCAGAACGCCTCCAGGTCGGGCGAGCCGGGGAAGCGCCCGGCCATGCCGACGATGGCGACGGCGTCGTCGGCCACGGGTGCGGGCGCGGGCTCCGGTACGGGCACGGGTGCGGGCGCCGGGGCCCGCTGCGCCAGGGCGGGGTGCTCCGCCAGCAGGTGACGGGCGAGCTTGTCGATCGTGTTGGCGCCGAACAGCGTCGTCGTCGGCACGCTCACGCCGTAGCGCTCCTCCAGGGAGACGGACAGCGACTGCAGCCCGAAGGAATCCAGGCCGTACTCGCCGAAACCGGCCTCCGGGTCGAGCGCCTGCGGCGCCAGGCCGAGGAGCTCGGCGACCATCGTGCGCAGCTCACCGGCCAGTTCACCGGGTGCCGCGGGGGCGGCGACGGGAGCGGGGGCCGGTGCGGTCTCCCGCACCCGCATCGCCTCGACGTGCCCGCGCATCCGCTCGGGCTCCCCGGGCAGGACGGCGACCTGGGGGCGGTCCAGCCGCAGGACCAGGCCCAGCAGGCGCTCGCCCTCGTCGGCCTCCAGGTAGCGGAAGCCGGTGTCGGCGAGGTAGCGCTGCTCGTCGTCGGCGTCCACGTGCATGCCTCCGGCGCGCCACATGGGCCAGTCGACGGAGACCGTGCGCCCGCTGCGGCGGCCCGCCCGGCGCAGCGTCTCGCGCTCCTCGGCGAAGCCGTCGAGGAAGCGGGCGCCGACCGCGTAGTCGACGAGGCCGTAGTCGCCGAGCTGGCCGGCGAGGGAGGAGTACAGGACGAACAGCTCCAGCGGTTCGTCGCGGGTCACCTCGTCCAGCACGCGCGTTCCCTCGAAGCGGGCCCGCAGGTGGGTACGGAACTCGGCGACGTCCTTGCCCGGCAGCGGCGTGCGCGAGGCGGTCGCGGCGAGGTGGAAGACGCCGTGCAGCGCACCCCACCTGTCCTTGACGTCCGCCACGACCCGGGCCATGGCGGCGGGATCGTCCACGGAGGCCTGGAAGTACGCCACGTCCCCGAGCGCGCTCAACTCGGCGAGCTCACGTGCGCGGTCCGCGGCGGACGACCGGCCGGTCAGGGCGACGCGGGCCCCGCGCGCCAGCAGCGTACGGGCCAGCAGCAGCCCGAGCCCGCCGGCGCCACCGGTCACCAGGTGGACGCCGTCCGCGCGCAGCGGCGACGCGGTGACGGGGCGGGCGGGGACCTCGGCGAGCACGCGCACGCTGCGGCCGGTGGCCGCGAGGCGGACCGCGGCCGCGGAGAGCCGCTCGGCGGTCACCTCGGCGAGCAGGGCGGCCGGCTCGACCCGGCCGGCGACGCGCACGACACCGAAGGCGGTGCCGGGGAGCGCGGCGCGCAGCGAGGCGTCGAACCCGCCCCACGCCTCGGCCATGGCGCCCTCGGGCACCAGCACCTGGATCCGCGCCGCGGCGCGGGAGGGGGCGGCCGTCATGGCCTGTACGAGCAGGAACACGGACTCGATACCGAGGTCCTGGCGGTCGGGGTGCAGGAGCGGCCACTGGTGCACGATCCGCTCGGCGGGGGTGGCGAGCAGCCGGGCGTAGTCCTCGCTCGCGCCGGGCCGGATGGTGACGGTGGCCCCGTTGTCGACGTACGCGTCACCGACCCGCACGTGCACGGCCCCGGGAACGGCCAGATCACCGAAGACCAGCACCCGCCCGGCACCGACCCCGGCCCCGGGCACGCCCTCGGCCACCCACTCGGCACCGAAGAGACTGACGGGGGCGGCCGCGGGGCCGCCGACCGGGGCGCCCCCGGCCGGGGCGACGGCCGCGGGCGCGGTTCCTGCCGTCGGCACCGTCGGCGCCGTGGGCGCCACCGAGGCGGCGCCCGTCGTTCCCGGCTCAGCCGCAGGCGTCACCGTGCCGTCCGTGAACCAGTGGCGTTCCGATGCGAAGGGGTACGTCGGCAGGGAGCGGAGCTTCGGGAGGGTCGTCCAGCGAGCCGCCCAGTCGACCGTTGCGCCGCGTACCCATGCGGCCGCCGTGGCCTCGTCGTCGTGGCCGTCGAACGGTGTGCGGTCGGCGTGGCGGTCGACGTGGCCGGTGTGCAGGCCGGTCGGGTCGCCGGCGAGGAAGCGGCGCAGTGCGGCCACCGCCTGGTCGCCGGAGGCGGCGACGAACGCGAGGCGTTCGGCGTGTTCGGCGCGGCCGGTCTGGAGCGTGCGTGCGGTACCGGCGAGGTCGTGGGACCAGGAGTCGCGGGCGTCCAGCAGTGCCTGCGCGGAGGCGCGCAGTCGCTGCGGGTCGCGGGCGGAGAGGACGACGACGGCCCGGTCGACGGACGGCGCCGGCTCGTTCGTCGGGTACTCCTCCAGGACGACGTGGGCGTTGACCCCGCCGTAGCCGAAGGAGCTCACCCCGGCGCGCCGGGGCACGCCCGGCGCCGGGGGTGCCCAGTCGCGGCCGGTCGTCGCGATCTCGAACGGGGTGCCGTCCAGGGCCAGGTGGGGGTTGAGCTCGGGCCCGTGGGGGTCGCCGGTGATGCGGCCGTGCCGCAGGGACAGCAGCACGCGCAGCACGGCGGCGATGCCCGCCGCGGGCTCCAGGTGGCCGATGGTGTTCTTCAGTGCGCCCAGGGCGCAGTGCGGCGCTGCGGGCGCCGGGTGGCCCCAGTCGCGGTAGAGCTCGGTGAAGGCCTGCCGCAGGCCGTTGGTCTCGGCGGGGTCGCCGATGACGGTGCCGGTGCCGTGGGTCTCGATGTAGCCGACGGTTGCGGGGTCGATGCCGGCCTCGCGGTGGGCGCGCACGACGACCTCGGCCTGGGCGCGCGGGTTGGGGGCGGTGAGCGAGTTGGAGCGCCCGCCGTGGTTGACGGCGGTGCCGCGCAGGACGGCGAGGACCGGGTTGCCGTCGGCCAGGGCCCGGCTGAGCCGCTTGAGGACGACGGCGCCGACGCCCTCGCCGCGCACGTATCCGGCGGCGTCCTTGTCGAAGGCGCGGCCCACGCCGTCGGGGCTGAGCATGCCGGCGCGTTCGAGGGAGGCGAAGGTCAGGGGCGAGAGCATGAGGCTGACGCCGCCGGCGACGACGGTGTCGCAGTGGCCGAGCCGCAGGGCCTCGGCGGCGCGGTGCAGGGCGACGAGCGAGCTGGAGCAGGCGGTGTCGACCGGTTCGCTGGGGCCGCGCAGGTCGAGGTGGTAGGAGATGCGGTTGGCCAGCATGGAGGGGGTCAGGCCGGTCGAGGAGTACGCGTCGGTGGCGGTGCCGGAGCGCTGCACCAGCTCGGCGTACTCGGAGGAGCCGACGCCGACGAAGAGGCCGGTGTCGGTGCCGGCGAGGCGGGCCGGGTCGATGCCGGCGTCCTCCAGTGCCGCCCACACGGTGCGCAGCAGCAGCCGCTGTCTGGGGTCCATCCACCGGGCCTCGCGCGGCGAGATGCCGAAGAACAGCGGGTCGAAGCGGTCGATGTCGGGCATGAACCCGCCGCGGGTGATGCGGGTGCGGTCGGGGTGGTGGGCCGGGTCGCCGTAGTGCGCGGCGGTGTCCCAGCGGTCGGCGGGCACCTCGGTGAACAGGTCGCCGCCCTTCTGCAGGGCGGTCCAGAACTCCTCCAGGTCGTGTGCGCCCGGCAGCGTACCGGCCATGCCGACGATCACGACGGGGTCGTCGGCGGCGGGGGCCGGCGCGGCCGCGATCGCGTCCGCGGCGGGCACGCCTGCGGCGTCGGGGTGTTCGGCCTCCAGCCAGGCGGCGAGTGCCGCCGGCGTGGGGGTGGCGAGCAGCTGGTCGGGGCCGACGGAGACGCCGAAGGTGCCGGAGACCTCGTCGGCGAGCCGGATCAGGCTGAGGGAGTCCAGGCCGTGCTCGTGGAAGGAGCCGGCCGCATCGAGGTCGGCGACGGGGTAGCCACTGACGGTGCCCAGCAGGCGCAGCACGGTCTCCAGGACACGGCCGTCCTGCCGCTCGGCGTGCGCCGGTGCGGCGGCGGGGGTCACGGCGTCGATCCAGCAGCGGGTCCGTGCGAACGGGTAGCCGGGCAGGGACAGCGGGCGCACCGGGTGCTCGTGGGCGGCGGCCCAGTCGAAGACCTCACCGGCGGCCCAGCGGCGGGCGACGCCCTCGGGGTCGGCCGGGGAGGGCACGGTGGCGGCTCCCGGCTCGGCGGTGACCACGCCGCGGTACCCGCCGGGCCGGCCGGCGAGGAACGCATCGAGCGCGTCGGCGAGTTCGCCCGCGGAGCGTGCGACGACGGCGAACCGGTGGGCCATGGGCTCGCGGCCGGTCTGCAGGGTGTGGGCCACGCGGGCGAGGTCGATCGCGCCGGCGGCGGAGCCGGTGCGGGCGGCCAGTTCGCGCAGGGTGGTGCCGCCGTGCACGGCGCCGGGACGGGCGGCGTCGCCGAGGCCGATCAGGCGCACCATGGTCGCCGGGTCGAGGCCCAGGTCGTCGAGGGGTTCGTCGACCGCCGTGACGGGTACGCCGACGGCGGCGGCTATCTCCGCCACGTCCTTGCCGCCCGCAGCGGGGATCGTGGCGCGCAGCCGCTGCAGCATCGTTTCGGCCACGCGGCGCAGTCCCTCGGCGTCGCGTGCCGAGAACGGGAAGACGGCCGGCCCGGTGAGGGGGGCCGTGGGTGCGTCGTCGCGGTACTCCTCGACGACGAGGTGGGCGTTGGAGCCGCCCGCGCCGAAGGCGCTGATGCCCGCGCGCAGCGGCCCGGTGCCCGTCCAGGGGGCGAGTTCCCGCTGGACCCGGAAGGGCGAGGCGGCCCAGTCGACGGCCGGGTTGAGGGTGTCGGCGTGCAGCGAGGGGGCCAGTTCGCGGGCCCGCATCTGCAGCAGGACCTTGGTCAGGGCGGCGACGCCCGCGGCGGACTCCAGGTGGCCGACGTTGGACTTCACCGAGCCCAGGGCGACCGTGCCGGCCGGCAGCTTGCCGAAGGCCCGGTCGAGTCCGGCGACCTCGGCCGGGTCGCCGAGCGCGGTGCCGGTGCCGTGGGCCTCCACGTACGACACGCTCGCCGGCTCGACGCCGGCCCGCTGCAGCGCCTGGGCGATGACCTCGCCCTGGGCGGACGGGCTCGGCACGGCGTACCCGCCGGTCTTGCCCCCGTGGTTGACGGCGCTGCCGAGGATGACGCCGAGGATCCGGTCGCCGTCTCGTTCGGCGGCGGCCAGCGGCTTGAGCAGGACGGCGCCGACGCCCTCGCCGGGCACCATGCCGTCGCCGCCGTCGGCGAAGCTGCGGCAGCGCCCGCTCGCGCCGGTGAAGCCACCGGCCGCGAGCTGGCGGTACTTGCGCGGGTGCGGGGCGAGGTTGACGCCGCCGGCGAGCGCGTACTCGGCCTGCCCGGACGCCAGGGCCTCGCAGGCGAGGTGGATGGCCGTCAGCGAGGAGGAGCACATGGTGTCGATCGCCAGGCTCGGGCCGTGGAGGTCGAGGACGTAGGAGACCCGGTTGGCGATGGAGGCGTAGCCCATGCCGCCGGCGAGTCCGCGCTCGTCCTCGAACAGCTGGTAGTGGCCGTACATGACGCCCACGTACACCCCGACACGGCTGCCGCGCAGGCGGGCACGGGTGTAGCCGGCGTCCTCCAGGGCGTGCCAGGAGGTCTGCAGGAAGAGACGTTCCTGCGGGTCGGTGAGCTCGGCCTCGCGCAGCGACATCTGGAAGAAGCGGGGGTCGAACTCGTCGATGCCGTCGAGGAATCCACCCCAGCGGCTGAGCTGCTGGCCGTCGGCGGGTGCCTGCGCGCGGTGGTCCCAGCGGTCGGCCGGCACCTCGCGCACGCAGTCGCGGCCGGCGCGCAGGTTCGCCCAGAAGGCGTCGGTGTCGTCGGCCAGGGGGTAGCGGCCGGCGACGCCGATGACGGCGATGCGCTGGTCCGCGCCGGCGCGGGGGGCAGGGGCGGGTTCGGTCGCACCCCGGACGGCCGGGGAAGCCGGGGCAGCCGCGGGGGCCGGGGTGGCCGGGGCCTCGGGGAGCAGGGCGCGCACCTTGTCGGCGTGCCGCTGCAGCAGGTAGTCGGCGATCTCGCGGATCGTCGGGTACTCGAAGAGCAGCGTCGCCGGCAGCTCGCCCATGCGCCGGGAGAGGACGTCGACGATCTGCGGCACGGTCAGCGAGTCGACGCCGAAGTTCTCGTACGTCTCGTCCAGCCAGAGGCGCTCGTGCGGCACCTGGAGGATCTCGGCGAAGGCGTCCTTGACGTAGGCGTGGGCGGCCCCGGTCAGCGCGTCGGTGTTGCCGCTGCCGGACGGTACGGGCGCGGCCACGGGGGCCGGGGCCGGGACGGCCCGCTCGGGCGCGACTGCGGCGGGGGCGGGCGCGTCGCCGTCCGCCGCCGTGTGGGCGACCACCACGTGCTGGGTCAGTCCCTCGTCGGCGGGCAGGGCGCGGCTGCGGGCGAAGCCGGCGAGGGCGAGGGCCTTGCGCCAGCCGGGCGCGGACAGCAGCGGCGAGCCGGGCAGGCGCAGTTCGGCGTCGCGGTGCAGCCACCAGCCGTCGAGCAGGCCGAAAGTGAGGGTGGCGGTGAGGACGTTGCTGCTGGCCTCGTTGAGCACCAGGCGTCCGCCGGGCTTGAGCAGCCAGGCGACGGCGCGCAGGGTGGCGAGCAGGTCGGGGGTGGCGTGCAGGACGTTGGCGGCCACGACGAGGTCGGCGCTGCCGGGCGTGAAGCCCTGGGCGGCCGGGTCGCCGGAGACGTCGAGCTGCTGGAAGCGGACGAAGGGGTGCTCGGCGGCGAACCGCTGCCGGCCGTGCTGCAGGAAGGCGCGGGAGATGTCGGTGTAGACGTAGTCGACGTCCGCGCCCGAGGCGGCGAGAGCGGGCAGCACGCCGGCAGTGGTGCCGCCGGTGCCGGCGCCGATCTCGACGACGGTCAGGGGGCCGTCGTGGGCGCAGACGTGGTCGAGGACGGCGCCGACGACGAGTTCGTTGGCGCGGTCGACCACCGGGCTGCCCCGGTAGGCGCCTTCGACGAGGGTGGTCGAGCCCCCGGGGAACATCACGTCGGTGGCGCGGACGGTGCCGCGCAGCACGCCGAAGAGACTGTGCAGGCACGGGCGCAGCAGCCGGTCGAAGCGGTTGAGGGCCGGCTTCTGCTCGCACAGGGCGACGAGTTCGGCCTCGGGGTCGGCGGCGGCCGGGCGGCCGGTGGGGGCGAGGTGCCCGCCGTGCTCGCGCAGGTGTCCGCTGCCGGTCAGCTGCCGCAGGATCTCGGCGAAGAGCCGGCCCTGGGCGGGGACGACGCGCAGGTGCGCGGTGAGCGTCTCGACGGTCCAGGTCTCGGCGGGGTCGAGGAAGACGCCTTCGGCGCGGAAGAGGGTCCACAGCCAGTCGCACATGACCTCGGTCAGGCGGGCGTCGTCGGCCTCAGTGAGCAGTCGGGCGACGGGCGGCAGTGCGGCCAGTGACGGCACCAGCGCGGTGTCGTTCGGCGGCGCCGTGTCGTCCGTGTCCTCGCGGTGGCGTTCGACGCCGACGGCGGCGAGGGCGGAGTCGTCGGCCTTGACCACGACGACCTGCCGGTCGCCGCGTCCGAGCACGGCGTGCACGGCGGTCATCCCCTCCTCCGGGGTGATCGAGTGGATTCCGGCTGCGGCGAGCCGGCTGCGGTGGCGCTCGTCGGCGACGATGCCGACGGTCCCCCAGTAGCCCCAGTTGATGACGGCGACGCGGGCGGGCAGGGCGCCGTCGAGGTGGTGGGCGAAGGCGTCCTCGAAGGTGGATCCGGCCGCGTAGTTGCCCTGGCCGGCGCTGCCGCCGAGCGCCACGGCGGAGGAGAAGAACAGCACGAAGTCCACGTCGGTGGCCCCGGCGAGCGCGGCGTACAGCGCGACCGAGGTGCGGGTCTTGGCCTCCAGGACGGACCGGAAGGTCTCCTGCGTCATCGTTGCGACACTCTGGTCCCGCAGGACGATCGTGGCGTGGAAGACGCCGTGCAGGGCGCCATGGGTGGCGCGGGTCCAGGCGACGGCGTCGCGCAGCGCCGCGGGGTCGGTGGCGTCGGCCCGCCGGTAGGTGACGCGGGTGCCGCCGGGGTCGAGGGTGCGCAGGCGCTCGCGCCGCGCCTCGTCGAGCTCGCTGCGGCCGATCAGGACGACCTTCGCCCGGTAGGTGCGCAGGAGCCAGGCGGTCAGCTCCAGGCCGATGCCGCCGGCGCCGCCGAGGATCAGGTACGTGCCCTCCTCGCGGATCCGCTCCGCGGGGGGCACGGCGGGGACGGGGACGAGCCGGCGGTGGTGCAGGGCGCCGCCGCGCAGCGCGTACGGGCCGCCCGCGGGGACGTCGAGGACGTCGGCGGTCGGCGCCTCGGCGGACCACCGGTCGACGACGGCCACCCGCCAGCGGGGGTGTTCCTGGGCCAGGGAGAGCGCGAGGCCGTGCAGGCTGGCCGCGTACGGGTTGGCCGGCGACTCGCCGCCCGTGGTGATCGCGTCCTCGGTGACGACGGTGAGGCGGACCGCCGAGCCCAGCTTCTGCAGGGCCTTGGCGAGCCGGAAGAGGGTGAGCACGCCGCGCTCCTGCGCGGCTTCGAGGGCGTCGGTGTCGTCGGTGCGGCCCGTGGCGGCGGGGCCGAGCAGGACAACGTGGTCGGGGCGGCCGGGCAGGTCGGTGCCGGCGGCGATGCGGTCGGGGTCCAGCTCGACGACGGTGCCGCCCAGACGCCGCGTCAGCACGGCGGCGAGGCGCTCGTGCTCGGGGCCGCGGACGAGCCACGTGGTGCCGCCGGCCGGGGCCGGGTCGCGGTCGGCCGTCGCGGACCAGCGCGGGGTGAACATCAGCTCGTCGGCGGACACCGCGCCGGCCGTGACCGCGGGTGCGGGTGCGGACACCGCGCTGCCGGGGGCCGGGCGCAGGGACAGGTCGCGCAGGCGTGCGCACACCCGTCCGGTGTCGTCGGTGAGGGTGAGGTCGTAGCGGTCGGTGCCGACGGTCCGTACGTGGGCGTAGCCGAGCCCGGTCACCGGGGCGAGGACCTCGGCGGCGGCCAGGGCGTAGGGCACCATGGCGGGGCCTGCGGTGCGGTCGCGCAGCACCGCGAAGGCGTGCAGGGCGCCGTCGACCACCGAAGGGTGCAGGGCGCAGCCGGCGAAGGGGGCGGCCTCGGCGGGGATGCGCAGGCGCACCAGCGCCTCCCCGTCGCCCGCGGCGATCCATTCGACGGCCTGCAGGGCGGGGCCGTAGACCAGACCGGCGGCGGCGAGGTCCGCGTACAGCCGCACGCCCTCGTGACGGTCGGTCAGGCGGGCCTGCAGGGCCTCGACGGGGAGGCTGTCGGGGGCCGGGGCGTCGAGGGTGCCGATGCGGCCCTCGGCGAGCACCTGGCCCTCGTCGTCCCGCAGGTCGAACGCGAGGCCGGCCTCGCCGCGGCGCAGCCGCGTCCTGGCCGAGCGCTCGGTGCCGTCGACCACGAAGGGCCGCAGCCACCGCACGCCGGAGAGCCTCAGCTGCTCCCCCGCGCCGGCCGCCTCGGCGGCCGCGCGCGCCATCTCCAGGACGGCCGCGGCGGGCAGCAGGCGCAGGTCGCCGACGCGGTGGCCGTCGATGTAGGGGTGCTCGGGGCCGAAGGCGGCCCGGTGGGTGAGGCCGTCGAGGCTCTCGGCGGGGTCGATCGTGCCGAGCAGCGGGTGTGCGGGGGTGGAGGCGGTGCGGGCGGGCGGCGACCAGATGGTGTCGGTGAGCCAGCAGCGCAGTTCCTCGAAGGGGTAGCCCGGCAGGGGCACGCGCCGTCCCTCGTTCTGCGGCCAGTCGATCGCCGCGCCGGCGGCCCAGGCCGCCGCGAGGTGGGCGGGGGCGTCGCTCGCGGGCGCGGCGGCCTTGGAGGCCGCCCGGCCGCGCACGCTGCCGGTCCAGACGCCGTCGGTGTCCAGGCCCCGCAGGCGGGCGACGAGTTCGGTGGTGGTGGAGGCCAGGACGACCATGCGGTCCGCCCATTCCTCGCGGCCGTGCTGCAGGGTGAAGGCCACGTCCGCGAGGCGGTGCGGCGCGCGCTCCAGGGCGTCGGCGAGCAGGCCGGCCAGGACGGGCAGCCGCTCGGGCGCCCGGGTCGAGAGCGGGAACAGCCACGGGCCCGCCTGCTCCTGGTGCGGCGCCGGGGCGGCGTGCTTCTCGACGTGTTCCTCGACGACGAGGTGGGCGTTGGCGCCGCCGGCGCCGAAGGAGCTGATGCCGGCCCGGCGGGGCGCGCCGGCGGGCCGGGGCCAGGGGGCGAGGTCGCGCTGGACGCGCAGCGGGGTGGAGTCGAAGTCGATGTTGGGGTTGAGGGGGTCGGCGTGCAGGGACGGCACGAGCTCGCCGTGCTGCATCTGCAGCAGCACCTTGCACAGCCCCGCCATGCCGGAGGCGGACTCCAGGTGTCCGACGTTGGACTTGACCGAGCCGATGGGCAGGCTGTGCGGGGCCATGCCGGCCGTGCCCAGGGCACGGGCGAGGCCGCGGATCTCCACCGGGTCGCCCAGGGCGGTTCCGGTGCCGTGGGCCTCCAGGTAGCCGAGCGAGGCGGGGTCGGCACCGGCCTCGGCCAGCGCCCGGCTGACCAGGTCGCCCTGGGCGACGGGGTTGGGCACGGTGAAGCCGTTGGTGCGCCCGCCGTGGTTGACGCTGGTGCCGAGGATGACGCCGTGGATGTGGTCGCCGTCGCGGACGGCGTCGGCGAGCGGCCGCAGCAGCACCGCGCCGACGCCCTCGCCGGGCACGTAGCCGTCGCCGTCGGCACCGAAGCTGCGGCACCGGCCGTCGCTGGAGGTGAAGCCGCCCTGGCCGAGGAAGCGGTACTTGTACGGGTGGACGTGCAGGTTGACGCCGCCGGCGAGGGCCATGTCGGCGTCACCGGCGCGCAGGTCGCGCACGGCCAGGTGGATGGCGGTGAGCGAGGAGGAGCACATGGTGTCCACGCCCAGGCTGGGGCCGGTCAGGCCCAGGGTGTAGGAGACGCGGTTGGCGATGGAGGCGTGCGAGGAGGCGCCGATCCGGCCGTCCTCGGCCTCGTGCAGCTGGTACAGCCCGTACATGGCGCCCACGTAGACGCCGACGCGACGGGTGCGCAGGTCGGCGCGGGTGCGCCCGGCGTTCTCCACGGCGTGCCAGGCGCTCTGCAGGAACAGCCGCTCCTGCGGGTCGATGATCTCCGCCTCGCGGGGCGAGATGCCGAAGAAGAGCGGGTCGAAGGTGTCGATGCCGCGCAGGAAGCTGCCCCAGCGGCTGTAGCGGGCGTCCCGGTCGGCGGGGGTGGCCTGGTCGTAGTCGCGCCAGTTCCAGCGGTCGGCCGGGATCTCGGTGACCAGGTCGCGGCCCGCCCGGAGGTTGTCCCAGAACTCCTCCAGGGTGTCCGACTCGGCGAACCGTGCCGCGACGCCCACGATGGCGATGGGCATCGGGCCGGACGGAACCGGGGCGGGCGGGGGCGTCACCGGGGCGGGTGCGGGTGCGGGTGCGCGTACGGGCTCGGGTGCGGCCGCCGGTGCCGCAGGTGCCGCCGGTGCCTCCTCGGCCGCCGGTGCGGCGAGTTCCGTGAGGCGGGCGCCGTGCTGCTCGGTGAACCAGCCGGCGAGGTCGCGCAGGTTCTGGTACTCGAAGAACAGTGTCTTGGGCAGCGACCCGAAATCCTCCTCCAGCCTGCGGGTCAGGTCCATGATGAGCAGCGAGTCGATGCCGTACTGCTCGAAGGCCGTGCCGGGCTCGATGTCCTCGGCGGGGAACTCGAAGACCTCGGCGAGGACCTCGCGCAGGAAGTCCTCGGCGAGGGCGGCGGCCGGCCGCTGCGCGCCCGCCGGGGCGGGCGCGGCGGCGGGCTCCGGCGCGGGGGCGTTGAGCACCTCGCGCAGCCGGGCGAGGTTGCCGTGCGCGACCATGACGTGGTCGCCGTCGTGGCCCAGGGCCCGGTCGAAGGCGTCCAGCGCCGCCTGCGTCGGCATGGCCACCAGGCCGACCTGGCGGGCCATGCGGGCGGAGGTGGCGTCGTCGGCGTCCACGCGGATGCCGCCGTCGGCCCACAGCGACCACAGCACGGACAGGCTGCGGCCGGGCCGGTCGCTCACGCGCCGCCACGCCGTGAACGCGTCGAGGAAGCGGTTGGCGTAGGCGTAGTCGGTCTGGCCGGGGCTGCCGGCGGCACCGGACATGGAGGAGAAGGCGACGAAGAAGTCGAGGGGGTCGCCGGCGGTGGCCGCGTCCAGCTCCAGGGTGCCGCGGACCTTCGGTCCGAGGACGGCCGCGCTCTCCTCGTCGCTCTTGCGGATCAGCAGGGCGTCGCGGGTGACGCCGGCCAGGTGCAGCACGCCGTGGAGGGGCCCGTGCGCGGCGTGGATGCGCGCAACCAGGTCCGCGGCGGCGCCCGGGGCGCCGAGGTCGGCCTGCAGGTAGTGCACGTCGAGGCCGGCGGCACGCAGGTCGGCGAGGTCGGCCTGCGGCGAACGGCCCGTCAGGACGTAGCGGGCGGAGCCGCCCAGGTGGGCCACGAGGTGGCGGCCGATGGCGCCGGCGCCCCCGGTGACGAGCACGGTGCCGCGCGGGGCGAGCGGCGCGGGGTCGGCCTCGACGCTCTCCCAGCGCAGCACCTGGCGGCGCCCGGCGGCCGGGTGGCGGACCCGGAACTCGTGCGCGCTGCACGCCTCGGTGGCGAGGGCGGCCTCCAGGCCGGCGGCGCCGGTGTCGACGACGGCGACGCGGAAGTCGGGGTGTTCGTTGGCGAGGGCGCGCGCGAACCCGTCCAGGGCGTGCACCCGCGCGTCCTCGGCCCCGCCGGTCGGGCGGAACGCGTACAGCACCCGTACCGGCCTGCGGGCCGGCTGCGCCGCCCAGGAGCGGAACAGCCGCAGCAGGCCGGGCAGCGGGTCGCCGTCCTGGGCGCGGAGCGCGCGGACGACCAGGAGCTCCTCGTCGCACGGGAAGAGCGCGTCCTCGACGACGCGTTCGGCGCCGGCCGGTATCTCCTCGCCGAGGGCGACCACGCGCGCCGCGCGGGGCTCCGCCGAGGGTGCGGGGGCGTCCTGCCAGCGCTGGACGAGCAGGTGGGCGGCGACGGTGCCGTCGAGGGCGGCGGCGCCGTCGACGGCGCGGGTGACGACGGCGCGCAGGCGGACGCACACGCGGCCCTGCTCGTCCGTGAGGGTCACGTCGTGGCCGGCCGGGGTGGCGAGCGCGTGCACGTGGCCCTGCTCGGGCAGCGGGCCGAGGATCTCGACGGCGTCGAGGGAGAACGGCAGTCGGCGGGCGCGGGGGGCCGAGGGGTCCTCGTCGGTCCACAGGCACGCCTGGAGCATCGCGTCGAGCAGGGAGGGGTGCAGGGTGAAGTCGGAGAAGGGCACGTCGGCGGCCTGCGGCACGGCGACGTGGGCCAGGGCCTCACCGGGCGCGGAGCGCACCGAGCGCAGTCCCTGCAGGCTGGGGCCGTAGCCGCCGCCGAGGGCGGTGAAGACGGCGTAGCACTCCTCGGCCGTCGCCGTGCGCGGCAGCCGGGAACGGACGGCGTCCAGGTCCAGGCGCGGGGCCTCGGCAGGGGCGTCGAAGCGCAGGGTGCCGGTGGAGCACAGCGCGCCGTCGGCCGTGCCGTCGACCCGCCGCACCTCGTAGGCCACGCCGTCGGCGCCCGGCTCGAGGTGCAGGCGGACGCGCACGGGCTCGTCCTCGACGAGCACGGGGCGGGCCCACAGGACGTTGACGATGCCGGTGGCGCGGCCGTGGCCCTGCGCGGCGGCAGCGGCCACGGCGAACTCCAGGGCGGCCACCGCGGGCAGGATCCGCACCGGGCCCAGGGCGTGGTCGCGCAGATAGAACTCCTCGCCCGTCAGCAGCCGTTCGGCGGGGGTGCCGGCGAGGGAGGCGGGCGGGTTGATCCAGTAGCGGCGGGTCGGCCGGGGCGGGTGGGGCAGGGAGAGCCGGGCGGGGCGGCCACCGGACGGCTGCGGCCAGGCGACGGCCTGCCCGGCGACCCACAGCCGGGCGGCCTCGTCCGCATCGTCCGTGCGCACGGCGTCGCCGCGGGCGTCGGCGGCCGCGGTGCCGCACACCACGCCGTCGCCGTCACGCAGGCGCGTCGTCAGTTCCGCGACACCCGTGGCGACCACGGCGAGCCGCTCGCGCAGCTCCTCGCGGCCGGTCCGCAGCGTGTGCACGACGGCCTCGAAGGAGGCCGTCGGGTGGGCCTGCAGCCAGGCCACCAGCTCCGCCCGGTAGCGGTCGAGCTGTTCGGGGCCGTCGGCCGACAGCACGACGACCGCAGCGGTCGTCTTCTCGGTGTTGCCGCTCATCAACGCTTCCCCGCCTCTTCGACTACCACGTGCACGTTGCTGCCTCCCATGCCGAACGAGCTGACGCCGGCCCGGGCCGGCGCGCCGTCGGGTGTTTCCCATGCCTGCGCTGCGGACTGGATCCGGAACGGGCTGTCCGCGAGGTCGATCACCGGGTTGGGCACCCGCAGGTCCACCAGGCCGGGGAGCGTGCGGTGCCGCATCGCCAGCAGGACCTTCACGATGCCGGCGACGCCGGCGGCGGCCTCCAGGTGGCCGATGTTCGTCTTGACCGACCCGATGCCGGTGCGCCCCGCGGCGAGGGGGAGCCCCTGCTCCGCGTACAGCCGGCCGAACGCGTCCTTGAGCGCGTCGATCTCGATCGGGTCGCCCAGCGGCGTCCCGGTGCCGTGGGCCTCGATGTAGCCGATCGTGTCCGGTGCGACCCCGGCCGCCCGGTGCGCGGCGAGGACGACGTCGGCCTGCGCCTGCGGGTTGGGCACGGTGAGCGAGTGGGTGTGCCCGCCGTGGTTCTCCGCGGAGCCGATCAGCACGCCGTGCACCGGATCGCCGTCGGCCAGCGCCCGGTCGAGCAGCTTGAGCGCGAGGAGCACCACGCCCTCGCCCCTGCCGTAGCCGTCCGCGCGTTCGTCGAAGGTCTTGCAGCGTCCGTCGGGGCTGAGCATCCCGGCGCGGCGCAGGCCGGTGAAGCCGTGCGGCGAGAGCAGGAGGTTGGCGCCGCCGGCCAGGGCGAGTTCGCAGTCGCCGAGCTGGAGCGCGCGCGCCGCCCGGTGGATCGCCACCAGCGAGCTGGAGCAGGCCGTGTCGAAGACGGCGCTGGGGCCGTGCAGGTCGAAGACGTACGAGATGCGGTTGGCCGCGATCGAGGCGACGTTGCCGATGAGGAAGTGGTCGCCCATCTCCGCCGAACCGGGGCCGAGCAGGCTCAGGTAGTCGGCGCCGCTGAGGCCCACGAACACCCCGGTGCGGCTGCCCGCCAGCGCGGCGGGGACCTGCCCGGAGTCCAGGACGGCCTCGTGCGCGGCGTGCAGCAGCAGCCGCTGCTGCGGATCCATCTGTGCCGCTTCCCGGGGCGAGATGCGGAACAGCGCCGCGTCGAAGGCGTCGACGTCGTCGATGTAGGAGCCCCGGAAGGCCTCGGGGAACACCCGTGCGGAGAAGCCGCGTTCCATCGGGTACGGCCGGGTCAGGTCGCGGCCGGCGGCGAGGTGCCCCCAGAACTCCTCCAGGGTGGCGGAGGAGGGCAGCCGCCCGCCGATCCCGATGATCGCCACCGGCGGGTAGCCGGCCGGCGCGGCGGCGGGTGCGGCAGCGGCCGCGACGGGTGCCGCGGCGGCCGGGGTGAAGGCGCCCGGGTGGGCGTCGGCGAGGAATGCGGCGAGGGAGGTGAGGTCGGGGCGGGCATAGAAGACGGTCGGCCGCACCGTGATGCCGAAGCGTTCGCGCAGGGCGACCGCCAGCCGGGTGAAGCCGATCGAGTCGAAGCCCGCCTCGCCGAGCGGCCGGTCGACGGGGATCTGCTGCGCCGTCAGCCCGGCCACGTCCGCCGCCGCCCGGCGCAGCAGTGCCACGAGGTCGCCGGCACCTGCCGTGGGGCGCGCGGCCGGCTCGGGCCGGGCGGCCGCGGCCGGCTCGTCGCCGTGGCCGAAGCGGCGCAGCAGGTCGTCGAGGGGAAGCGCGGCGAGCGGGCCGGCGTCGACCTTGGCGTTGGGGGTCATCGGGAACCGGGCCAGGGCCACGGTGCGCGAGGGCAGCATGTACGCGGGCAGCCACGCGGCGATGCGGCGGGCGGCGGCCTCGCCGGCCTGCGCCGAGGCGGTCACGAACGCCACGAGCTGCGGGTGCCCGGCGAGGTCCTCGCGGACGACGACGCGGACGTCGCCGACCTCGCCGGTGCGCCGGATCGCGGCCTCGATCTCGCCGAGCTCGATGCGGTGGCCGCGCAGCTTCACCTGCCGGTCGGCCCGCCCGAGCAGCACCATCTCGCCGTCGGCCGACCAGCGCGCCAGGTCGCCGGTGCGGTACAGCCGCTCGCCGGTGGTGGCGTCCTCGACGAAGCGCTCGGCCGTCAGCTCGGGCCGGCCGCGGTAGCCGCGGGCGACGCCGTCGCCGCCGATGAGCAGTTCGCCGACGGCGCCGAACGGCACGGGTGTGCCGTCGGGGCCGGCCGTGCGGAAGGTGGTGTTGGCGATCGGTGTGCCGACGGTGACGGGGTGGTGGCGGCGTACGCGCTGCGTGGAGGACCAGATGGTCGTCTCGGTCGGGCCGTACATGTTCCACAGCTCGTCGCACCGGGCCAGCAGCCGCTCGGCGAGCTCGGGGGTCAGGGCCTCCCCGCCGCACAGGATCCTGGCCACCCGGCCCGTCCAGCCGGCGTGCAGGAGCATCTCCCAGGTGGCCGGCGTGGCCTGGACGAGCGTGGCGCCCGAGGTGCCGATGAGCTCGCCCAGCGCGAAGGCGTCCCGTACGGCGTCGGCGGGGGCGACGTGCACGGTGGCGCCGCGGGTCAGCGGGAGCAGCAGCTCCAGGCCCGAGATGTCGAACCCGGCGGTGGTCACGGCCAGCAGCGTGTCGTCCTCGGCGCAGCCGGGGCGCTCGGCCATGGAGGTGAGCAGGTTGACGAGGTTGCCGTGGGTGACCTCGACGCCCTTGGGCGCCCCGGTCGACCCGGAGGTGTAGAGCACGTACGCGAGGTCGGTGTCGCGGCGGGCGACCGGCTCCGCCGGCGCGGCCGGCTCCAGGGCGGTCAGGGGGATGCGCACGCCCGGGGTGTCCTCGGGCAGCCGGTCGGCGAGGTCCGCGTCGAGGACGACGGCCGCCAGGCCCGCGTCCGTGGCGATGTGGGTGAGCCGGGCGGCGGGGAAGTCCGGGTCGAGGGGGACGTAGGCGGCCCCCGCGGCCTGGACGGCGAGCAGGGCCGTGATCAGCGCGGCCCGCCGGCCGACGAGGACGCCCACCAGGTCGCCGGGGCGCACGCCGCGGTCGGCGAGGAGCCGGGTGAGGGCGTGCACCTGTCCGGCGAGCCCGGCGTAGGTGAGCGGTCCCTCGGTGTCGACGACGGCGGTACGCCCGGGGGTGCGCCGGGCCTGGTCGAGCACGAGGCTCGCGGCGGTGACGTCGCGGGGCCGCTCGGCGCGGGTGGCGTTGACGCGTGCGACGAGGGCGCGTTCGGCCTCGGTGGCGAGGGCGACGTCGCGGACGCGGCGGTCGGGGTCGGCCGTCACCGCTTCCAGCAGCAGCCGGTAGTGCTCGGCCAGCCGCTCGATCGTGGCGCGCTCGAAGAGGGCGGGGTCGTACTTGACGTACACGTGGGCCCCGGCGCCGCGCACGACCACCTCGACGACGAGGTCGTTCTCGCCCTCCTGGGTCAGGTCGAGGGCGTCCTTGAAGACGGTCTGCCCGGCCGCCATGTCCTGATCGCCGCCGACGCCCTGCTGCATGTAGAAGCCGATGCCGAAGTCGGCCTCGGCGTCCGAGGTGCGGCGCAGGTCGTCGACGACGGACGCGAACGGGTAGGCGCTGTGGTCCTCGGCCTCCGCCATCCGTTCCTGGACGGCGGCCATGAGCTCGGTGAAGCGCGTGTCGCCGGCGCAGTCCAGGCGCAGGACCACCGGGTTGATGAGGTAGCCGACGGTGCGGTCGAAGCGCTGCGAGGGACGGCCGTCGGTCGGCACCATGACGCTGATGTCGCGCTGCCCGGAGTGGCGGTGCAGCAGGGCGGCGAAGGCACCGAGGACGACGGCGAACGGGGTGAGCCGGGCCGCGCGGGCGGTGTCGCGCACCGCACTCCAGGTGGCCTCGGGAAGCCGCAGCTGCACCATCGCGCCCTCGGCGTGCGAGGCCGGGGCGGTCCGGCGGCGGTCGGCGAGCGCACCGGTCACCGGGGCGCTGGAGGCGCCGGTGAGGCGCTCCAGCCACCAGCGGCGGTGCTCCTCGGCCTCGGGGCCGGCGAGCATCTCCCGCTGCCAGCGCACGAACTGCGCGTACGGCGCGGCCGGTTCGACCGGCGGGAGCTCGCGGCCGGCGGCCAGCGCGTCGTGGCAGGCGACGATGTCGCGCAGCAGGAGGTGGCTGGAGACGCCGTCGGTGATCAGGTGGTGGAAGACCAGGAGCAGCAGCGTGCCACCGCCGGGCGCGGTGATCAGCCACATGCGGTGCAGCGGGTCGTGGGCGAGGTCGAAGGGGCGGCGCACCAGGGTGCGGACGCGGGCGGCGAACTCGCCGTCGGTGACGTGGCCCAGGTCGAGCCGGGTGACGTCCGCGGGGCGGTCGGTGACCTCCTGCACCGGCCCGTCGGCGTCCAGCCGGACGGCGATGCGCAGGCCCGGGTGGCGCCGCACGACGGCGTCCAGCGCCTCGGCCAGCAGGCCGGGGTCGACGTCGTCGCCGAGCCACAGGCCCAGCGGGAGATTGTAGGAGGTCGCCTGCGGGTTGGTGGCGTGGATCGCCCACAGCGCCGCCTGTCCCCGGCTGAGCGGGTACGGGCCGGGCTCGGGCGCGGGCTCCACCGCGCGTACGGGCGCGGGTGCGGGCTCGGGTGCGGGTGCCGCCTCGACCAGGCCCCGCAGCAGGAGCTCGGCCACCTCGTCGGACACCTCGCCGGCGGCGATCGCCGCCAGCAGGTCGCGCAGTTCGGTGCTCATCGGTTCGTCCCTCCCTTCAGTGCGGCCAGTGCGTCGTCCACGCGGACGGTGCCGTTGCGCAGCCCCGCCAGCAGCGCCGTGACCTTGTCCACGGCCGGTTCCGGGGCCGGTTCGGGGGCCGGTTCGGGGGCCGCCTGGGCCTCCGGTGCGGCCTTCCCGGCCGCGGGCAGCGGCCCGTACGCCTCGAACACGGCCCGGGCCATCGCACGCACCGTCTGCCCCACGCCGAACGTCCGCGCGGGGATGTCCACGCCGTAGTCGGCGCCCAGGCGGCGGCTCAGCCGGCGCAGGCCGAGGGAGTCCACGCCCGCGTCGGACAGCACCCGGTCCAGGGGCAGCCGGTCGGGCCGCATCCCCAGGTGCGCGGCCAGGAGTCCGCGCACGTGCTCGCGGACGGCGGCCTCCGGGTCGTCACCGGCGTCCGGGACGGCCGGGGCAGGAGCGGCGGGCAGGGCAGGAGCGGCGGGTGGGGTCGGTTCGGGTGCGGCTGTCTCCGGCGCCGTGCCGTCGTCCTCGCCGTCGTCCTCGCCGCCGGCCACCAGGCCGGCCTCCGCGGCCTGGACGGCGTCGAACCGCGGGCCGGGGGTGAGCCAGTAGCTCTCCCGTGCGAAGGGGTACGTCGGCGCGGGCACCCGCCGGGGGGCTCCCGACGGCCACAGCTCGGCCCAGTCGATCGGGGCGCCGCCGGCCCACAGCCGGGCGACCTTGTCCAGCCGGCCGGCGTCGACCACGGACTTCAGGTACCGGTGGCCCTCCGGGCCCTCCAGCAGCAGGGCGGTGGTGGTGTCCTTGCCGTCGCCGGTGAACACCCCGGGGGCGCTGCCGTCGGCCAGCCAGGACTCCAGCGCCCCCACCAGCGCGCGCAGCGAGTCGGCGACGACGGCGAGGCGCTCGCCGAAGGCCTCGCGGCCGGTCTGCAGCGTACGGGCGAGGGCGGCCGGCGCGACGTCGTCGTGCTCCGCGGCCCAGCGGGCCACGCGCTGGGCGTAACCGCGCAGCCGCTCCGGGTCCTTGGCGGACAGGACGAACAACTGCGGGCCCGCCGGGGCGGCGGCGACCGGCTCCTCGCGGTACTCCTCGACCACCAGGTGGGCGTTGACGCCGCCCAGGCCGAAGGAGCTCACCCCGGCGCGCAGGGGTGCCTCGGCGCCGTCGGGCGTGCGCACGCGCTGCCACGGTTCGCGCCCGGTCACCACGCGCAGCGGGCTGCCGTCCAGGCGCAGGTGCGGGTTGGGGGTCTCCAGGTGCAGGTTGCCGGGGATCTCCCGGTGCCGCATGGCGAGCAGGGCCTTGATCAGGCCGGTGACACCGGCGGCCGCCTCCAGGTGGCCGGTGTTGGTCTTCACCGCCCCCAGCGCCACGTGGGCCTCCGTGCACTCGGCGCCGTGGTCGGCGTAGAGCTGGGCGAAGGCCGCCTTCAGGCCCTCGACCTCGACGGGGTCGCCGAGTTCGGTGCCGGTGCCGTGGGTCTCGACGTAGGTGACGGTGCGCGGGTCGACGCCGGCGCGGCGGTGCGCCTTGAGGATGCAGGCGGCCTGCGCGTCCGGGTTGGGGGCGGTCAGCGAGTTGGTGCGGCCGCCGTGGCCCACGGCGCTGCCGCGCAGGACGGCGTGGATGACGTCGCCGTCCGCGATCGCCGCGTCCAGGCGCTTGAGGACCACCACGCCGACGCCCTCGGCGCGCACGATGCCGTTGGCGCGGGCGTCGAAGGTGCGGCAGCGGCCGTCGGGGCTGAGCATGTCGGCCTGGCTCATGTCGACGAACAGCGTGGGCGAGGCGATGACGTTGACGCCGCCGGCCAGCGCGACGTCGCAGTCACCGTGCCGGATGGCCTCGGCCGCGCGGTGCACGGCGACGAGGGAGGAGGAGCAGGCGGTGTCGAGGGTCTCGCTGGGCCCGCGCAGGTTCAGCAGGTAGGACACCCGGTTGGACATGATCGCGTGGGCCCGGCCGACGGTGCTGTAGCCGTCGAGCGGGACGCCGAGAGCGTGCTGCAGCTCGAAGTAGTCGTAGGTGCCGCTGCCGATGAAGACGCCCGTGTCGGTGCCGGAGAGCGCGGACGGCCGGATGCCGGCGTCCTCGAGCGCGCTCCAGGAGGCCTCCAGGACGAGCCGGTGCTGCGGGTCCATGGCCACGGCCTCGTGCGGCGAGATGCCGAAGAACTGCGGGTCGAACAGGTCGACCCGGCGCAGGAAGCCGCCCCACTTCGCCGTCGTGCGGAACTGCCCGGGCTCCGGGTCGCCGTGCAGGCGCCGCCAGTCCCAGCGGTCCTCCGGGATCTCGCGGACGAGGTCGTCGCCCGCGGTCAGGTGCTGCCAGAACTCGTCCAGGTCGTCGGAGTCCGGCAGCACGCCCGCCATGCCCACGATGGCGACGGCGACGGGCTCGCCGGGCTCACCGGCGAAGGACGCCGGGGCGGTCACGGGCGCGGGTACGGGCGCCGGCGCGGCAGGCGCCGTCACGACGGCCGGACGCGGTGCGGGCGCCTGCTCCGGGGCGGGCACGGCCGGACGCACGGCCGCGGCCAGGTCGCTGCCGTGGTCCCGCAGGATCTTGTCGACGAGGTCGTCGGCCGTGGCCACGCCGAAGAACGCGGCGGGCGTGAGGTCGAGGTCCCAGCGCACGTTCACCAGGTGGCTCAGGCGCGTGTACATGATGGAGTCGAAGCCGAAGCGGCTGAGCAGGTCGTCGGGGGCGAGCTCGCCCGGCCGGATGCCGGCCACCTCGCAGAGCAGGCCCAGCAGTTCGCCGGCCACGGCCTTGCGCCACGCCCCCTCGGCGGGAGCTGCCGCAACAGCGGGCATCGGGGCCGGGGCCGCCGCCGGGGCAGGGGCCGGGGCCTCGCCCGTGGTGACGCCGATGCGGCCGAGGAATGCGTCCGTTGCGGAGACCACTGCCACCTGTACCTCCTGCCGGCCGAGCACCTGGCCCAGCGCCTCGAATCCCGCCTGCGGTGAGAGCGGGTGGACACCCGCGGCGACCAGCCGGTCGCGGTGGCGCTCGGTGAGCGCGGAGCCCGCCCAGGCCCCCCAGTTCACGACCCGCACGGGGTACGGCAGCCGCGCGGCGAGCGCGTGGGCGACGGCGTCCTGGGCGGTGCAGCCGGCCGCGTAGGCCGCCTGGCCGGGGTTGCCGAGGAAGGACTGGACGGAGGAGAACACTGCGAGGAAGTCCAGTCGGCGCTCGCCCAGCGCCTCGGCGAGCGCGGCGGTGGTACGGCTCTTGGCGGCCAGCCCGCGCAGGAACCACTCCTCGTCCATGGCCGCCAGCGACCGGTCGCTGGGCACGGTCACCGTGTGCACGACTCCGTGCACGACGCCCACGCGGTCGAACACCGCGCGCAGCTGCTCCGGATCGGCGGCGTCGGCCCGGAGGACCTCCAGCGCGGTGCCGGACGGGTCGACGGCCCGGATGCGGGCGGCCTTGGCCGCGTCCGGCGCCGAGCGCCCGACGAGGACGACCCTGGCGCGGTACCGCTGCACCAACTGCTCCGCGACGTCCAGCCCGATGTCGCCGGTGCCGCCGACGATCACGTACGTCCCGCCCTCGCGCAGCACCGGGGCGGCCGGCGCCGGGCCGTCGACGGGCACGAGCACCTGCCGGTACCAGCGGCCGGCGCGCAGCGCGTAGTCGCCGGGGGCGGTGGTGAAGGGGGCGGTGGTCAAGGGTGCGGCGGGGGTGTCCGCGGCGAGGTCGACGGTGGTGACGTGCCAGCGCTCGCACTCGTGCCGCACCGAGCGGGCCAGGCCCGGCACGGCGGCGGCGAGCGGGTCGGCGGGCGCGCCGTCCACCGCGGCGGCGCCGCGGGTGACGACCGTCAGCGCGAGGTCGCCGGCCGCGGCCGGGCGTGCCTGCAGGTGCTTGACGACGCGGAACAGCTCCAGGACGCCGGCCTCGCCGGTGACCACGGCGTGGACCGCCACGGGGGTCGGCAGCGTGTCCAGGGGCGCGCCGCCGATGCGGTGGACGCCGGCGGCCGGGGAGCCGTCGTGGCCGAGCACCCAGACGGGGCCGGTGGGCCGGGCGTGGGTGGTCGGGTCGGCGACGGGCTGCCAGCGCGGTGCGTACAGGCCCGCCGGGGCCGCGGCGGCAGGCTGCTGCTCGGGCTGCCGCGACTCCTGCGTCTCCTGCGGCTCCTGCGGCTCCTGGGTGTCCACCCAGCAGCGGCGGCGTTCGAACGGGTAGGTGGGCAGCGGGATCAGGACGCCGTCCCCGGGCCAGGCGACCTGCTCGCCGGCCACCCAGCGATCGGCGGGCGCGGTGCCCTGGGGCCGGGCCAGCGCGGGGTGGTCGGCGCCGCGGGCGGCGGCCGCGAGCGCGGCGGCCAGGGTCTGCCGGTCGCCGGCGGTGACGGCCAGGCGTACGTCCATGGCGTCCCGCCCGTGCTGGAGGGTGTACGCCACGTCGGCGAGCTCCGGGGCCCGGTCCAGGGCGTCGAGCAGCGCCGTCGCGTACCGGCTCAGGGCCTCGGGCGTCCGCGCGGACAGCGGGAACACCCAGGGGCCGCGCGGCCGTTGCGGCTCCTGCGCGGGCCGGGCCTCCTCCAGGACGACGTGGGCGTTGACCCCGCCGTAGCCGAAGGAGCTCACGCCCGCGCGGCGCGGGGCGCCGGCCGGGCGCGGCCAGGGCTGCGCGGTGCGCGGCAGGTGGAAGGGGCTGCCGGACAGGCGCAGGTGCGGGTTCTGCTCGCCGAGGCCGGCCACGGGCGGCAGCACGCCGTGCTCCAGGGCGAGGAGCACCTTGATGACGCCGGCGGCGCCGGCGGCGGACTCCAGGTGGCCGATGTTGGCCTTGACCGCTCCCAGGGCGCAGTAGGGCTCGGCCGGTGCCGGGCGGCCCCGGCGGGCGTGCAGTTCGTCGAAGGCCAGGCGCAGGCCGTTGATCTCGACGGGGTCGCCGAGTTCGGTGCCGGTGCCGTGGGTCTCGAGGTAGCCGACGGTGGTGGGGTCGGTGCCGGCGCGCTCGTGCGCCCGTACGATCATCGCCGCCTGGGCGGCCGGGTTGGGCGCGGTCAGCGACCGGGCGCGGCCGCCGTGGTTGACGGCGGTGCCGCGCAGCCAGGCCCGTACGCGGTGGCGGGCGGCGCGGCCGGCCCGGGTCAGGACGACGAGGCCGTAGCCCTCGCCGCGTACGAAGCCGTTGGCGCGGGCGTCGAAGGTGCGGCAGCGGCCGTCCGGGCCGAGCATGCCGGTGCTGCTGAGCAGGACGTGGTTGTGGGGCGAGAGCAGGAGGTTGACGCCGCCGGCCACGGCGATGTCGCACTCCCCCGCCCGGATGGCCTCGGCGGCGCGGTGGATGGCCACCAGGGAGCTGGAGCAGCCGGTGTTGACCGGTTCGCTGGGGCCGTGCAGGTCGAGCAGGTAGGAGACGCGGTTGACGAGGATGGAGTGCGTGGTGGCGGTGGCGGCGTGGGCGTCGACGGGGATGCCCGCGGCCCTGCGGACCTCCTCGTAGTCGCTGGATCCGGCACCGATGAACAGGCCGGTGTTCGAGCCCGCGAGGGCGCCCGGTGCCAGGCCCGCGTCCTCCAGGGCGCTCCACACGCCCTGCAGGACCAGTCGCTGCTGCGGGTCCATGCCGGCGGCCTCGTGCGGCGAGATGCCGAAGAAGAGCGGGTCGAACATCTCCACGTCGTGGACGAAGCCGCCGCGGCGGGCGTGCACGCCGTCGGGGAGGGCGCGCCAGTCCCAGCGGTCGGCGGGCACGTCGGCGACCAGGTCGTCGCCGGCCACCAGGTGCTGCCAGAACGCGTCCAGGTCGCGGCTGCCGGGCATCCGCCCGGCCATGCCGACGACGGCGATCGCCTCGGGCTCGGCGGGCGGCGCGGGGGCGGGTGCCGCCGGGGCCGGGGCGGCGGCCGGTTCCGGCTGCTGCTCCGCCTCGACGGCCACAGGGGCGGTTGCCTGCGCCAGCGCGGGGTTGTCGCGTACGAGGCGCTCGGCCAGGGAGCGCAGGGTGGGCGTCTCGTAGAACAGCGCGGGGGTCACGTCCAGGCCGAAGTCGTCGTTGAGCCGTCCGGCGAGGAGGCTGTAGCTGACCGAGTCGAAGCCGTAGTCGCCGATGGCGCGGTCGAGGTCGAGGTCGCCGAGCGGGATGCCGGAGGCGTCCGACGTCAGGGCCAGGAGCGCGTCGGTGAAGGAGGCGCCGGCGGCCGGGGCGGCCTCGGCGGCCCGGGCCACGACGACGTGCTGGAAGTTGCGGGTGGTCTCGGCGGAGTCCGGCAGGGCGGCGGTGACCTCGTAGCCCTCCCCGGCGAGCAGCCGGGTCCAGCCGGGGACGTCCAGCAGCGGCGAGCCGGGCAGGCGCAGGGTGGTGTCGCCGTGGGCCCACCAGCCGTCGAAGAGCCCGTAGGTGACGGTGGCGGGCAGGGTGACCGTGGTCAGCTCGTTGAACAGCAACTCGCCCCCGGTGCGCAGCACGCCGCGCAGGTGGCGCACGGCACGGCCCACGTCGGAGGTGGCGTGCAGGACGTTCGCGGCGACGGCGAGGTCGAAGCCCTGCGCCGGGAAGCCCTGGGCGACGGGGTCGGTGTCCAGGTCCAGGCGCTTGAACTTCAGGAAGGGGTACTGGGCGCCGAACTCCCGCTTGCCGTGGGCGAGGAAGGTGACCGACAGGTCGGTGTACCAGTACTCCACGCGCTCGCCGTACGGGCGCAGGGCGCGCAGCAGTCCGGCGGAGGTGCCGCCGGTGCCGGAGCCGACCTCCAGGATGCGCACCGGGGTGCCGGCCGGCAGCTCGGCCAGGCGCCGCCGGACGTGCCCGACGAGGTGCTCGGTGAGCAGGTCGTTGTAGAGGTCGCTGATGGGATTGCCCTTGTAGATGCTCTCCATGAGCGAGGTGCCGGACCGGGGGAAGAGCAGGTCGGTGGCGAGCAGCTCGCCGCGCAGCAGCTCGGGGTAGCGCTCCAGGCACAGGGCCAGCAGCCGGACGAAGACCGCCGACTCGGGGTGGGTGTCGGCCAGTTCGGCGAGCCGCCGCAGGTGGCCGCCGGCGCGGGCCTCGGCCAGGGCGGCGGGGGCGGGGCGGTGGCGGCCGTCCGCGGTGTCGGTCAGGCCGGCCCGGGCGAGCATGTCGAGCAGGGTGTGCAGCAGCCGCTCGTAGCGGGGGGTGACCCCGACGCGGCGGGCGACCTCGGCCGCGTCCGCGGCGGGTCCCTCGAAGGCGCCCATGCCGTCGAGCAGGGCGAGCAGGGCGCCCTGGGCGAGGGCCGTCATCTGCCGGTCGAGCGCGTGGAAGTCGTCCACCACGCGCTGGGTCGCGGTGCTCGGGTGCCCGCCGGTGCCGGTCACGTCCGTGGTCTCCGTTCTCGTCGCTCCCATCCGCCCGCGCAGGGCCGCGGTGCCGGGCACGGCGACGGCCTGGGGTGCCGGCTGCCGCAGGGCCCGTACGAGCGCGGCGAATCCCGCCTCGGGCGTGATGGAGTGGAAGCCGGCCGCGGTGAGGCCGTCCCGGTGGGTGTCGTCGGCCACCGCGCCGACCGTGCCCCAAAAGCCCCAGTCGACGGCGCGCACCGGGTACGGCAGGCGGGCGTCGAGGGCGTGGGCGTAGGCGTCCAGGAAGGTGGAGCCGGCCGCGTAGTTGGCCAGTCCCGGGTCGCCGAGGAAGGACTGCGCGGAGGAGAAGAACACCAGGAAGTCGAGCGCGCGTCCGCGCAGCGCGTCGGCCAGGGCGGCCGCGACACCGGACTTGGCGGCGAGGCTCTCGGTGAGGTCAGCCTCGGACATGTTGCGCACCAGCCGGTCGCGCTGGACGAGGGCGGCGTGCACGATGCCGTGCACGGGGCCGGCCTCGTCGAGGAGGGCGGCCAGGCGGGCGCTGTCGGTCGCGTCGCACTGCAGGTAGCGGATTCCGGCGCCCAGGTCGGTGCCGGCGGGCAGCTCGCTGCGGCCGACCAGGACGGCGCGGGCGTCCCATTCCGCGACGAGCCGGCGGGCGATCGCCGCCCCGATGCCGCGGGCGCCGCCGATGACGACGTACGTGCCGCCGCGGCGCAGGGGCAGTGGACCGTCGGCGGCGGGGGCCGGGTGCAGGACCTGGGTGTGGTGGACGTCCCCGGTGCAGGCCAGGCGGCTGCCGCGGGCGGCCGGCGCCACCAGGTCCGCGGACGCGCGGGCGGGGTCGAGGTCGACGGTGGCGACCGTCCAGCCGGGGTGCTCGTTCTCCAGGACGCGGGCGAAGCCGATGACGCCGGCGGCATAGGGGTCGTCGACCCCGCGGCCGGGCGCGGCGGCGGCGCCGGTGGTGACGACGACCCAGTCGAGGGCGGGCAGGCGCGACCACTGGCGCGCGTGGTGGGCCAGGGCATGGACGCCGGTGGCCTCGGCGTGCGCGACCCGCTCCTGCTCGCTCGCGGTGGTGTGCGCGGTGGTGGTGCCGGTCAGCAGGTAGACCAGGCGCGGCTGTACGGGCACGGGTGCGCCGAGCTCCACCAGGTGCGCGCCCGGATGACGGGCGGTCAGGTCACGGGCGAGGCGCTCGCGCCCGGGGGCGTACAGCACCACGACGGGGCCGTCCGGCGCCGGGAGCGGGCCGGGGGCGGGACAGGGCTCCCAGGAGGGGACGTCCAGCGGGAGCGCCTCGGGCTCGGGGGTGACGGGGGCCGGCGCGGCCGGCTGCGGTGCGGGGGCGGCGGCCACGGTGGCGCGCGCCGGGGCGGTCACCACGGCGGGGGCCGCAGCGGTCGGCGCTTCGGCCACGGCAGCCGGCGTGTGCGCGGCAGCCGTGGGCGCGCCGGGCGCCTGTGCGGCCGGGGCCGGGCGGTCGACGTCGACCCAGCACCGGACGCGGGCGAACGGGTAGAGCGGCAGCGCCACCTTGCGGGCCTTGCGGTCGCGGTGCAGGGCGCGCCAGTCGGGGGCGGCGCCCGCCGCCCAGCTGCGCGCGAGGACGTGGGGGTCGGTGGAGTCGGGGGCGGCGACGCCGGCCGCCGTCGTGACGGTGCCGCGGTGGCCGGCCGTCGGCGAGCCGTCCAGGAAGGCCCGCAGCGCGGAACGCAGTTCCTCCGTGTCGGAGGCGACGACGGCGAGGCGCTCGGCCATGGCCTCCCGGCCGGTCTGGGTGGTGTAGGCGATGTCGGCCAGCGGGACGTCCGTCGCGCCGCCGCCCGGCAGGCCGGCGGCCAGGCCGGCCAGGGTGGAGCGGGCGTCGACGTGCGGGGCCCGGCCGGGGAAGCGCTCTTCCAGGGCGCGGGCCAGCCGGCGCAGGTCGTCGGCGTCCAGGCCGAGTTCGTCGAGTTCGGCCTCGGGGTCGGCGCCGGCGAGGCCGGCGAGCTCGGCGACCTGGGCGAGGCGGTCGGCCGCGGGCAGGTCCAGGTAGCGCTGCGCCAGTTCGCGCAGGGCCTCGGGCGTGCGGGCGGAGAGCAGGACGGCCTGCGGTCCGACGGCGCCGGCGTCCGAGGACGGCGCCTGCGGGTACTCCTCGACGACGACATGGGCGTTGGCGCCGCCCGCGCCGAAGGCGCTGACGGCGGCCCGGCGCGGGGTGCCCTCGCCGGCGGGCCACGGCTCCGCCGTGCGCTGCACGCGCAGGCCCAGGGAGTCCCAGTCGATGTCGGGGTTGGCCGGGTCGGCGTGCAGGGACGGCACCAGGGTGCGGTGGCGCAGCTGCAGCAGGACCTTCGTCAGGCCGGCGATCCCGGCGGCCGGCTCCAGGTGTCCGATGCCGGACTTCACCGACCCGATCCGGGTCCGTGCGTCGCCGTAGGCCCGGGCCAGGGCGGTGATCTCGATCGGGTCGCCGAGCGCGGTGCCGGTGCCGTGCGCCTCGACGTAGCCGATGGACGCGGGGTCGGTGCCGGCCCGGCGCAGGGCGGCTCGGATCACGTCGGTCTGGGCGGCGGGGTTGGGCACGAAGAAGCCGCCGGCCCGTCCGCCGTGGTTGACGGCGCTGCCCTTGATGACGCCGAGGACCCGGTCGCCGTCCTCCAGGGCGCGGGCCAGCGGCTTGAGCACGACGACGCCGACGCCCTCGCCGGGCACGTAGCCGTCCCCGCCGGCGCCGAAGGCGCGGCAGCGGCCGTCGGAGGAGACGAAGCCGACCTGGCTCAGGTGCAGGTACTTGTAGGGGTGGACCATGAGGTTCACGCCGCCGGCGAGCGCGAGTTCGCTCTCGCCGGACGTGAGGCTCTGGCAGGCCAGGTGCAGGGCGGTCAGGGACGAGGAGCACATCGTGTCCAGCGCCAGGCTGGGGCCGCGCAGGTCGAGGAAGGCGGAGACGCGGTTGGCCACGGCCGAGGAGAAGGAGGTGGGCAGCACGGGCAGCCGGTCCTCGGCGCCCAGGCCGAGCATCTGGTACTGGGTGAACATCACTCCGGCGAAGACGCCCACCGCGCGCCCGGCGACGTCGGCGCGGGTCAGGCCGGCGTCCTCCAGGGCGTGCCAGGTGGTCTGCAGGAACAGCCGCTCCTGCGGGTCCATGCCCTCGGCCTCGCGCGGGGTGATGCGGAAGAAGGCGGGATCGAACGCGTCGATGTCCTGCAGGAATCCGCCCCACTTGCTGGACGAGCGCCCGGCGGCGCGCCCGGGCTCGTAGAAGCCGTCCGTCGCCCACCGCTCGGCGGGGATCCCGGTGACGCAGTCGCGCCCGGTGCGCAGGTTGGTCCAGAACTGGTCGAGGTCCTCGGCCATGGGGTAGCGGCCGGCGACGCCGATGACCGCGATGTCCTGGTCGGTGCCGCTCCGGTCCGCGAGGGCGGCCGGCCGCGATGTGCGGCGTACGGGCTCGGGGGTGCTGTCCTGGTGGGCGGCCTCGGCGGCGGGCAGGCCGAGCGCCGTACGGGCCCGCTCGGGGTCGCCGTGGAGCACGACGACCTCGGTGCCGGACAGGGCGAGCGCCTGCTCGAAGACGTCCAGGCCGGCCGCCGTCGGCAGGGGGACCTGCCCCTGGCGGCGGAAGAGCGCCTCGGCGGCCGCGTCCGTGCGCATGCCGCCCTCGGCCCACAGCGGCCAGGCGAAGGAGACGAGCCCGCGCTCGCGGGCGTAGGCGTCGAGGAAGGCGTTGGCGGCGGCGTAGTCGCTCTGGCCCGCATTGCCGGCGACACCGGTCACGGAGGAGAACACGGCGAAGAAGTCGAGGTCCAGGTGGCGGGTGGCCGCCTCCAGCAGGACCGTGCCGCGGACCTTGGGCTCCAGGACGGCCGCGAGGTCCGCGGCCGACTTGGCGGTGAACAGGCCGTCGCGCAGCACCCCGGCCGCGTGGACGACGCCGTCGAGCCGGCCGAACCGCTCCAGGACGCCGGAGACCAGGGCCGCCACCTCGGAGGCGACGGTGACGTCGGCCCGCACGTAGTGCCCGGTCACCGGCTGCGGCTGCGGGCTGCGTCCGGCCAGGACGGCGGTGGCGCCGCGCTCGGTGATCCGAGCGGCGAGCTCCCGGCCGATGCCGCCCGCCCCGCCGGTGATCAGGTAGACGCCGCCGGGGCGCAGCGCGGACGCGGCCCCGGGCACGGGCTCGGCGTCACGGTAGCGACGGACGTACCGGCGCCCGGGGGTGTGCCGCACCCAGGGCTCGGAGAGGTCACCGAACTCCGCCAGCAGCGCGTCCGTTTCGGCGGGGCCGTCGCACGCGACGGCGGTGATCGCCAGGCTCGGCTGTTCCAGGCGCACGGTACGGGCGAGGCCGGCCACCGCGGCGGCCACCGGCGCCGGTCCCACGTGCACGACCGGGGCCGGACCGGTCGCGAGGACCTGGGCCAGGGCGAGCACCTCGCCGCAGGCCGACCGCACGGCGGTGGGGAGGTCGGCGCCGCCGTCCTCGGCCACGTGCAGGATCGCGCCGGGCCGGGTGCCGAGGTCGGCGAGCAGCAGCTGCAGGTCCGCGGTCTCGGCGGGGCGCAGTTCGTAGGCGTCGGCGGCGATGCGGCGGAAGGCCGGGCCGCGCCGGACGGTGATCTGGTCCGGGCGGACCGTCAGGTCGCCGATCACGAGCAGTGGTTCGGGGGCGCGCCCGGCAGGCCTGGGGGCCTCCTGCCACACGCCGGTCAGACAGCCGGTGCGTGCGGGGGCATCCGTCTGCGGTGCGTCGGGGGCCGGGGTGGCGGGGGTGCGGGTGTGCCAGTCGTCGGGCAGCAGTCCGGCGAGGTGGTCCGCGACGGCGTCGACCGTCGGGTACTCGAACAGCAGGGTGGGGTAGAGCGGGACGTCGAAACGTTCCTCCAGAGCGCGTACCAGCGCCAGGAGCTGGGTGGACTCCAGCCCCAGGTCGTAGAAGCCGCGGTCGGTGTCCACGACGAGCCCGGGGTCGCCTACGGTCCCGCGGACCAGGTCGACGATCTCCGTCCGCAGGTCGCCCGGTTCGCCGCTGGTGGCGGCCGGAAGCGTGACGGCCGGTGGTACGGCGGCCGGTGGCGCGGTAACGGGAAGTGCGGCGGACGGCGTGGTCGTGGCCGTCGTGAGCCGGGTGATCGACGCGGCGGAGCGGACCCGCTTGAAGGTCAGCCCGGTGAACTGCGCGGCGAGCGCGCCCGAGCGGTCGTACAGGTCGATGTCCGCCTTGACGACGTCCCGGGCCGCGCCGTCCCCGGCCCTCTTCAGGCGCAGGTCGACGGTGCAGGCATCGCCGAGCGGGCGGGCCGCGCGGAAGGCGGCGATGTGCAGGGGGATGAGCGGGCGCCCGTCCGCGTCCGCGCCGTCGAAGGCGAGCGCGTACGACTGCATGGTCGAACCGTCGAGCAGGGCGGGGTGCAGGAGGAAGTCCGCCACCGTGGCCCGGGCCTCGTCGCCGAGCGCGATCTCGGCGCGTACCCGGTCCGCGGTCGCCCGCAGGGTGCCCAGGCACCGCATGAACGCCCGGTGCTCGATGCCGGCCGACCGCCCCGTCGCGTACACCGCGGCGACGTCGGCCGCGGTACCGCCGGCGGGTGCGGGCTCCAGCGTGCCGGTGAGCGGGGGCAGGTCGGTGCGCAGGGTCGCCTGCAGGTGGGTGGTCACCGCGTCGTCGGCGGGGACGCCGTCCTGCATGCGGCGGCTGGTCGCCGTCACCCGGAAGACCGGACCGTCGGGCACCAGCTCGACGGTCAGTTCGCGGTCGAAGGACTCGGTGGTGACCACCGGCTCGACGAACAGCACGTCGCTCAGCCCGGTGCGGTCCAGCGGGACGTCGCGCGCGGCGAGCAGCCGGTGGACGATGTCGAGGAAGGTGACCCCGGGCAGGGTGCGCACACCGTGCACCCGGTGGTCGTCGACGATCGGGTTGTCCCGTTTCAGGTGTAGGGCACATCGAACGGACCGACGGTCCACGTGTTCTCTCCCGGTGATCGGCGATGCGACGGAGCGTGAAGCGGCCCGGGCGCACCGGGTCGGGGGTGAAGCTGGAGGCTGGAGTCAGGCGAAGGTCAGGTGAAACTCAGGTCGAGCCGGGCCGAACGGACCGGCGGTGCCGCGTCGGGGCCGGGCGCGGCGGGCAGGCGCCAGAACCGTCTGCGGCGGTAGACGGGCGGATCCAGCGGCGCCCTGCCCGGCTCGCCCGGCGTGCCGGGCCCGAGGACGACATGGGCGTTGGTGCCGCCGAAGCCGAAGGCGCTGACGGCCACCCGGCTGCCGGCCGGCAGGTCCGCGACCTGCGTGACCGGGAAGAACGGCGACTCCTCGAACGCGAAGCGCGGGTTCGGGCGCCGGCAGTGCAGGGTGGGCACGAGCCGGCCGTGCCGCAGCATCTGCACGGCCTTGATGAACCCGGCCACGCCGGCCGCGCTCAACAGGTGTCCCATCGTGCTCTTGACACTGCCGATGCCGCAGTAGCCCCGGTCGTCCGTGTACGTGCGGTGGACGGCCGTCAGGGCCTGCAGCTCGATCGGGTCGCCGATCATCGTGCCGGTGCCGTGCGCCTCGACGTACCCGATGGACCGCGCGTCGATCCCGCCGCGGGCGAGCGTCCCCGCGACCAGGGCACGCTGGGCGGCGCCGCTGGGCGTGGTGTGCCCCATGGTCCGGCCGTCGTTGTTGACGCCGGACGCCTCGACGACGGCCAGGACGCGGTCGCCGTCGCGCAGGGCATCCTCCAGCCGCTTGAGCAGCACCATCCCGGCACCCTCGCCGGGGACGAGACCGTCGGCGGCCTCGTCGAAGGTACGGCACCGGCCGCTGGGCGACAGCGCCTTGCCGGCGCTGAGCATGAGGTAGGGCTCCTCGTCGAACAGCAGGTCCACTCCCCCGGCCAGCGCCATGGCCGACTCGCCCGTCGCCAGGCTCTGCGCCGCGAGGTGAATGCTCACCAGCGACGAGGAACAGGCGCTGTCGACGACGAGATTGGGACCGGTGAGGTCGAGGAAGTGCGAGATGTGCGCGGCGACGAAGTTCTGGTTGACACCGGCGATGTACGCGCGCGTGGGCGGCTGCAGGTGCGCGCGGTGGTTGCCCGTGCGCGTACCGACGAAGACACCCACCGGGCGACCGCGCAGCTCGTCCTCGCGGTACCCGGCGTCGCGCAGGCACTCGACGGAGACCTCCAGCGCCTTGCGCGCCAGCGGGTCGAGGTGACGTGCGCCCTCGTCGTCGAAACCGAAGAACTCCGGGTCGAACAGGGCCGCGTCCTCCAGGAACCCGCCCCACCGGCTGCGGCTGCGGCCGGGCGCGTCGTCGGGGCTGTAGAGAGCCCCGACGTCCCAACGATCGGCAGGCACCTCGGTGACCACGTCACGCCCTGCCAGCAACACCTCCCACAACGCGGCGGGATCGGCGGCACCGGGCAGACGGCACCCCATGCCGATGACGGCGATGGGCACGGGCTTCCCACCGGACGCGGCGAGCGCTTGCGCGGGGGCTGCGGCGGGCCCGGTCGGCCGGGGGGCCGCGACGGCCCCGGGGGCCGTAACCGGAGCGGTGGCGGGCGCGGCATCCGGCCCGGCGGCCGGGGTGCCCGGCCCGGGAGCCGGGTTGGTGGCGGACGCGCCGAGGGCCGCGGTGAGGTCGGGGGCCGGGGCAGCGAGCCCCGGCGCCGAGGCGCCGAGGGCGGCGGCGAGACCGGCCAGGGTCGGGTGGTCCTGGAGCAGGCTCGGGTCGACCGGATGCCCGAGCTCGACCTCCAGCTCCCGGACGAGTTCGGCCATCAGCAGCGAGTCCACACCGACGTCACCGAGCACGGTGTCGGGGCCCAGCAGGGCCGCGTCGACCCTGGTCGTACGGGCGACGACGGCAACCAGCCGGTCGAATCCGACGGCCGCGGCCACGGCCGGGGCGGGGTGTCCCTCACCGGGGGACGGCACGGCGTGGCCGCCGCCGGTGGACGGGACGGACCACGACGAGTCGACGGGCGCGACGCCCGAGGTGAACTGCCCGGCGCCGACGGGCGCAAAGGACTGCACCGAGTCGCCCGACTCGACGCCCTGCACAGGGTGACCGGCCCCGCCGGACGCGGCGGCCGGCGCCACCGAGTGGCCGGCACCGGCGGATGCCACCGGCTGCGCCGGGCCGGCGTGGCCGCCGGCGGACAGCGCCGGCAGCACGTGGTCGGCAGACGCGCCGCCCGGCGCAAGGGGGCCGGCGCCGCCGGCCGCGGCGGCCGGTGCCGGGCATCCCGGCGCCAGGTACAGCTCGTCCGTCGCCACCGCCGACCGCTCCACGCGGCACGGCAGCAACACCGGTTCGCCGGGCGTGCGCAGGGCGAGGTCGAGGAGTTCCAGGGCGTCGTCCGGGGTCAGGTCCGGGATGCCGAGGGCGGCGGCGGCGCTGGTGCGGTCGGTGCCCATGCCCACGCCGCGCCACAGCGGCCAGCGCAGGGAGCGCACGGTGCAGCCAGGTGCGTCGCCGTGGTCGGTGGCGAAGTCGTCGAGGACAGTGTTGGCGGCCGCGTAGTCGAGGTAGCCCGCGCCGAGGCGCGGTGCGGCGGCGGCCACCGAGGAGAACAGCACCATGAGGCGCGGCGGTTGCTGACCGAAGGCGGACCACAGTACGCGCAGGCCGTCGGTCTTGGGCCGCAGCACCTGGGCGATGTCGTCGGGGGTGCGGGAGAGGAAGGAGGTGGGGCGGTCCATCACGCCGGCGCAGTGGAAGACGGCGTGGAGGCCGCCGGCCTGCTTCCTGACCCGGCCGATGAGCCGGCGCAGGGAGGTGACGTCGTCGAGCGCGTCGGTGCGCACGGTGAGCGTGACGCCGCGTTCGACGAGGGCGAGCAGGGCGGTGAGGCGTTCGCGCAGGGCGGGGTCGGTCGCGGGGTCGGTGGCGAGGGCGGCCCACTGGTTGCGTACGGGCATGCGGGAGCGGCCGACGAGCACGATGTGCCGGGCGCCGCGGTCGGCGAGGTGGGCGGCCAGGCGCAGGCCGATGCCGCCGAGGCCGCCGGTGATGAGGACGGCGCCCCGGTCGATGCCGGCGAGGAGGTCGTCGCCGGCCGGTGCGGGGGCGAAGGCGGCCACGGGGCGGTGGCGCCGGGGGCCCTCGTAGCGGATCTCGGTCTCGCGGTCGGTCGCCGCGGTCTCGGCGCGGACGGCGGCGGCGAGGTCGGCGGTGCCGCCGTCGACGCGGACGGTGCGCCCGTGGACGGTGGTGAACTCGCCGGACAGGGAGCGGTAGAAGCCGGCGACTTCGGAGCGCCGGGCACCGCTGACGTGCACGCATCGCAGCCCGGTGCGGGGGACGGCGGCGAGCACCTGCTGCAGCAGGAGGACGCGTTCGGCGACCAGGGTGCCGGGTGCGGTCCAGTCGACCAGGTCGACGATGCCGGTGAGTCCGTGCAGGTCGGGCAGCGGGTCGCCGGGTGCGTGGGCGACGGCGCGTTCGCCGAGCACGGTGCGGGCGAGATGCGGGTCGGTGGTGACGACCAGGAGCCGGCCGTCGTGGGTGGTGCCGGGTGCGGGCGCGTCCTGCCAGGTGGTGGTGAGGAGCGCGGCGCCGGGCACGGGCGCGGCCCAGTGCTGGTTGCGGGCGAAGGGGTAGGTGGGCAGCGACACGGGCGGGGCGTCGGGCACGGGGTGGCTGTCGGGGTCGATGTCGGTCCGCGGTGCGGTTCCGTCGAGCACCGCGGCGAGTCCGGCGGCGAGTTCGCCGAGGTCGGCGGCTTCGACGGCGATGCGGCAGGGCAGGTTCGCGCGGCCGGTCCGCATGGTCCGGGCGATCGAGGCGAGCGGTGGGGCGTCGGTGGAGCGGACGACGTCCAGCAGGGCGGCCACGGCCTGCCGCAGGGCCTGCGGGGTGCGGGCGGAGACGGGCACGACCACCGGGGCGCCGGTGTCGGCTGCGGCCGGCGTGATGGGGGCCTCCTCCAGGACGACGTGGGCGTTGGTGCCGCCCATGCCGAAGGAGCTGACGCCGGCGCGGCGCGGGGCGCCGCCGGCGGGGGCCTGCCATGTCTCGCGGGAGAGTTGCAGGCGCAGGGGCGTGCCCTCGGTCTTGATCATGCGGTTGGGCCGGCGGACGTTGCGGCTGGCGGGCAGGGTCCGGTGGCGCATGGCCAGGATCACCTTGATCATGCCGGCGACGCCCGCGGCCGATTCCAGGTGCCCGATGCTGGTCTTGACGGAGCCGACGCCGCAGTGGGGTGCGGCGGGGCGCGGGTGGCCCCACTGGTCGTAGAGCCGCTCGAACGCGGCGACCATGCCGGAGATCTCGACGGGGTCGCCGAGCCGGGTGCCGGTGCCGTGGGCCTCGAGGTAGCCGATGGTCGCGGGGTCGACGCCGGCCTCGTTGTAGGCGGTCACGAGCAGGTCGGCCTGCGCGTCGGGGTTGGGTGCGGTGAAGGACTGCGCCTGGCCGCCGTGGTTGACGGCGGCGCCGCGGATCACGGCGTGGACGCGGTCGCCGTCGGCGAGGGCACGGTCGAGGGGCTTGAGCAGCAGCGCGGCCACGCCCTCGCCGCGGACGTAGCCGTCGGCGTCGTCGTCGAAGGTGTGGCAGCGGCCGCGCGGGCTGAGGACGCCGGTGCGCTGGTAGGCGCGCTGCCGGGCGGGGTCGGCGAGGACGTTGACGCCGCCGGCGAAGGCCTGGTCGCACTCGCCGGCGCGCAGGGCGGCGACGGCCTGGGCGACGGCCACCAGGGAGGAGGAGCACAGGGTGTCGACGGCGACGCTCGGTCCGCGCAGTCCGAGGGCGTAGGAGACGCGGTTGGCGACGAGGGAGGGGGAGACGGCGACGCTGAGGTGGGGCTCGTCGTGGCCGGCGTGTTCGGCGAGGACGGCGGCGTAGTCGGAGTGGCATACGCCCGCGTAGACGCCGGTACGGGTGCCGGCGAGGGCTGCGGGGTCCACTCCGGCGTCCTCGGCGGTCGCCCAGGCGACCTCCAGCAGCAGCCGCTGCTGGGGGTCCATGAGGGCGGCCTCGCGGGGGCTGATGGAGAAGAACTCGTGGTCGAAGCGGCGGATGTCGTCGAGCAGGGCGGCCCGGCCGATGAGGCCGGGGTGCGCGGTGGCGTCCCAGCGGTCGGCGGGGATGTCGCGGACGGCGTCCTCGTCGCGGCCCAGCAGTTCCCACAGCTCGGGCACGCTGGGCGCGCCGGGGAAGCGGCCGGCCATGCCGATGACGGCGATCGGTGCGCCGGCGCCGGAGGCGGGTGCGGCCGGGAGGGGGGCGGGGGCCGGTGCGGGGCGTTCGCCGCGCAGCACCCGGGCCATGGCGGCGACGGTGAAGGCCTGGAACATGGTGCTGGGGTCGATCTCCAGCCCGGCCTCGTCGGCGGCCCGGACGGCGGCCTCCGACAGCGCGAGGCTGTCGAGCCCGTGCGGTCGCAGGTCGTCGTCGACGGTCAGCGAACCGGCCGGTTGCTCCAGCACACGCTCCATCACCGGCAGGAGCAGGGCTTCGACGTCGTCGGGCACGGGCGCCGTCCCGCGGGGCGCCTGGGGGCAGGGCGCGGCCACGGCCGTGCTCCCGTTCCACAGCGGCGCGTAGTCGCCGGGGCCGGTGAGGGCCTTGACGGTCCGTATGCGGGCGAGCGGCCTGCCGTCGCGCTCGCGCAGTAACGACGACGTCAGGACGATGCGGTCGTCCCCTGCGGGCCGGCAGTCGTCCAGGCGGTAGCGCACCGCCTCGTCGAGGCCGCAGTTGCCGAGGTAGACGATGTCGCGGGAGAGGGTCGCGGCCCCGGTGGCCCATTCCGCGCCGGGCACGCGCGACTGCGCGAACTTGCGCTCGCCGCGGTCGTTGATGTGCGGGTACGACGCGAAGTACAGCAGGCCGGCGGCGTTCACGTCCGCGAACGGGTTGAGTTCGTAGGTGTCGCTGTACAGGCCCGCGCCCTCGGGGGCGAGCGACCGCTGGGCGAGGAACTCCTCGTGGAAGCGCAGGTGGCCGGCGTCCGGCTCGGCGGCCGCGGTGCCGCCCGGGTGCCGCGGCGTCGCGGGGACCAGCCAGTTGCCGGTGCCCCGGCGGACGAAGGAGGTCAGCAGCCGGACGTCGACGTGTGCGGTCGCCGTGGCGAAACGGATGTCGCCGACGAAGGTGTGCTCGTCGAGGCGGCTCAGGGTGCCGCTCAGTTCGCCCTCGTCGTGCTCGGCGAAGGATTTCAGGGAGTCGCCGGCGGTGACGGCGGCGCGGACGAAGGCGGGCAGCAGCCGGACGCCGTCGGCGTCGGTGAGCTGTGCGACGGGCAGTCCGAAATGCTCCCCGATGAGCGCCCAGTGGATGTCGCCGGCTTCGCGCAACAGCCAGTTCTCGGACAGACCGCCGATGGACAGGGCGGGCAGACCCAGGACGACCGGGCGGGTCAGCATACGGTCGCGGACATGAGCCGGAGGCCCGGCGTGAACGTGCAGGAGCCCCGGTCCCGAGAGAGCCCTGGCCTGCGGCAGTGCTGAATCATCACATCCCCCACGTGCGATGCATTGCCCTGTGGGGGCCCTTGGCGGTGCGGCGGTCAGCCGTGGCGGCAGGGCCCGGAAGTTCGGGTTTCGGCGTGCGGGTCCAACCTCCCCTGCCCAGGCTGGAAATCACGCGTCGACAGCACGCATCTTGGCCGATCATGAACGCTTCTGCAAGGTACGCTTCCGTTCATGACGGGGAATCAGCAGACGGATTGCTGCCCAAACGGTCCGATACGGACATCACACGCGGCCACGGCCCCCTTCCCCGCCGGAACCGACCTGCTCAGAGGGCTGTTGCCGGATATTGTCACCGTGGAACTGTTCTCCGATCCCCCGGGCGTCCACCTGCATCCGCAGGAGGCCGCCGTGGTGGCGCGCGCGGTGGACAAGCGGGTACGGGAGTTCACCACCGTCCGGCTGTGCGCCCGCTCCGCGCTGGCGGAGCTGGGGGTGACCCCGAGCCCGATCCTGCCGGGCCCCAAAGGCGCTCCCATCTGGCCCGACGGCGTCGTGGGCAGCATGACCCACTGTGACGGCTACCGTGCGGCGGCGGTCGCCCGAAGGACCCGGGTGGCCTCGGTCGGGATCGACGCCGAGCCGCACGCCCCGCTGCCCGCGGGTGTGGAGAAGCTGGTGGCGCTGCCCGAGGAACGGCGCATCCTGGACCGGCTCACCGCCTCACATCCGGACGTGGCGTGGGACCGGCTGCTTTTCAGCGCCAAGGAGAGCACATACAAGACATGGTTCCCGCTGACCGGCCGCTGGCTGGATTTCGGGGACTGCGTCATCACCCCCGATCCCGAGCAGGGCACCTTGCGTTGTGAGCTGAAGGTGCCCGGTCCGGTGGTCGGCGGCCGGCAAATCGACACCTTCACCGGCCGCTGGTGCACGGCCGTCCGCAACGGCATCCGATACGTCGCAACTGCCGTCGTGGTCCCGGCCGCAGGCCGCTGAGGCACCCTCGCCACGAGCCGGTCACCCCGCCCTCCGGCGGGGTGACCGGCTCTTTTTGCCTGCCCTTTTGATTGACCGTCAGGCAGCCGTCGGATGCGGGCCGGATACAGATCTGTATTGGGATACAGTCCTGTATCCGAACGGTCCTTGAAGGAGGCGATCGCCATCACCAGGCGGCTCACCCGGCAGCAGAGCCGGGAACTCACCCGGGAACAGCTCCTGCGGTCGGCGGCCGAGCTCTTCGCCGAGCAGGGGGTCAGCGGAACGTCCGTCGAGCAGATCGTGGAGAACGCCGGCTACACGCGCGGCGCGTTCTACGGCAACTTCGACGGCAAGCACGAGCTCGTCCTGGCCCTGCTCGAACAGCGCTCCCAGCGCGAGCTGGCGGAGATCCAGGAGATGACCAGCAGCGCCGGGACGTTCGACGAGATGATCGAGCACCTGCGCTCCTGGCACCGCCGGCGGGACGGCAATCTCACCAGCTGGCTCGCCCTGCGCACCGAACTGTGGCTGTACGGCCTGCGGGACCCCGAACTGCTGCCCCTGCTCGCGGACCGCGAACGCCGCTCCCGGGCGGCCATCGCGGGCGCGCTGGAGCAGGGCTTCGCCGCACGCGGCGTCACTCCCCCGGCGCCCGTCGCACTGCTCGCCCTGGTCGTGCACGCCCTCGACGACGGCCTGTCCGTCCAGCGCGCGCTCTCGCCCGCCGACAGCACCACCGACACGGTCGTGGACGTGGTGGAACTCCTGATGAAGTCCTGGACCGCGCTCGCACGCACCACCGAGTCCCGTGCACCCGACACCGTGGAGAGGAACCCATGAGCAAGGCAGGACAGGCGGAGCAGCCGGCCACCGCCGGACCACCCGTCACCCCCGAAGCGCCCGAGCCGGACCCCAAACGCTGGCTCGCCCTCGCCGTCCTGCTGGTCGCCACCTTCATGGACCTGCTGGACGCCAACATCATCACCGTGGCGATCCCCGCCATCCAACGCGACCTGGGGGCCTCCGCGGTCGCCGTCCAGGCGATGACCGCCGGTTACACGCTGAGCTTCGCCGTGTTACTGATCACCGGCGGCCGGCTCGGCGACATCTTCGGCCGCAAGCGGATGTTCCTCACCGGCGTCGCCGGCTTCGTCGTCGCCTCCGCACTGTGCGCCGCGGCACAGAGCACCGAGATGCTCGTCGCCTCCCGGGTGCTGCAGGGCCTGGCCGCGGCCGTCATGGTGCCCCAGGTACTGGCGCTCATCCACGTCACCTTCGCGCCGCAGGAGGTGGGGCGCGTCGTCAGCCTGTACGCCAGCATGATCGGCCTGGCCATCGTCTGCGGCCCGGTCATCGGCGGCGCCCTGGTCGACTGGAGCCCCCTCGACCTCGGCTGGCGCAGCATCTTCGTGGTCAACCTCCCGGTCGGCGTCGCGGCCCTGGTGGGCGCCTGGCGGTGGATGCGCGAGTCGAACTCCCCGCACGCCAAGCGGCTGGACATCGTCGGCATGCTGCTGGCGATCGGCGGGTTGCTGCTGCTGATGCTGCCCCTGACGCTGGGCCGGGAGCTCGGCTGGCCCGCCTGGAGCATCGTCTCGCTCGTGGCAGCGGCTCCCGTCGGGGTGGCGTTCGTTCTCTACGAGCGCCACAAGACCCGCAAGGACGGCTCGCCGCTGGTGACGCTGTCGCTGTTCAAGGTCCGCGCGTTCGGGGCGGGCATCGGCGTGCAGCTGCTCTTCAGCGCCGTGCCCGCGGGTTTCTTCCTCAGCTGGACGCTCTACCTGCAGGGCGGCCTGGGCTGGTCGGCCCTGCACACCGGTCTGACCGCCGTGCCGTTCTCGGTGTGCGTCCCGCTCGTCGGCAGCTTCGCCGTGCGCCGGCTCTCCCCGCGCTACGGACGGTACTGCCTGCTGGCGGGTGCGCTGATGATGCTGGCGGGCATCGCCTCGTACGCCTGGGCGGCCGACCGTGCGGGAGCCGACATCACCTCCTGGCACGCCGTCCCGTCCATGATCCTGCTCGGCTCGGGCATGGGCCTGCTCATGCCCCCGCTGACCGCGCTGGTGCTGCGGGAGGTCACCCCGCAGGAGGCCGGTGCCGCGTCCGGCATCATCAACGCGACCGGGCAGCTCGGTGCCGCCCTCGGCGTGGCGATCATCGGCGGCGTCTTCTTCTCCGCCCTGGGCGCCAACGCCGGCCCGCAGGCCGACCGGGCGCTGCCCGAGCACCGCGCGGTGGCACCGCAGCACGTGACGGCCGTACGGACGTGTGCGACCGACTCGCTCGGCCAGGACGACCTGGCCAAGGTGCCGCGCAGCTGCACCGTGCTCCTCGACGGCGCGGACGCCGGCGGCCGGGAGGCGATCACGGGTGCGCTCGGCGACATCCGCGGGCGGACGTTCCAGACCACGTACAGCGAGACGCTGTACTGGACGGCCGCCGGCCTGATACCGGTGACCGGTCTGCTGTTCCTGCTGCCGCACCACCGGGTGCGCAAGCAGGAGGCGGCGGTCTAGGCGCGCCCCGTAGGGGTGCGGGGAACTGCGCGATCGACCACCGTCGGCCCGCAGTCGACGCGCCACTCCAGGGTGCGGGCACGTCGTGGCTTGTCGCGCAGTTCCCCGCGCCCCTGCGGGGCGCTGACGAAGTACATAGGGAGAGCGAGCGTTATGAGCAGCACCACCTATCAGGTCCTCACGCAGGGCCGGTTCGCGGACCTCGACGACGCCCGGCGCGCCGCGCTGGTGGCGAAGGCCGGCGAGCACGACGTGTTCAGCGCCCGGTTCACCGAGGAGGGCACCGTCACCTACGAGCGGCATCTGCGCGGGTTCACCTTCCGCGTGCTGGTCCCCGCCGAGGAGGAGGACACCGAGGCCGTCGTGCACGCGAGGGCCGAGGAGCTGGCCACGGCCGCCGTCCGGGGCCTGGGGGCGGGCTGCCGCGACCTGCGCTCGGTGTCGACGGACATGGCCAGCATCAAGATCAAGCGCAAGGGCCGCTGACGTTTCACGAGCCCTGTACGCCCTGAGGCCCCGCGTCCGTGCCGGACGCGGGGCCTCAGGTCTGTCACGCCAGTGCGGCGGTGGGCACCGGTCTGGGCCGGCGTGCGGCCTCGATCACCGCGGCCTGGTACGGCGTCAGCGAGGCGGCGGGACCGCCCGGGTACAGGACGGCCCAGTCCGGCTCGCGGCCGCAGGCGTACAGCGCGCCGAGCGAGGACAGCATCGAGCGGTGCTCCTCCCGGCGCCGGCCGGAGGGCAGCAGCCACCCCGGCCGCTCGCCGTGCTCGAGGGTCTGCCGCAGCGGGCTGAGCAGCACGGGATGGGCGCTGACCTCGACGAACACCTCGTGGCCCGCGGCGGCCAGGTTCTGCGTCGCGGCGGCGAGCCGTACGGGCTCGCGCAGGTTGCGCATCCAGTACGCGGGTCCCAGCCCGGTGCCCGGCACCGGCTCGGCCGTCACCGTCGAGTACATCGGCACGTCGGTGGCGGTCGGGTGCAGGGACTGCAGGGCGGTGCGCAGGTCCTCGCGCAGTTCCTCGACGTAGTGGCTGTGCGAGGCGACCGTTCCCTTGATGACCCGGCAGTAGACGTCCCGCCGCTCCAGTTCGCCGACGAGCTCGGCGAGCGAGCGCGCGTCCCCGGCGAGCACGGTGGAGCGGGGGCTGTTCTCCCCGGCCACGCTGATCGTGCCGCCGCTGGCCTCGGCCACCGCGCGGGCCTCGGCGGGCGGGAGTTCGGTGACGGCGAGCGCCCCCTTGCCGGCGATCCGGCGCAGCAGTGCACTGCGCCGGCAGGCGATCATCATGGCGTCGCGCAGGGTCAGCGCGCCGGCGGTGTGCGCGGCGGCGATCTCGCCCATGCTGTGGCCGACCACCGCGTCCGGCGTCACGCCCCAGCTGCGCCACAGGGCCGTGAGGGCGATCTGCAGGGACACCATCGTCGGCTGCAGGACGTCGAGTTCGCCGAGCCGGGCCGTCTCCTCGGGCAGCCCCAGCTGCTCGACGGCGGAGAAGCGGGCGAACTCGCGTACGAACGCGTCGCACTGGTGCAGGGTCTGCCGGAACACCGGCTCGGCGGCCAGGAGTTCCCTGCCCATGCCGTACCACTGCGCGCCCTGCCCGGCGAAGACGAACACCAGGCGGGGCCGGCGGGCCGCGACCTCCGCGGGAACGCGCTCGCTCTCCCCCGCGCACACCGCCTGCAGCTGCTGCGCCAGCTCCGCGTAGGAGGCGACGGCGAAGGCGACGCGGTGCGTGCCGGCCGTGCCGGTGGCGGCGTCGTGGCAGTACCGGGCGAGCGACGGCAGCGACCGCCCGGCGCGGATGCGGTCCAGGTGCGCGTACAGCAGGGCGGTGAGGAGCTCCTCGGAGTCGGCGGCGACGGCGAAGAGCCGTGGGCTCCCCGCCCCGGTGTCCGGGCCGTTCACCGGCGGACCGCGATCTGGTGGCGGTAGCTCTCCATCGGCAGGCCGCTCATCCACGGCACGATGCCCAGCTTGCTGAGCACCTTGATGGTGGACGGCGGCTGGTAGCCGGCGAACATGCCGCCGAACATCAGGATCTGGCTGTGCGCGACGACCTGCCGCATCAACGGATTCATCCGCTGCTTGCCCAGCATGGTGCGGAAGTGGCTGCCCTGCGCCATCCGGCGGCGCACCGCCGCGCGGACCCGGTCGGAGATGTCGTTGTCGGCGACCCACTCCAGGCCCTCGGTCTCCTCGGCGGCCTGCCGCATGGTGGCGGTGCGCTGCCGGGTGAAGACGTCGATGTGGCTGAGGTGACCGCCGGGGCGCAGTACGCGCGCGGCCTCGCGCAGGAACTTGCCGAGGTCGGGGTAGGTGTGCGAGCTCTCGATGTTGACGAGCACGTCGACCGAGCCGTCCTCGAACGGCAGGTCCTCCGCGTCGCCGTGGACGAAGCGCAGGCTCTCGCCGCGCGCCAGGGTGGCGCTCGCCCGCGCGACGGCCTTGGGCGAGAGGTCGAGGCCGGTCAGCTGGGCCCCGGGGACGATCCTGGACAGGAAGTTCAGGCCCTCGCCCATGCCGCAGCCGACCTCCAGGACGGTACGGCCGGCGTAGTCGTCGAGGTCGATCGGCAGGTCGCGCAGGGCGAGGAAGTACAGCTGCTCGCTGAAGCCGTCGGTCCAGGGCTCGCCGAAGCCGGGCACGCGGGCCCGGATCTCCTCGGCGATGTCGCGGTCGTACATGCCCCAGTTCCACAGGTCGCCCTTGCCGGAGAGGGTGGCGGCCATGTCGTAGATGGTGGCGCTGGCGGACTTCATGCCGGCGGCCTTCTCCCCGCTGCGGGGAGCTGCGGACTCGGTGAGGTTGATGTCGGCGAGACCGCTGGTGAAGGCGGTCATGACGTCAGGGGTGGCACTCAAGGCGTTACTCCACGATCGACGGGGTGGGGCGGGTCAGGCGTCGACGGTGTCGCCGCGGCGCAGGCCGAAGCCGTCGGGCACGTCGGCGGGGTCGGAGCCGACCTGCACGGGCCGGTTGTCCGCGTCGACGAACACCACGCTGGGCTCGAAGGAGCGTGCGTGCTCGTCGCTCATCGAGGCGTAGGAGATGATGATGACGAGGTCGCCGGGGCTGATGAGGCGGGCGGCGGCGCCGTTGATGCCGATGATCCCGCTGCCGGCCTCCCCCTCGATGACATAGGTGCTCAGCCGGGCGCCGTTGTCGATGTCGACGATGTCGACCTTCTCGCCGGGCAGCAGGTCGGCGGCGGCCATCAAGGTGGCGTCGATGGTGACGGACCCCACGTAGTGCAGGTCCGCCTGGGTCACCCTGGCCCGGTGGATCTTGGACTTGAACATCTCTCGGTACAGCACGCTCTCTCCGTTCACCAGGTCACCGGCAGCTCGTGCACGCCGTAGATGATCATTTCCGCGCGGGTGCGGATCTCGTCGGCCGGGACGGCCAGGCGCAGCCCGGGCAGCCGGCGCAGCAGGGTCTCGAAGGCGATCCGCAGCTCCAGCCGGGCCAGTTGCTGGCCCACGCACTGGTGGATGCCGTGTCCGAAGGCCAGGTGGGCCACGGGCTCGCGCGTGATGTCGAGCCGGTCGGGGTCGGCGCACAGGGCGGGGTCGCGGTTGGCCGCGGCGAGGGAGAGCGAGATCGCGTCGCCGGCCGCGACCCGGTGCCCGGCGATCTCCATGTCCTCGCCGGCCGCGCGGATGGAGCCCGCGTGCACGATGGTCAGGTAGCGCAGGAGCTCCTCGACGGCGTTCGGCGCGAGGGCGGGGTCGGCGACGAGCGCGGCAAGCTGCTCGGGGTGCTGCAGCAGGGCGAACGTGCCCAGCGTGATCATGTTCGCGCTGGTGTCGTAGCCGGCGATCAGCAGGACGGTGCCCACGGTGACGAGTTCGGCGTCGTCGAGGTCGCCCTCGGCCACCAGGGTGCCCAGCAGGTCGTCGGTGGGCTCGGCCTTCTTGGCCCGGATCAGGCCGTGCAGCAGCCCGCCGATGGTCTGCCAGCCGCCGATGGCGTCCTCGGCGCTGGAGTGCACGGAGAACAGGCTCTTGACGCAGTCGGCGAAGTGCTCGCGCTCGGCCACGGGTACGCCCAGCAGTTCGCAGATCGCGGACGCGGCCATGGGCTCGGCGAACTCCGTCAGCAGGTCGACGGGCTCTCCACCGGCGGCCTTGGCCGTCATGGCGTCCAGGTGCCGCTCGGCGAGCGCGGTCAGCAGGGGTTCGAGGGTGCGGGTGCGGCGCGCGGAGAACCAGGCGGCCACCTTGCGCCGGTAACGGGTGTGCTCCGGCGGGTCCATGGCCGTGAACATGCCCGGGGCGACCTCGGTGCGGTCGTCGGCCATGGGCAGCGGGATGGGCGAGCGCAGGGCGTCGCCGCGCGAGCTCAGCCGCCCGTCGGCCAGCAGCCCGCGCACCGTCTCGTAGCCGGTGACCAGCCAGCCGAGGTGACCGTCGGGGAAGACCATACGGGCCACCGGGCCCTGTTCGCGCAGCGCGGTGAGCCCGGGAGCCGGGTCGAACGGGCACCGGCCGCGGGTCATCGGCAGACCGTCGGTGGTGGGCAGGGCGGTCCGGGTCATTCCTCCCCCTTCCGGGGCGTGAGGTGGACGGGAAGACGCTGCATTGCGAGCAGGTAGCGCGGGGCGATCTCGGCCGGGTCGACGGCCAGCTGCAGGTCGGGGAACCGCTCGAAGAGCGCGGTCAGGGCCACCTCGCCCTCGATCAGGGCGAGGCTGGCGCCGAGGCAGTAGTGGGCGCCGCGGCCGAAGCCCAGGTGGGGGTTGTGCTCGCGCGTGAGGTCCAGCTCCTGCGGCTGCTCGAACTCCTCGGGGTCGCGGTTGGCGGCGGCCAGCACCACCTGGATCGCCTCGCCGGGCTGCACCGTCACCGCGCCGATCTCGACCGGCTCGGTGGCGAAGCGCCGGAAGGTGTGCTTGACGGGCGCGGTGTGGCGGACGAGTTCGGCGACCGCCTTGGCGGCGAGGGACGGGTCGTCCTTGAACTGCTGGAGCTGCTCGGGGTGCTGGAGCAGGGTGAACACGCCCAGCGCGATGAGGTTGCGCACGGTCTCGTGGCCGGCCTGGACGAGCACCATGGCGAGCGCCACCAGCTCGTCGTCGGTGAGCCGGTCGCTGTCCTCCTCGTGCACCTGCACCAGTTCGGAGATCAGGTCGTCCCGGGGCTCGGCCTGGCGGGCCTCGATGATCTCCTTCGTCATCCGGGCCATGCCGCGCACCGCCGGGGCGAACTGCTCGGGGTTGGGGCGCAGGGCCTGGGCGAGGGTCTCGCTCCACTCGCGCCACTGCTCGCGGTAGTGCTCGTCGACGCCGAGCATCTCGCAGATGACGATGATGGCCAGCGGGTGGGCGTAGTCGGCGATGAGGTCGGGCTCGGGCTTGCCGGCGAGGTCGTCGAGCAGCCGGTGCGCCACGCGGGTGATCGCGGGCGTCAGGGCCTGCATCCGGCGGGCGGACAGCGCCCGGGTGACCAGGCGGCGTACGCGCATGTGGTCGGCGCCGTCCATGGTCAGCAGGGTCGAGTCGAACATGTCGACGATGTCCTCGGGGATGCCGCGGCTGAGCATGGACGCCCGGTGGGAGTCGCCCGGCGGCCGGCTGCGCAGGGTGGGCTCGCCCAGCACCTTCCTGACGTCCTCGTACGCGGTGGCCACCCAGATGTCGGTGCCGTCGGCGAACCTGCCGCGGCAGACCGGCCGGGGGCCGCCGGTCCAGCGCTCGCCGGCCGCCGGGTCGGTGATGAACGCCGGGTCGGACAGGTCGAACTCACTGGCCGGCTCGTCCGCGAGGGTGGTCAGCGCCCGGGGGCAGGTATCGGTCATTCGGTCGGCCTCGCTTCTTGCTCGGATGTGATGTCAGGCCGCCGGGCCGACGAGCGCGGCGGCCTCGGTCAGCAGGCGGTCGGCGATCTCGTCGGCGTGCCGGTCCCGCCAGGCGTGCAGCGGCGTACCGGCCAGCCACCGGTTGCAGGCCCCGAGCGCCGGGCCGCAGGGCACCTGGTAGTCGGCGACGCGGCCGGCGGTGCCCTCGATCGCCCAGGTGCTCGCCTGAGCGCAGTACCAGCGGAAGACCAGCGCCATGCGCCGCTTGGGGTCCGCGGCCTCCTCGCCACGGCGGCCGAGGCGGGCGAAGACCTCGTCGAAGGGGGCGCCGAGGTAGTCGCGCTCCACCTTCGAGCGCACCGCGGCGGGCACCGCGTCCCAGGAGTCGTAGTTGCGCCACAGGTCGTGCAGCTTGCCGGCGCGGGCGTGGAAGAGGACGCCCTTGCGCAGGACGCGCGCCCGGCCGCCCAGTTCGAACAGCTCGCCGTAGGGGGCGAGGGCGGTGTCGTGCACGTCGGTCTCCTGCAGCAGGTCCTTGGCCACGACGCTCATCCCGCTCTCGGCCGTGCACAGGTTGACCGAGCCGGTCAGGACGAAGTCGGCGCCCAGCACGAAGCAGGCCGCGGCCGACTCGGGGGCGCCGATGCCGCCGCCGGCGCCGATGCGCACCGCCTCGGCGACGCCGCCGAGTTCGGCGCGCAGCCGGCGCAGCGCGGGCAGCAGCGCCCACAGGGTTCCGAGGTCGGAGTGGTCGCCGCAGTCCCCGACCGCGCACACGTCGTCCGCCAGCGCGACGTGCTGTCCGGCCGCCGCCTCCTGCTCGGTCAGCAGCCCCTGGCCCACCAGCTGCCGCACCAGGGCGGCGGGCGGGGGCGCCAGGAAGAGCCGGGCGGCGTCCGGCCGGGTGACCTTCGCCAGGATCGTGCGGGGCGCGTGCACCGTGCCGTCGGCGAGCACCCGGGCGCCGGTCAGGCGGTGGCGTACGAGGGCGGGGGTGACCTCCACGTGGGTGGCGGCCTCCACGCGCCGGACGTCGTGCCGGATCAGGACGTCCACCAGCTCGTCCTCGGCGCGCGGGTCGAAGGGGTCGTGCGTGACGCCGACCCCGAACGGCGCGTCGGCGCCGGCGCTCTCGCGGATCCGGCCGATGGCGGCGGCCACCTCGGCGGGGGCCAGGCCCGAGGCGCCGAAGTAGGACAGCAGGCCGGCCCGGGCCATCCGGGCGACGAGCTCGACCGAGCCGATGCCGCGGCGCATGCTGCCGGCGGCGTAGGCCAGGCGGACGCCGTGGTGCCGGCGGAAGGCCTGCGAGCCCAGCGACTCGGCGGTCGCGCGGGTACGCACGGTGGGCGTGGCCGGCACGACAGCCGGGGTGACGGCCGGTGCCGCCACGGGCGGGATCGCCTCGGTGCGGATCCGGTCGACGAGTTTGGTCAGGACCTGGCCCGGGCCGAGCTCGCGCACCCGGAAGTCGCCGAGCCCCATCAGGTACCGGACGCTGTCGGTCCAGCGCACCGGGGAGGCGATCTGGCGGCGCAGGGTGGCGGCCACCTCGTCCGCCTCGTACGGCCGGGCGTGGACGTTGCTGATCACCGGGATCTTCGGGGCGGCGAAGTCGGTGGCGTCCAGCAGCCGTCCGAACTCCTCGGCGGCCGCGGCCATGTAGCGGCTGTGGAAGGGGGCGCTGACGTTCAGCGGCGCGCAGCGGGCGCCGGCCTCCTTCAGCAGGGGCAGAGCCCGGTTCACCGACTCCGCGGGGCCGGCGATCACCGTCTGGGTGGGGGCGTTGTAGTTGGCGATGTCGATGTCGTCGAGGCCGGCGTCGGCCAGGACCCGCTCGACGAGGGCGGCGTCGACGGCCGAGGCGGCGGCCATGGTGCCGCCGGCGACCTGCCCCATGAGCCGGCCGCGCTCGGCGACCAGGCGCAGGCCGGTCTCGAAGTCGAAGACGCCGGCGGCGAAGAGCGCGGCGAACTCGCCGAGGCTGTGGCCGAGGACGTAGTCCGGCAGCCGGCCGCCCTCGGCGAGGGTGGCCAGCCAGGTCAGGGACTCCACGACGTAGAGGGCGGGCTGGGTGTAGCGGGTGTCGCGCAGGTTGCGGCCGGGGTCTTCGAGGCACAGCTCGCGCACGGAGTAGCCGAGCACGGCGTCGGCGCGGGCGACGAGGTCGGGGAAGCGGTCGAACACGTCCCGGCCCATGCCCTTGGCCTGGGCGCCCTGTCCGGGGAAGACGTGGACGTCGAGGGTCTTCCCGGCGGCGGCGGGACGGGCCTGCGTCGCCACGGGAGTGCTCACGGGGGTCACCTCGGTTCGGGGTGCGGGGGCGGCGAGGAGGGGGCGGGTGTCGAGCACGGCCCGGTAGAGCACCTCGTCGCGGGCGTAAGGGGACAGCAGCGGCAGCACCTTGGACCGGCTGCCGGGCGGCAGGGCGGCCCGTACCAGGTTGGCCATGGACCCGGAGGGGCCGAGGTCGAGGAAGAGCAGGTCGTCCCGCGCCAGCAGCGGGGCGAGGGCCTTGGTCAGGTCGAACGGCTGCCTGAGCACCTGCCACAGGTGGGCCGGGTCGGGTACGTGCACGGCCCGGCCGGTGGTACCGGAGATGAGCGGGATCGTGGCGGGCCCGGTGGCCAGGTCCCCGATCAGGTCCTTGAACGCGCCTTCCACCGGGTCCATCAGCGGCGAGTGGAAGGGGAAGAGCACGGGCAGCCGCTGGCAGAGCGTGCCGGTGGCGACCAGGTGCCGTTCGATGCGGTCCAGGTCCTCGGCCCGCCCGGCCAGGACGAAGTTCTCCGGCGAGTTGACCGCGGCCACGTGGGCCGGGGCCAGGACGGGGTCGCGCCGGGCCAGGCCGACGTCGGCGAGGACGGCGAGCATGCCCCCGCGGGGGCACTCGGCCTCGAAGAGGTCGACCTGGCGCAGCAGGGAGCGCAGGCACGCATGGGGGTCGACGACCCCGGCGACGGCCGCCGCGGCGACCTCGCCGAGGCTGGCGCCGAGCACGGCGCCGGGCTCGAACCCGTGTCCCTTGAGCATGCGCGCCAGGGCGTACTCGACCATGAAGATCGCCGGCTGGGTGACCGCGAAGCGCGTCATCGGGCGCTCGGGGCCGTGTCCGTCGCCGTGGATCGCCTCGATCACCGAGTCGCCGCGCACCTCACGGACGACGGCGTCGAGGGAGTCGAGGGTCTCACGGAAGACGGGGTCGGCCCCGTGGAGCCACTTGCCCATCCCGTGGTACTGCGAGCCCTGGCCCGCGAACAGGAAGACGGGCGTGAGCATCAGGCGGCACGCAGGGCGGACGCGAGGACCTTGTGCCCGGTGGGCAGCTGGACCACGGACTCCACCGTGAACCCGGCCTCCTCGAGGGCGCGGCGCATGCCGGGCTCGTCCAGGCCGAGCGTGCCCTCGTCGCAGGCCACGGCCTGGAACATGGCCCGCCAGCCGTCGATGTCGTTCTCCACCAGCGGTTCCACCACGAGCAGCCGGGCGCCCTCGGCGCTGGTGGCCATCGCGGTGGCGACGGTGCGCAGGATGCGGACGCAGTTGTCGTACGTCCAGTCGTGCAGCACGTTCTTCAGCAGGTAGCGGTCGGCACCGGCGGGCACCTCGGCGAAGAAGTCGCTGGGTGCGAAGGTGATGCGTTCCAGGACGCTCGCGTCGGTGACCCGGCCCAGGCCCTCGGGGCCACGGGCGCAGACGCTGGCCCGGTCGGCCACGGTGCCGTGGATGCCGGGGTGGGCGGCGAGGATGCCGGGCAGCAGGCCGCCGCTGCCGCCGCCGACGTCGACGATGCTCTTGACGTCGCCGAAGTCGTGCTGCTGCAGCAGGCAGTGGGCGACCGGCGTCGCGAGGTCGACCATGCCCTTGTCGAACAGCTCGGCCGTCTCGGGGTTGTTCTCCAGGTAGGCGTACAGCGACTGCCCGAAGACCTCCTGGAAGCCGGACTTCCCGGTCTTGACGGTGTGCATCAGGCCGGCGAACGCGTCGTCGTACAGTTCGGCGGCGAGGATGGCGAAGTGGCGCTGGGTGAAGGGGTGGTCGGCGCGCAGCGGCGCGTAGGCCTCGGTCAGCTTGAACTTCTCCCCGTCGCGCTCCAGCACGCCGGGCACGGTGAGCATCTGCAGCAGGCGGTGCAGGACCTCCGGGTCGCTGCCGGTGCGCTCGGCGAGTTCCTGCGACGACATCGAGCCGCCGTCGAGGATGTCCGCTATCTCCAGCCGGGCGGCGACCGCCAGTGCCCGGGCGAACCAGCCGCTGACGGCCAGCTTGAGGATTTCCATGGGATTTCTGCCTTTCGGGTCCCGTCACACGAGCCGGCGCAGCCGGTCGGCCAGCGCGGCGGGGGTCGGCGTCTCGAAGACGTCGGACAGCGCGAGCCGCACGCCGGTGATGCCCTTGATCCGCTGGGCGAGCGTGGCGGCCAGCAGCGAGTGTCCGCCGTTGGCGAAGAAGTGGGAGCCTGCGTCCAGGTCCGGCCGCTCCAGCAGTTCGCCGAAGAGGCCGACGAGGGTGGTGGTGAGGTCGTCGTCGGTGCCGTTGCCGGTGGCGCCGCCGCCGACGGCCGGGCCGCGCTGGTGGGCCGCCTGCTCGGCGAGGGCGAGGTAGTCGACCTTGTCGCTGCCGGTCCGGGGGAAGGTGTCCACTGCGAGGAACTGGTGCGGCACCACGGAGCGCGGCAGTTGCCGGTGCGCGTGGTCCCACAGCTCGTCGACGGCCTCGGGGCGAGCGGGCACCCGGACGAACGCGGCCAGGTAGCCGTCCCCGCCCGGGTCGCCGACCACGACGACGGCCGCGGCCTCGACGTCGGGGTGGTCGAGCAGGACCGCCTCGACCTCCGCGAGCTCGATGCGGTTGCCGCGCAGTTTGACCTGCCGGTCGACGCGGCCGAAGAGGTCGATGCGGCCGTCGGGCCGCCAGCAGGCGATGTCGCCGGAGCGGTGGAAGCGCCCGTACGCGGCGTTCTCGCCGAAGCGCTCCTGCGTCAGCTCGGGCCGCCCGTGGTAGCCGGAGGCGACGCCGACGCCGGCCACGCACAGCTCGCCGCGCAGCCCGACGGGCAGGGGCCTGCCGTGCGGGTCGGCGATGAAGATACGCGTGTTGGCGACGGGCGAGCCGACGTCCACGCGGCCGCCGCGGTCGGTGCCCATGCGTCCGGCGGTGGCCCAGATCGTGCTCTCGGTGGGGCCGTAGACGTTCCACAGCTCGGCGCCGGCGGCCAGCAGCGTGTCGGCCAGTTCGGCGGGCAGGGGCTCGCCGCCGGTGAGGATCGTGCGGCCGGCCAGCACCTCGCCGGCCTCGCGGGCGACCAGCCGCCAGGTGGTGGGGGTCGCCTGCAGCAGGCCGATGTCGTGGGCGGTGACCGCGGCCGCCAGCAGGGCGCCGTCGGTGCGCGCCTCGTCCGGCAGGACGACGGTGTGCCCGCCGTGGAGCAGCGGCATCATCATCTCGAGCGAGGAGGTGTCGAAGCTGTAGGTGCTGAGCCAGCCCGTGGGGCGCTGCGAGCCGGCCACACCGAACCGGTCGGCGTAGTCGACGATGTGGTTGACCAGGCTGCGATGCCGGATCGGGATGCCCTTGGGCTTGCCGGTCGAGCCGGAGGTGTAGATCACGTAGGCGAGGTCGTCGGCTCCGGCCGCCGCCGCTGCGGCGGTGTCCACCGGCACCTCGGGCACGGCCTGCCAGTCGGCGGCGGGGACGCTCGTGCGTGCCCCGGGGGCCTCGATGCCCGCGCCGGTGATGACGACCTTCGCGCCCGCGTCGTCGAGCTGGTACGCCAGCCGCTCCGCGGGGTGGTTGGGGTCCAGGGGCAGGTAGGCGGCGCCTGCGAGCCAGGTGCCGAACACCGAGGCGGCCAGCGCCGCCCCGCGCGGCAGCAGCAGGGCGACGACGTCGCCACGCTGCACGCCGGCCGCGCTCAGCCGGGCGGCGGTGTCGGCGGCGGCGGACCACAGCGTGCCGTACGTCATCGTGGCCTCGCCGTCGCGAACGGCGGGGGCGGCGGGGTCGGCGGCGGCGCGGCGGGCGAATCCGGCCAGGACCGAGGGGTGTTCGATCGTGCGGTCGGTCGCGTTGGCCGCGTCGATGACGGCGTGGTCCTGCGGCGACCAGAAGGGCAGCGAGGCGACGGGGGCGTCCACCGCCTCCCCCACGGCGACCAGCAGGGCGTCGTAGCGGCGGACCATCAGCTCCACGTCGGAGCGCTCCAGCACGCCCGTGTAGAACACGGCGCGCACGGTGGCCGCCTCGCGGCTGGCGGAGACGAAGAACTCGAGGTCGAACTGGCTGTAGCCGTTCTCCACGACGACGAGTTCGGCGTCGTGGCCGGCGACGGCGAAGGTGCGCTGGTCCTCGGCGAAGGGCACGTAGTTGAAGACGTGCTTGAAGAGGGTGTTGCGCCAGGTGGAGCCGTCGCGCTCGACCATGTCGAGGACGTCGTCGGTGGGCACGTCCTTGTGCGCCATCGCCTCCATGAACGTCCGCCGGGTCAGGGCGGCCAGGTCGCGGAAGCTCGCGTCCCGGTCGAGGAGCAGGCGCAGGGTGACGAGGTTGCTGTGGTAGCCGACCGCGTCGACGGCCTCGCGGGGACGGGTGTTGACCGGCGAGCCGACGGTCAGGTCGGGGCCGGCGCCGTGGGCGGCGAGCAGGACGGCGTAGGCGGCGAGCAGCACGACGGACTCGGGCGCCCGCAGCTCGCGCTGGAGGCGGCGCACGACCGCGTGGGCCTCGGGCGACAGGGTGTGGGTGACCTCGTCGCCCTTGAGGGTGGTCACCGGCTGCTCGCGCTGCTCGCACCACAGTTCGAGACCGGAGGAGCGGAAACCGGCCATCTGCTCGCGCCAGTACTGGCGGCTCTCGGCGGACGCCTCGGGCTCGTGCCAGGCGGGCACCTCGGCGGGCGCCGGGTGCTCGCCGGCGAGCACCGCCTCGTACAGGGAGACGAAGGCGGCCTGCAGGATCGCGGTCGACTGGACGTCGGAGACGGCGTGGTGCAGGGCCAGGCACAGCACGTCCGCGGCGGGGCCGTGCAGCAGCAGCGCCCGGATCAGGGGGCTGCCGTCGGTGGTGAAGGGCCGGGCCACGAAGGCCGTGAGCAGGGCTCGTTCGCCCTCCTCGTCCTGCTGGTGCTCCGCCTCCTCCAGGGCGACGGCGAGCGTCGGGGCGACGGATCGGGCCAGGCCCGCCTCGTCGCGGTGGTAGACGGTGCGCAGCACCTCGAAGCGCTCGACCAGCAGCTGGACGGCCTTCGCGGTGGCGGCGGCATCCAGGCGGCCGTGCACCCGGATGGCGAGCGAGAGGTTGTTGGCGCCGCTGTCCGGGACGAGCTCGTCGAGCAGCCAGAGGGTGCTCTCCTTGCGGGACGGGCGGACGTGGCCGGCCGGCAGGTCGAAGCTCACGCGCCGGCCTCCGGACGGCCGGCCAGCACGGCGGCAACCGCGTCGGCGACCGCGGGCGTGCGCAGCAGGTCGCGGTGCTCGACCTCGAAGCGGCGTTCGTCGGCCACCTCGACGGGGGCGATGCCCGGCGTGGTGCGCATGCGGTTCAGGCCGCTGCGCTCGCTGGCGGAGGTGATCACGGTGGCGCGCTGCCAGCCGGGGCGCGGGTCGAGGCCGGCGGCGGTGGCGAGGTAGGACATGAACGAGCCGACCAGCGCCACCAGTTCCCCGGCGTAGTCCTCGTCCAGCCCGGCCCGGCGCAGGGCCGCGGTGCCGATGGGGCGGAAGGCGGCGTAGAGCCCGGCCGCGAAGTCGACGGGCGCGATGCCGGGCTTCGCGGCGAGCTGCTCGGCGGTGCCGGACAGCTCGGCGATCTCCTCGGGCGTCAGGACGGTGGTCATGTTGCCGATGACGCGCCCGAACTGCAGGTGGACGGTCGGCACGTCGACGAGCTCGGGGTCGAAGACGACCACGAGGGGAGCGGTCCCCTGGCGCTCGGCGATCTTCTGTGCGAGGACGCCCGCGAACACCGAGCCCGCGCAGTAGCCCAGCACCGCGCGGACCGTGCGCCCGCTGGCGGCCACCTCCGACAGCCAGGGCTCCAGGTACTCCTCGCCCAGGGCGTCGGTCTCCGGGTTGCGGACGGGGGCGACGGTCTGCCACAGGGCGCAGTCGAGGTGCAGTCCTGGCGCCAGTTCGGCGAACCCGCCCTCGTTCCGGCCCGTCACCGGGAAATCGGCGGCGAGCACAATGTCGGTGTCGGCTCCTGCGTCGAGCACGACATTCCAGACGGTGGGGCTGGGCATGGGAATTCCCCCGATATCGAAAAGCCAACGACTGAAACCAGCGCCTGATCGGCCAATTCCTCGACCTTGTCCGGTCGGGCCAGCCTGGATCCTAGGGCGGCCGAATCCGACCTGTCTACAGCTGTCGATCAAGGTCGGATGCCCTGCCAACGCCCCTGGTCAGCGGGGCAAGTTCGCGCCAGAGCGATAGATTTCAGTCACACCGGGGAGGAGTTTCGGACACTCCGTCACCATGTTTTGGTCGTTTTGCCCACCGGCCGGTACGACACCGTGCGCACCTTCCGACCCCCTCGGGAAACTCCTGAATGTCTGCTTTTGCGGTGTGACGGTCCGCATACGAAAAAACACACGGCGACGCCCCGCCCGCGCCGCGCACCGGCACCATGGAGCCGCCCCGACTCACCGGCGGCGGACCGGCGGGAATTGTTCATCCGTCACCTAAGGTTGAGTGATCCATTCAGCAGCACGTCGTCGAGGCGCCTCGGGCAGGGGGACAGATCGTGGCAGCGGATCGTGGGGCCGCACCGGAGACCGGCGCGGCGGAGGCGGCCGTCCAGGAGCAAAGGCTCCGGCGGGACCTCGGGTTCTGGGCGCTCACGGCGATCGGGTTCTCCAACATCGTCGGATCCGGCTGGCTGTTCGCGGCGATGTACGCCGCCCGCACGGCGGGCCCGGCATCCCTGCTGACCTGGGTGGGTGCCGGCGTGCTGTGCGGCCTGGTCGCCCTGGTGATGATCGAACTCGGTGCCTCCCGGCCCGAGGGCGGCGGCACGGTGCGCTGGCCGCTGTACGCCTCGGGCCGCCTGGTCGGCACACTGGTGGGCTGGTCGGTCCTGCTGTCGGTGGGCGGCACCGCGGCCGAGATCAGCGCGATCATGCAGTACGCCGACCACTACCTGCCCGACCTCTACCACGGCCACGTGCTCACCCCGACGGGCCTCGCGCTGGCGGTGGGCCTCAGCCTGCTGCTGACCGTCCTGAACTGGTTCGCCGTGCGCACGTTCGCCCGACTGAACAACCTGGTCTCGGTCTTCAAAATAGCCGTCCCCGTGATCACGGTCGTCGCCCTGTTCGCCTCCGGCTGGCACTCCGGCCGCCTGACCGACCACGGGGGATTCGCCCCGTACGGCTACGCCGCCTGCCTGTCCGCCCTCGCCGGCGGCGGCATCGTCTACTCGGTCAACGGCTTCCAGGCGGCCCTGGACTTCTCGGGCGAGACCCGCAACCCCCGCCGCACCATCCCGGCCTCCGTGCTCACCGGCATCGGCCTGGCGCTGGTGATGTACCTGGGGCTGCAGTTCGCCTTCCTCTTCACCGTGCCCGACTCCCTCCTCGGCGACGGCTGGAAGGGCGTCGACTTCGAGTCGCCCTTCGGCCAGCTGGCCCTGATCCTCAACCTGCACTGGCTCTCCAGCCTGCTCTACGCCGACGCGGTGCTCTCCCCCGGCGGCTCGGCGTACGTCGGCGTGGCGCTCAACGCCCGCCACACCTACGCCCTGGCCAAGAACCGCACGCTGCCCCGGGCCTTGATGCAGGTGGACCCCCGTTCGGGCATCCCGCACCGGGCGCTGGCCCTGAACTTCGTCGTGATCGTGCTCTTCCTGCTGCCCTTCGGGGGATGGCAGCGCATCGTCAGCATCATGGGCGACATGTACCTGCTGATCTATGCGGCCTCGGCGGTGGCGGTCGCCGTCTTCCGCGCCGACCCGGGCACCCGCATGGCCGGGTGGGTGCCGGGGCTGCGCTGGATCGCCCCGCTGAGCTTCGTGGTCTCCAGCGAGTTCGTGTACTGGTCGGGCTGGCACGACCTGCGGCTGGCGCTGCCCGTCGTCCTGGCCGGCGTGGTGCTGTACGCCGGGATGCGGCGTACCGCCGAGGACGGGCCGCTGGCCGGCGAACTGCGCGACGGCGCATGGCTGCTGTGCTACCTGTCGGGGCTGACGCTGCTGTCCTGGCTGGGCACGTTCAAGGGCTCGGGTCGGCTGCCCGCGCCCTACGACTCCCTGGCGGTCGCCGCCTTCGCCCTGGCCGTCTTCTTCTGGGCGGTCCGCTCGGGAGTGCGCCACCGGGCGACGGCCCCGCAGGAGGCCGTCCTCTGATCCGGCCGGCCCCTCGGACCTGACCGGTCAGCCCTTCGGGCCGTAAGCCCCGCCCCCGCCCGGCCGCTGCGTTCCCGGCCAGGGACCGGCCAGCCGGGCCGCGCACTCCAGCATCAGCGCGTGCACGAACGCCTGCGGCAGGTTGCCGCGCAACTGCCGCTGCGCGACGTCGTACTCCTCCGAGTACAGCCCGGGCGGCCCGCAGGCGGCACGGTTGCGCTCGAACCAGCGGAACGCGGCCACCTCCCGCCCCTGCTGGTGCTCGGCCAGCGCGGTGACGAACCCGCACAGCAGGAAGGCGCCCTCGCTCGCCTCCAGCGGCTGGTCACCGTGCCGGAAGCGGTAGGCGAAGTGGTCCTCGGTCAGCTCCTCGACGTACGCGCGCAGCGTGGCCTGCGTCCGGGGGTCGTCGGCGGGGAGGGCCCCGCGCAGCGGGGGCAGCAGCAGGGCGCCGTCCAGGCCGGGGTCCTCGGGGGAGCGCTGCCAGCGCCCGGAGGGGTGCAGGCAGCGGGCGGCGGTGTCCGCGACCAGGCGGTCGGCCAGCGCGCTCCACTCGGCCGTACGCCCGCCGGGCGGGCCGGCGGCGGCGCCGCAGCGCAGGCCGGCGGCGCACGTGAGCCGGCTGTGCGCCCACAGCCGCGGGCGCAGTTCCCACACGCCGGAGTCCGCCTCGTCGCGGCGGCGGGCGATGGTCTGCGCGGCGACGACCGCCGCCCGCCAGCCGTCGGCGTCCAGCCGGTCGTGGCGTGCCGCGGTACCGAGCAGGAGCAGGGCCTCGCCGAACGCGTCGAGCTGGAACTGCCCGCTGATGTTGTTGCCCACCCGGTCGAACCCGCCGGGGTAGCCCGACAGGTCCAGCTCGCGCTCGTCGGGGACCGTGCGCCCCTCCACGGTGTAGGCGGGGGCCATGCGGGGCCCGTCCTGGTGCAGGCGGGCCGTGACGAACCGTACGGCCTCGTCCAGCAGCACCGTGTCCCCGGCGGCGGCAGCCGCCTGGGCGGCGTAGCACTGGTCGCGGATCCACACGTAGCGGTAGTCGTAGTTGCGGCCCTCCTCCGCCCGCTCCGGCAGGCTCGTGGTCGCGGAGGCGACCATGCCGCCCGAGGCCGCCGTCAGCCCGCGCAGGACCGTGTACGCCCGCCGGGCGTCGGTCCGGGCGACCGTGCCGCCGAGCGGCGGCACCGCCGCGTGCCACGCCTCCTCGGTGGCCCGCCACAGTGCGCCGGGGTCGGGAGGCCGCCCGGTCAGGGACCGGTCGCTGATCTCCAGGACCAGGTCGTGGCAGTCCCCCGCCTCGACCGTCAGCTCCATCCCCACCCGGCGCCCCCCGGGGTCCACCGGCCGCGGCGCGACCGCGCAGCCGGACCAGCGCACCGCGAGGGGACCGGCCCGCCCCGCCCACACCCCGCCGGCCTCGCGGGAGAACCCCCGCAACGGATACCGGCCGAAGCCCGCGCAGGGCTCCAGGACCACGGACATCCGCGCGGCGTTGCGCACGGCCACGATGCGCCGCAGCAGCACCGCCCGGTGCGGGTCACCGGGAAAGGCGAGGGCCTCACGGCACTCGACGATGCCGTCGTCGGTGACCCAGCGGCTGCGCCAGATGAGCGTCCCGTCCTCGTAGTACCCGCCCCACACGCACCGCGCCACCGGCGTGACCACGTACACGCCCGTCCCGCCGACCAGGGTCGAGAAGACCGCGTCCGAGTCCCACCGGGGGGCGCACATCCACGCGTACTCCCCCCGGGGCCCGACGAGGACACCCCGCTCACCGTCGGCCAGCAGCGCGTACTGCCGCAGCGGGTGAGGCGCGAGAGTGCCTTTGCCGAGCTCGCTATCGGACGAAGTCCTGGTCATCGTCACTCTTCAGCCGACGTGCCGTCCGGGCGCGGGGCGCCGCGGGAGGATGCCGATGAGATCACTAACCGCCGGCCCCGCCCCGCAAACCGCCACTGCGGCCCTCGCACGGCACGGGCGGCATCAGCGGCCGATCCGCGTCTGGCGCCAGGGGCGAACGCATCGCAATCATGGTGCGTCATGACGGTCAACGGAGACTGGACGAAACAGAGCAATTGCGCCGCGACGGCCCGACCGCACCCTCTGCTCGACGGCCTCGTGACGGCCTACATCGGATATGACGAGCACCTCCCGACGGTGCGCCGGCGCATCATCCCGACAGTCGCACCGCTCATGCTGGTGGATTGCGGATCCGCGACCCGACGCCTTCCGCGTGAGGGAATGCAGACCGCAGCGATCAGCGGCTCTCCCTTGTTCGGCCTGATAGACACCTACGGTGAAATGGAGCTGGCCGGCCACGACCTGGGCGTGGCCGTCCTCTTCACCCCGCCGGGCGTCCGCGCCTTGTTGGGAGTGCCGCCGGGGGAACTGGCGCATTGCTGGACGAGCACGCAGGACCTGCTCGGGCACCGGGGAAGCACGGTCCCGGAACGCGTGTTCCACACGCGGGGGTGGCCCGAGAGATTCGCCGTGGTGGACGGACTGCTCGTCGGCAGGCTGAGGTCCTCATGGTCCCCGCCGGACACCGTGACCCGATCCTGGCGCGAGCTCGAGAACACGTCCGGCCGCATGCGCGTGGACACGCTGGCGAACCGCTCCGGCACGACCAGACGGTCCCTGGAGAAGTTGTTCCAGCAACACGTCGGCTGCTCGCCGAAGAAGGCTGCGCGGATTCTGCGGTTCCGAAGAGCCTTCCGTTTGATCTGCAGCGGCGAGAGCCTGGCCCTGGTGGCCACCGCGGCGGGCTACTCGGACCAGGCCCATCTCTCTCGCGACGTGCGGGAGCTCGCGGGAGTCTCCCCCGGGGAGATCCGCCGACAGGCCCGGAGCGAGCACGGAGGACAGCGGAACGGAACGGCGCATTCCGTCAAGACGCCCGCGTGAGGCGCGGACAGGATGAGCCTCATGAAGAAACCGATTCTGCTCAGCTACGCCATCGCGTCGCTCGCCGCCCTCACGGTGGGCGTCGCAACGACGGGCCCGGCATCGGCACAAGGCGAATCCTTACCGGAGCCCAAAGCGGTCCAATGGAAGAGCAAGAAGTACGGCGACTGCCTGGCCAGAGGAACGCAGTACTACGTGCGCATGGGTTCGTGCAGCAGCCAGAGCTCTCAGTGGTACGACCAGGAGCGCCCGGACGTGGGGGGTGGCTATATCGAGAAGGACACTCCCCGCCCCGGGGGCAACTGTCTCGACAGCAACAAGTACGGCACTGTCTACACGGGCCCGTGCGAAGGCAACCTGAACCAGCGCTGGTCCGAGTGGCACTACGACAAGGGGTGGATCCTCAGGAACTGGGCGACGAAGATGTGCCTGGTGAGTGACGCGGCCGGAGGCGCCCACACCGCACCGTGCGACGCGGACAACGACGCCCAGTACTGGGAATGACCCGACAGCGATTCCCGCCCGGTAGGGGCACGACGGGCGCAGGTTTGCACCTGCGCCCGTCGCGTCGACGTCGCCCCGGCACCACGGCGCCCCGTCAGGGGCGCGGGGAACTGCGCGACAAGCCACGACGTACCCGCAGAGGGGGTACCGCGCTTCGCCCCCGGCGCGTCGACTGCGGGCCGTCGCCGGCCGATCGCGCCCACGCGGCGGCAACCGCAGATCGACACCGCCCCGCGCCCCTTACGGGGCCCTGCATGATCCGCCGGACAGGCACTAGGCCTTGCGGAGCCGGTCGATGATGCCGTTGAGGTCGTCGCGGAAGAACTGGGTGCGGAAGTAGTGACCGCCCGTGTCCTCGTGGGCCTCGTACGGGATGCCCGCGCGGTCCAGCAGGCCGCGGAACTCGCGCTGGCCGGCCAGGACCTGGGTCTCGTTGGCCCGGTCGAAGAGGTTGACCGGGTCGGGGCTGGTGCCCGCGACCATGAAGATGCGCTTGTTGCGGTAGCTCTCGATGCGCTCGACCGGGTTGTCGGCGGTGACCCTGGCCTGGTCCCAGAACGGCGCGCCGTACACCGTGCCGCCGCCGAGATCCAGGGCGGAGGTGACGTTCGCCCAGTGCACGACGAGGCCGCTGTCGCGGCGCAGGCTGGCGGGGCCGGAGTAGGAGCTCACCGAGGCGAAGTGGCCGTAGTACTTGGCCGTGTACTTCAGCGCACCGAAGCCGCCCATCGAGAAGCCGCCGATGGCCCGGCCGTCGTACTCGGCGTACGTGCGGAAGTTCGCGTCGATCCAGGGGATCAGCTGGTTGATGTGGAAGTTCTCCCAGTTGCGCGGGCCGACGTTGGAGTGGACCGGGTTGGAGTACCAGCCGGTGCGCCCGCCGTCGGGCATCACGACGATGATCGGCTTGCCGGCGGTCAGCTCACGGATCCCCGCGCGGTCGAACTCGATGAAGTCGCCCCCGCCGCCGTGCAGCATGTACAGGACGGGGTAGGTGCGGCCGCTGGTGTGGTAGTCGTCGGGCAGCAGCACGTTGACGGCCGGCTTCCAGCCGATCTCGGCGGTCTGGAAGCGGTAGTACCACATACGGGGATCGGCCTCGCCGCGCTCGACGACGCGCAGCCCGAAACCGTCACCGACGGCGTGCGCCGCCGACGCGCCCGCGAGGACGCCTCCGCCGGCCACCGCCACCGCCGCCGACAGACCGCCGACGGCCTTGAGAATGCCGCGGCGCGTGGGTCGGTACTCGCTCAAGATGACCTCCTGATGGTGAACAAACACAGTTGCCGGTGGCCCGGGTGGAAACAGGCCCGCACCGTAGTCGCGGACGGCCGCGGGACGGCACCCGGAACGATCCGGAGTGACGGCGCTCGGGGGCTGCCGGTAGAAAGACCCCCGGGCGGTACCCCGGAGACCGCCTCAGCGCGACGGCGTGGGGCCGGGATGCGGGCAGGCGGGAACGGCGGGGCGGTCCTTCGTGCGCACGGCGGGCAGCCAGGCGGTGGCCGGGCGCGATCCGGCGGGCAGACGGATGCGGAACCACTCGGGGGACCACGTGCCGCCTTCGTCGACGATGGGCACACCCTGGGCCAGCCGGCAGTCGACGGCGAGGACGTCCCCGTGCCACACGCGGGTCGGTACGACGTTGTCGGTGGTGTAGTTCCGGCGGGGGTCGATCGCCAGTCCGAGGCTGCAGTCGGGGACGCGGTCGGTGCGCTCCCGGCAGCTGCGCTCCTCGTTGAACACCCGGATCCGGTCCGCGCCCAGCGGTTCGGGGCCGGCCCCGCGCTCGGCGTACGCCCAGCTCGCCACCGCCACCGCGCACACCGAGGCGGCCACGGCCGCGACCCGCACGCCCTTGCTCCGGTGCCGGGACGGGGACGGGCCGACAGGCTGCGGGCCCGCGGGGGGCGGGCCGGGCTGTGGTCGTCCCTCCTCGGCCGGCCGCCGCCCGATGCGCGCCAGCAGGGTCTCGGCAGTGTGCGGGGCGCGCGCGGCGTGGGTCGGGGCCAGGCAGTCGGTGATCAGCTCGCGCCAGAACGGCGGGACCGCGGTGTCGATGCGCAGCGGGGTGCGTCCCTCGGCGTACTCCTGCACCGCCGCGGCGCGCGAGACCGGTGTGGCGCCGGGGAACGGCGTCGCTCCGGAGGCGAACACCTGGTGGACCAGGATGCCCAGGGCCCAGATGTCGGCGCTGGGCCGCACGCGGACGCCGTGCTCGCCCAGCGGGGCCTTCCAGCGTTCGGGCGGGAGGTAGTCGAAGGTGCCCATCGGGGGCGCATAGCCGTGCGTTCCTTGAGTGGCCGTCAGCTCGGTGGCGAGTCCGAAGTCCGAGAGCCTGACCGATCCGTCGGCCATCAGCAGGACGTTGTCCGGTTTGAGGTCGCCGTGCACCCAGCCGCTGCGGTGCAGGTGGGCCAGGCCCTCGCAGATCTCGGTGACGAGCCGGGCGCCCTCGGACGGGCCGATGCCGGCGGTGAGCCGCTCCCGCAGACTGCCCGCCGCACGCTCCATGACCAGGACGATGGCGCCGTCCAGGTGCGCGTCGCCGGGCCGGCCGAGCGTGAAGGAGTCCAGGAAACGGACGAGCCGGGGGTGGCGGGCGCGGGAGGCGAGCTCGACCTCGCGCCGGGCGGCCTCCGCGACGGCGCGGGCCTGGCGCGGTGCCAGTCCCTCGGTGGAAAGGATCTTGAGCGCGACGTCCGCTTCCTCGTCGGACGCCCGTGGACCTTCGCCGGCCGGGCGCCCGGCGTAGACCGTCGCCCAGCCGCCCGTCCCGATCGGTGCGCCGACCTCCCAGTCGCCGAGGCGGCAGCCGGCTGTGAGCCCTTCCATGGCCGTCACCGTCCGCCGGTCCGCAGGGACCGCGCACCGTACGTGCCGTCCACGTGCCGGACGTCGCCGATCATCCGGTCGTCCCCCGCGCCGTTCTGCCGGCGCCCGGCCGGGGCGGCAGCAGGGCCAGGTGCTCCTCCCGTACGAGGCCGAAACGCAGGGCGACCCCGACGATCGCCTCCCTCTTGCCGTTGCGGCGGGCTCCCCGGCCCGCGTCGCCTCCGGCCGGTGGGCCGACGCGGATCTTCTCCTCGGCCAGGTAGTCGATGTGCGAGCTGACGGCCCGTGCGGTCAGCCGGTCGCAGGCGGCGTGTCCGCGCAGCCGCTCGACGATCTGCGGGGTCGTCGGTACCGCGACGGGCGACTCGTCGCGCAGGCGCGGTTCGCACAGGGCGACGAGGACGAGGAAGTACGTGGCGGTCTCGTCCAGCGAGTACGCGGTGAGCGTGCGCGTCCCCCACGGCCCGCCCGCGGCGTCGGGGTCGAGGTAGACGTGGTCGGGCGCGAAGACCTGGAAGGCGACCGCGTTCTCGCGGGTGGGCAGCACGACCCGGGAGAACTCGAAGGGGATGGGCGCCCCGGCCCGGCGCGGCGGCACCCTCAGGTACTCCCCGGCCCCTTCCGGGTTCTCCACCAGGTAGCTCTGGGTCGTGCTGAAGTTGCTGAGCTGCCAGTGGTCGTCGGTCACCCGGATCTCGCCCGCGAGGCGGGAGATCGCCTCGTCGACGAGGCGCAGCTCGACGGGCACGGTCGCCGATCCGCGCCCGAACCGCGCGACCTCCCCGGGTCCGAGCCGCAGCGTCACCCCGTCCCCGCCACCGCGGCCGGCCTCCGCAGGATCACCGCTCCCCCGTGGCACATGAACCACTATCCCGCTCACTGACCTCTCCTCACCCCCCGTCAGCGGTACTTACACAGGCCGAACATTACCCATAACGTCACGAGAAGTGCTCGGCTTGGGCGCTGACCGCACGCAGGGCGAACAGCAAGGGGATCCGCGGTTCCTCGTCCGGCAGGCGCCACCACAGCCCGCCGGCCGGGACCATGGCCTCGAAGCGCTTCCACGGGAGCAGCTCCGTCTCCCGCAGCAGCTCCACACGCAGGCCCGCGCCGACGAGGGCGGTGACGACGTCACCCAGCCCGTGCCGCCACTCGAAACAGGTGGTCGCGCCCTCCAGGGGCGGCCCGTCCGTGTACGTGTGCGGCGCGTCCTTCCTGATCGCGCCGCGGCCGGCCAGGTAGTCGGCCGTGAGTTCGAGCGTCTGCCGCCCGGGGTCCGGGGCCGGACCCAGAGCGTTCAGGAGCGGGTGGAACTCGACCAGGTACAGCATGCCGCCGGGGCGCAGGAGGGCACGGACGACGTCCGCCCACGCCGGGAGGTCCGGCAGGTAGCACAGGGCGCCCTTGCCGGTGTAGATCACGTCGAATCGCCGTCCGTGCAGGGCGTCGACCGCCTCGTGGACATCGGCCTGCACGAACTCGACGTCCACTCCGGCCTCGCGCGCGATGCGCCGGGCCCGCGTCACCGACTCCCCCGAGAAGTCCAGGCCCACGGTGCGGGCCGCGCCGCGCCGGGCGAACGCGTGCGTGTCCGTGCCCAGGTGGCATTGCAGGTGCAGCACGTCGCGGTCGCGGAGGTCGCCGAGGTCCTTCCATTCGAAGGGCGCGAACCAGTCCTCGGCGGACCGGGAGCCGTCCAGTCCGTAGAAGGCGCTCGCCGCGTGCACGGGGGCACGGGCGTCCCAGTTCTCCTGATTCGTACGGAGCATCCGGTGAGTGGTGGGGTGCTCTTGATCCGAGCGTTGTTGTTCCGGGCGTTCCTGATCCGTCGTCACCCGGCCGATCCTCCCCACCCGGCGGCCGTCCCGCCAGAAGGCGGGTCGGAAGGCGGGTCAGATGGCGGGTCAGAAGGCGGGGTCAGAAGGCGGGGTCAGAAGAGCAGGGGTCAGAAGGCGGGGGTGCCCGTCCGGAGGGGCGCGATCGTGCGGTCGCCGAAGGCCGTCCACGGGCGCCAGGGGCCACCGGGCGCGTCCTGGACGCGGGTGAGCATCCGGCCCTCGGGGGTGACGGCGAGGACGTGGATCCGTCCGGTGGCGTCGATCGCCGCCGTGGGCGTGGCGGCGAGCCGGACGCCGGACGCGCCGAAGTCGCCGCCGGCGTCCCAGGCCCCGCCGGGCGCGGCCTGCCGGAGGCGGGCGAGCGGCGCCCCTCCGGGCGGCAGGGCGAAGGCCTCCAGCCGGCCGTCGGCGTCGGGGACGAGCGCGGGGGCCGCGTCCGTCCAGCCGGTCATCGGCCGCCAGTCGTCCCAGCCGCCGCTGGGCACCGACTGGCGCCGGTGGAAGGTCGCCAGGCCGGACGGGGCCGTGGCGACGACGGTGAGCCGGCCGCTGCCGTCACGTGCCACCCGCGGCGCGGTGCCGGCCGCGGTGCCGAAGGGACTCCACTGCGCCCAGCCGCCGTTCGGCGCCTCCTGCCACCGGTGGAGGATGCCCGCCCCACCGGGCGCGAGGGCGAAGACCTCCAGCCTGCCGTCGGCGTTGACGGCGACGACGGGCGGCGCGCCCGCGGGCCCGCCGAAGCCCGCGTCCCACTCCTCCCACGCCGGCGCTCCGGGCGCCTGCTGTCGTCGCCGGGCGAGGGATGCGCCGCCCGGGGCCGGGGCGAAGACCTCCAGCCGCCCGTCGGCGTTGCGGGCGACGGCCGGGGCGGCGCCCGCCGGGCCGCCGAACCGCTCCCAGCCGGCCCATCCGCCGTCCGGGCGCTGCACCCGGTGGTCCAGCGCGGCACCGTCCGGGGCGAGGGAGAACACCTCCAGCCGGCCGTCGGCGTTGCGGCCGAGGGTGGGGACCGCCCCGGCCGGCCCGCCGAACGCCTCCCACGGCGACCAGGTGTCGGACTGCGGGTCGAGCTGGACGCGACGCAGCATCGAGCGGTCGCCCGCGTCCAGGGCGAACACGTTCAGCCGGCCGTCGACGTCCAGTGCGGCGGCCGGGTTGTCCGGGCTCTGCCAGGGCGGTGGGACGTCCCGCCAGTCCAGCGGGGCCACGTACAGCCCCTGGTGGAACCAGCCCGCGGCCGTCGCGTACCACTGCCCTGCGGCGGTGACCACCTCGACGGCGTGCCCGGGCACGTGGCCCGCGTAGCCGTCCAGGACGAAGTGGAAAGGGTCCCGGGAGGCGAGCACATCGGTGCCGTCGTAGCCGTTGCGCGGGCCGATGAACAGGTAGTACCAGCCGTCCCGTTCGACGACGAAGGGCGACTCGGTGACGGACACCGTCGCGGCGGTGCTCGCGTCGGTGAAGGCGACGCCCGGTTCGCTCCAGTGCACCAGGTCGTCGGAGCGCCGGAAGGCGACCACGTGCCGGCCGTCCGGGGACAGCTCGGTGTAGTACATGACCCAGCGGCCACCGATCCGCACCACCATCGGGTCGCGTGCCGCGCGGCCCCGGAAGAGCGGGCCGCTCGGCACACGGGTCCAGGTGAACAGGTCGGTCGAGGTGGCGAGGTTGATCGCGGCCCCGTTGCGGCCCCCGGCCGCGTAGAACATCCAGTACGTGCCACCCACCTCGACGACGTGCGGCGCCCACAGGTGTTCCTCCCCGAAGTAGGACCGGTCGACGGTCAGCGCGTCGGGGTGCGCGGTCCACGGGCCGGTGGGGTGCGGCGCGGAGGCGTGGGCGAAGGAGATCTCGGCCGCGCTGTCGGGGGACCGGCCGGCAGGCGCCGCGGCACCGACGATGCCGAACAGGTGCCAGCGGCCCCCCGCCTCGATCAGCGTGTGGTCGTTGAGATAGCGCCGCTCACCGGGGGTGGACGGGTCGTGGACGTGGGTGAAGGGCCCCGCGCCGACCCACCGGTGGGGCGGGGGCGGAGCAGCGGCGGCGGACACGGCGCCGCCGGCACCCAGCAGGGCCAGCGCACCGGCCGCGGCGGAGCCCTGGAGCAGGCGGCGTCTGCTGATCGGATGCACGGGTCCTCCGGGTGGTGTGCCGCGGCCGGCCGGGCTCGTCGCCACGGCCGGCCGCGGGAGGGGGGCGGGTCAGGTGATGGGCGGGCCGGAGGTGCTGTTGACCCAGGTCCACTCGGACCAGGTGCTGAAGCCGGTCTGCCACTTGTGGTGGACCCCGTCGCGGCCGGTGCCGAAGACCTCGATCCGGCCGTCGGCGTTCGTCGCGGCGGCGATGTCGGTGCCGCCGGTGCCGAAGGTGTCCCAGTCGACGTACGCGGCGTTGACGCCCTTCTGCCAGATGTGCAGGGCGGCATCACCGTTGATGGCGAAGACCTCCACGCGCCCGTCCGGGCTGCGGTCGCTGGAGAGCCGGGCGTTCGCCGGACCGCGCGTCGGCTCCCAGCCCGACCAGCTCGTCGGGCTCGTCTGGTACCGGTGGAAGACGCCCACCGGACCGGAGGCGAAGACCTCCAGGCGACCGTCGGCATTGTGGTCGACGGTCACGTCATGACCACCGCCACCGAAGTCCTCCCACTGCGACCAGCCGCCATTGGCAGAAGTCTGGTACTGATGCTGGAAGACGGTCCCGTTGAGCGCGAAGACCTCAAGACGCCCGTCGGACGACTTCTCCATCTTCACCCGGCTGCCACCCGGACCACCGCCCGACGACTCCCAGTTCGACCACCCGCTGTTCGGAGCGTTCTGGTACCGGTGGAAGACCCCGGTCGGGCCGGAGGCGAATACCTCGATCCGCCCGTCGGCATTGACGCCCGCGGTGACGCTGCTGCCGCCCGTGCCGAAGTCTTCCCAACCCGACCAGGCCCCGGACGGAGAAAGCTGATAGCGATGCTTGGCCACATCACCATTGATCGCGAACGCCTCCAGACGGCCATCGGCATTCGGAGCAATGGCGAGCTGTGCATTCCCGGGACCGCCCAGCTTCTCCCACTCCGACCAACCCCCGTTGACCTGCGACTGCCAGGCATGATGCACACCATCCGCCCCGGCAGCAAACACCTCCAGACGACCGTCGGCCGACCGCGCCGACACCACCCGCCCCGACTCCACCGGATACACCAACGGCGCAGGCCCGGTGCCGGGACTTCCCAGACGCGCCACCGCGGCGCGTGCCTCGCCCATGTGCCGCAGGTGGTGACCCATCACATACGTGGACCAGGGCTCCCAGTTCCGCCCCTCGTTGGAGATGCGGAAGGCCGCGTTCGCATTGCACTGGGGCTCGTAGGCGCAGGCGTCGTCGACTTCCTTGTGCCAGTAGTTGTTGATCTGCCACAGCCCGCGGTCGGTCGACGGTGGGGTGTTGTTCGTCGTGTTGGACGCGGACGGATTGCAGCTGGACTCGGCCAGCGCGACGGCGACGGCGAGCTCCAGGGCCTGGCCGCGCCAGCCGGCGTTGTAGCCGACCTGGGCACACAGATCGCTCGGGTCGGCCTGCGCCGGTGAGGCGCCGCCCACCATGCCCGCCGCCACGAGCAGCGATGCGAGCACCGACAGAACGATGCGTGGTAAGGCACGTCGCCGGACGCGCTGCATTCTTCTCACCTGCTGCCCCTTCGGGTGGTCGGTCATGGGACGGAGGGACCGGAGGTGCCGTTGACCCAGGTCCACTCGGACCAGGTGCTGAAGCCGGTCTGCCACTTGTGGTGGACCCCGTCCCTGCTGGTGCCGAAGACCTCGATCCGGCCATCGGCGTTCGTCGCGGCGGTGACGTCGCTCCCGCCGGTGCCGAAGGTGTCCCAGTCGCTGTAGGAAGCGTTCAGGCCCTGCTGCCAGATGTGCATGGCGACGTCACCGTTGATGGCGAAGACCTCGACGCGCCCGTCGGCGGTACGGTCGCTGGTGAGCCGGGAATTGGCGGGGCCCCGTACGGGCTCCCAGCCCGACCAGCCGGTGGGACCGGTCTGGTACCGGTGGAAGACGCCCACCGGACCGGAGGCGAAGACCTCCAGGCGACCGTCGGCATTGTGGTCGACGGTCACGTCATGACCACCACCACCGAAGTCCTCCCACTGCGACCATCCGCCGTTGACGGAAGTCTGGTACTGATGCTGGAAAACGGTCCCGTTGAGCGCGAACACCTCAAGACGCCCGTCGGACGACTTCTCCATCTTCACCCGGCTCCCGCCGGGGCCACCGCCCGACGACTCCCACGGCGACCAGCCACCGTTGGGCGCCGTCTGATACCGGTGGAAGACCCCGGTCGGCCCCGAGGCGAACACCTCGATCCGCCCGTCGGCATTGACCCCGGCAGCGGCGCTGCTGCCGCCGGTGCCGAAGTCCTCCCAGCCCGACCAGGCACCCGAGGGAGAAAGCTGATAACGGTGCTTGGCCACATCACCGTTGATCGCGAACGCCTCCAGACGACCGTCCGCATTGGGCGCAATGGCGAGCTGTGCATTCCCGGGGCCGCCCAGCTTCTCCCACTCCGACCAACCACCGTTGACCTGCGACTGCCAGGCATGATGCACACCATCCGCCCCGGCAGCAAACACCTCCAGACGACCGTCGGCCGACCGCGCCGAGACCACCCGCCCCGACTCCACCGGATACACCAACGGCGCAGGCCCGGGCCGCCGGCCCGGCGTGCACGGTACGGTCACGCCGCGGTCCGCGAGGTAGGGAATCGGGTCGATGCCATGACGCATGCTGGTGTCACGCCGCACCCGAAGATGGAGGTGGGGACCACTGGCCTCGCCCTCGGCCCCCATGAGCGCGATGCGTTGGCCTGCCGTCACCCGCTCTCCCACGGCGACATCCCTTTGGTACATGTGCCCGTACTCGGTCACCGTGCCGTCGGGGTGCAGGATGCGGATCCACTGGCCGTAGCCCTGGGCGGGGCCGGAGTCGATGACCTCCCCGTCGCCCACGGCGTGGATCGGCGTGCCGAGGGCGTTGGCGATGTCGATGCCGTCGTGGTCGCGGGCTCCGCCGTAGGCATCGGAGATGAAACCGGACGTCGGGCACGACGCGGCGAAACCGGCGAGCCGTGGTGCGGCGGAGGCCGATGACGGGGTCACCAGCGACGGCAGTACGGCGAACGTCGCCGCGAGAACGAGGCGCAGCGCGCCGGTGCGAAGACCGTGGAGCACGTGGCGTTCCTCCCCCCTCGAAGGGCACGTCGGGTCGGATGAATGGGCCAGCGGCACGGTAGCCACGGCCGGTCGACGAGGACATCCGGAACGCTACGGACTGACAACACCCGGGGCTCGGGATAGCGGGAGCGACGGCACAGGTGGGAGGACGACAACAGGTCGGGTTGCCTTCGCCGTCATTCATTGCAACGCAACGTTGCATTCGGCTTCAGCGCCATTGCATCAATTCACCAACTCTGAGCAGGCAAACCACAGTTAGGCCGATTGACGCAACTCTGAACGCAACGTAGCTTTCGAGCAATGTTCAACGCTTGCCGTCGCGAGATGAGGAATGGTCATGAGCGAGTCCCTTCACACCGTCACCACGCTGCCGACGGCGCGTCAGCGCGGTTGCCCCTTCGACCCGCCGGCGGAGCTGATCCAGGCCCGTGAGCACGGCCCGATCAGCCGCTACCCCTTCCCCGATGGGCACCAGGGCTGGCTGATCACCGGGTACGACCTGGTCAAGTCGGTCCTGGCCGACTCGCGGTTCAGCTCGCGCAAGGAGCTCATGCGCCACCATCCGACCATCGACTACGGCGACATCGAGGTGCCGCCGGCGCCGCCCGGCGAGTTCCTCCTCATGGACGACCCCCGGCACCGCCGCTACCGCAAGCCGTTGGCGGGCAAGTTCACCGTGCGCCGGATGCGGCAACTCACCGAGCGAGTCGAGCAGATCACCACCGACTGCCTGGACGCCATGGAGAAGGCCGGACCGCCGGCCGACCTGGTGACCGCGTTCGCCAAGCCCGTCCCCACCATCGTCATCTGTGAGCTGCTGGGCGTGCCGTACGAGGACCGGGGCTCCTTCCAGGAGCAGATCGACACGTTCATGAGCGGGGAGACGGGCGAGGAGGAGCTGATAGCGGCCTACACCGCGACACAGAACTACCTCGCGGAGCTGGTGGCCGCCAAGCGCGCGAACCCCACCGACGACGTGCTCAGCGACCTCACCGGCAGCGATCTGACCGATGAGGAACTGCAGGGGATCAGTCTGCTTCTCCTGGCCGCAGGGTTCGACACCACCGCGAACATGCTGGCCCTCGGCACCTTCGCGCTGCTGCAGCACCCGCAGCAACTGGCCGCTCTGCGCGCCGACCCCGCGCTCACCGACGGTGCCGTGGAGGAGCTGCTGCGGTATCTGAGCGTCGCCAAGACGTTCATGAGGACGGCGCTGGAGGACGTCGAGGTGGGCGGCCGCACCATCGAGGCGGGCACGACGGTGATCCTGTCGTACAACACGGCCAACCGCGACCCCGAACGCTTCACCGACCCCCACGTGCTCGACCTCCGCAGGCAGACCACCGGCCACCTGGCCTTCGGCCACGGCATCCACCAGTGCCTGGGCCAGCAACTGGCCCGCATCGAGATGCGGGTGGCCCTCCCCGCACTGCTCAACCGCTTCCCCACCCTGCGCCTGGCCGTACCGGCCGAAGAGGTCGCGCTGCGCCCCGAGACCGCGGACATCCACGGAGTGAAGAGCCTCCCGGTCACCTGGGACGTGTGACCAGGCGCGCGCCGAATACCGCCCGGCGCCTGCACCTACGCCTGGGCCGATGCGGATGCCGATGAAGCGTGTCGCTCGCTGGTGCTCAGCCACGCCACGCTCGCCGCGACGGCCCCGGCGAGGACGAGGACGTACAGCGGGCCGGTCACCGACGGTCCCGGGTCAGCTGAAGATCGCCAGAGGGCGGACCTCCAGGACGCCCTCCTCGGCCTTCCAGTTCTGCACCTTGCCCAGGCAGAGGGCGGAGAAGCGGTCGGAGTCCAGCTCGCCGCGCAGTCCCCGGGAGTTGCAGGACACCCGGACCCGCGCGGTGTGCGGGGGTCTGCCGTAATCGGCGAGGAGGACGGTCCGGTTCTCGGCCGGGGCGGCATCGTCCTTGCGGAAGTCCCCGGTGAGCAGGACGAACAGCTTCTCGGTGCAGCTCAGTGGCACGGGACCCTCGGGGAACCGTCCCGCGTACGCCTTCGCCAGCGCCGCGTTCCGCCGCACCGTGCCCCGGCGCAGGTCGGCGTGGACGATGGCGTTGCTGCGCTCCAGGCCGTCGACGATGACGCCGATCGCCGAGATGGCCTCGGCCTTCTCGATGTACTTGGTGACGACCTCGTTGCTCGCCTCGACGCCGGAGTCCGGGCTGAGGAACGGCAGGATCTGCACGGCGAGCTTGGCCGCCCAGCTGCGCATGGTCCGCTGCTCGACCTCTTTTCTGAGCGCCACGGCGTATCTGTTCATCTGCGCCTGGTCCATGATGGTCCGGTTGTCCAGGTAGAGGCAGGTCCGGTCGGTCACCAGACGCTCCGAGGGGCGCCTGCCGCGCCGTCGGGCGGCGATCGTGAGGATCACCAGTGCAACGGCGCTCACCGCGGTCACCAGCCACAGGAGCATCCAGGGCCACCAGATGCCCCACCACGGACGATCGCCGAATACGGGCACGACGGGTCACCTCGTCAGTTCGTCGCGGGCGCCGGGCAGTTCTTGACGGCGGCGATCATGCGCTCGAGTATCTCCAGTTCCGGCATCCGTGCCGCGGTCTCGTCCCCGCCGGCCGCCGGCGGGGCCGGTACGCCCTGCTGCCGCAGGCGTCCGGTCAGCGCGTCGGCACCGAGGACGTGATAGCCGAGTTCCGTCGCGCGGCGCTGGAGTTCCGGGTTGTGCTCGAGCAGTTCGCCGAGTCGGTCGGCCCGTCGGTCGAGGGCGATGAACTGCGGCTGGGTCAGCATCCGGGTCGTGGGGTACAGCAGGACGCGTTCGGTGTCCACCGTGCGGTGTCTGGTGCGGTACCCGGCCTGGTAGGCGAGGAACTGGTGCTCGTAGACCACGACGACGGGGTCGAGCCGGTGGTCGTTGGGTGAGGCGTAGTACTTGAAGAGATCCGCGCCGGGGCTGCCCTGGCGGATCAGCAGGGGCTTGACCTTCGCGGCGATCTCGTCGGCCCGCCGCAGGTCCGTCGGGACGTCGTTCCCGTTGCGGGTGAAGGCGACCAGGCCCAGGTAGGTGCCTGCCGAGTTGGACTCGCAGATGTCGGAGGTCTGGGCGAGCACGACGTTGCCGTTGCTCAAGCCGTGCCTGCCGATGCCGAGGTCGTTCCAGCGCCGGTTGTGCTCGGTGAGGGCGAGGAACCGGTTCATGTCGAGGGAGTAGTAGAGCGGCTCGCCCGTACCGGACCCGGTCTGGGGACGGGCCGCGCCCGCGTCCCGCAGCGTCTCGGCGTACTCGCGGTAGGTCGCCAGGACCAGGGGACTGTCGAACGGGCGGTAGATGTTGGTGTACCGGTGCTGTTTCTGCCGGGTACTGGAGATGAGGTCCCCGGCGGGCTCGCCGGAGGGGAAGACGAAGTCGTAGCCGTCCAGACTGCCGGTCGCCACCTCGCGCGAGCCCGAGCTGACGGTGCGTACACGGATGCCGTGCTCCAGCAGGATCCGGGTGACCTGCTCGTCCTCGAAGAACCCGGCCTTCGATGCCAGCCGCCCCTCCAGGGTGGTCAGTCGCTGGAAAGGCAGCAGCAGATGGCCTGCCGTCGCCAGTACGGCCGTTCCGGACACCGTCAGGAGCAGGGCGAGCGCCGGCGTCAGCACCCGCAGGGCGCGCTGGCGGAACGGGTGCGGCTCGCGCGCGACCGTCAGGGCCGGTTCGGTTCTCGCCGGATCACCCATGCGCTCCCCCCGAAGCGGTACGTCCCCTCCACGCCCCTTCTCGTTCCCCGCACCGGACGCCTCTACCCTTGCGCCCAGTACCGGTTCGACGGTCCCGGCATCCCCGCCGGCATCAGGAACGTAACCGGCATCCAAGGGAAGGGACTTGTCCCATGAGGTTGTCCCGCGCACTGCAGTCAACGGTCGCAGCAGCGGCTCTGGTGGCGACGGTCGGTTTCTGCCTGCCCTCGGACACCGCGGGTCCGGCGCCCCGGATCGAGGAGATCGCGCAAGGCACGCAGACCGGTCCGGTGAAGGTGGCGGTCTTAGGCCCCGTGCAGGTCAATTTCCGTGAAGTCACCATCCCGCCGGGCGGTTCCACGGGCAAGCACTGCCATCACGGCCAGTTGGTCGGCGTCGTGAAGTCCGGCACGCTCACCCACTACGCGCCCGTGTACCCCGGCGGGGTCCATGTGTACCGGACGGGCGACTCGATCACCGAAGGCAAGGGCTACGTCCACGAGGGGCGCAACGAGGGAACCACTCCCCTGGTGCTGTGGGCCACGTACATGACACCGAAGGGGGAGCCGCTGGCGGATACGGATCTCTCTCGTTGCGATCGGCCGCACGAAAACGACGATTGACCCGGGGCGTCGCCCGCCGCCCCTTGCTGCTCTTGACCTCGGCGGCGCACAGTCCGTCGTTCGGCGACGGGGCGATCCCGGCGTTCAGCGGTGTTGTCAGGCTTGCATGGTGGGTCGGACGACGATCTCGTTGACGTCGACGCCGACGGGCTGCTCGATCGCATAGCCGATGGCGGAGGCGATGGCGGAGGGCGGCATGGCGATCTCGTCGCGCATCCGAGTCATCGCGAAGGAGACCTCGGGGGTGGCTCCCTTGCCGACACCTTCCGTGTGGGTGAACCCGGGCGATACGACGGTGACGCTCAGGTCAGGACCCGATTCCTGGCGCAGGCCCTCGGAGATCACGTTCACCGCCGCCTTGGTGGCCGCGTAGACGGCTTGGGGGGATTTGACGACGTAGGCCGCGGTGGAGCTGACATTGACGAAGTGGCCGGAGTTCTGCCGGCGGAAGACGGGGAGGGCCGCAGCGATGCCGTTGAGCAGTCCGGTGATGTGGGTGGAGACCATGGCATCCCAGTCGTCCTGGCGCAGTTCGTCGAACGGGGAGACGGCCATGGTGCCCGCGTTGGAGACGAGAACGTCGAGGCGGCCGTACTGCTCGATGGCGGTATCGGTGAGGCGGTGGAGGTCTTCGCGGCGTGTGACGTCGACGATGACGCCGGTGGCGGTCCCTCCCTTGGCGGTGATGCCGTCCACGACGGCAGTCAGGCGGTCCTTCCGCCGGGCTCCGAGAACGAGCAGGGCTCCCTTGTCGGCCAGGAAGCTCGCGGTCGCCTCACCGATGCCGCTGCTGGCACCCGTGATCGCGATGACCTTGCCTTGGATGGTCGACATGATCAGGTTCCCTCCAAGGGGTGTGTGCAGATCGTCGCGTGACCTACAGTGAAGTGGGGACATCCCCACTTATTCGAAGGTAAGCGGGGAACTCCCCCCTTGGCAAATGGGGCATCCCCGGGAAGGACAGCCAAGAAGATGGCCGCCGAAGCGCACCGCCCGTTGCGCGCCGACGCTCAGCGCAACAGGGACAGGATCCTCACCGCTGCGGCACGCGTGTTCACCACGGAGGGCCTGAACGCGCAGATGGACCGAATCGCCAAGGAAGCCGGCGTGGGCAGTGCGACTCTGTACCGCAACTTCCCCACCCGGGAAGCCCTGGTCGAGGCGGTCTACCGTAACGAGGTGGCCCAGTTGTGCGATTCCGTCTCTTCCCTACTGGCGCAGAAGTCGCCCGACGAGGCCCTGCGCTCGTGGACGCGTCTCTTCCTGGACTACGTCACCACGAAATACGGCATGATCGACGCCTTGCGCGCCATCGCCGCAACGGGAAGCAACCCCTATGGGCACAGCAGGGAGATGATCCAGGCTGCTGTCACCACCCTCATGGACGCTTGCGCGGCAGCCGGGACGATCCGGGCCGACATCCTCCCCACCGACATCAGCGCCGCGCTGGAGGGCATCGCCCTCACGTCGGCGGGCACGGAACACCGACAGCAGGCAGAGCGCCTGCTCGACCTAGTCCTGGACGGCCTCAGGGTTCGTGCGTGACGACGCACGCCTCGTCCCGCCATGCTCTCGCAGGATCCGACCCGGTCACTTCTCGCCGGCGCCGTCTTCGTCCGGTTCAAGCGCGTCCGGGTCGCGTCGCGCAGAGGGCGCCGGCGTCGCGGATCAGCCGTTGCGGACTGTCGTCTTGTGGATCCAGCCTGCGTAGGCGGGTGCGCTGGTGTAGAGCCCCGGGCCTTCGCTGCAGCGCACGCCTGGGGCGCCGGGGCCCGAGGTGACGCCGATGAGTTCCCAGCGCCCCTGCCGGTCCTGCTGGAGCTGGGGGCTGCCCGAGTCGCCGTGGCATGCCATGGCCTTGGGCACCTGGCTGATCGTGCACAGGCGGGTGCTGTCCGCGTAGCCCGGCGCGCACTCGGAGACCGCACCCCTGCGCGCGTCGAGTTCCTGGAGTCGGTTGGGGAAGTCCCACTTCGCGGGGTCCGGTGCGTCGTCGACGGTGCCGAAGCCCAGGAGCCGGGTCGGGGTGCCGGGCCGCCCCGGCTGCCGGGCGATGCGGATGGGCTTCTCGGCCACCGGGCGGTTCAGGCGGATCAGAGCGACGTCGTTGCGGTTGGGGCCGGTGCCCTCGCCGTTCCTGTAGCCCGGGTGGGACGCCGTCCTCGCGACGGACCGGACCGTGCCCCCGGAGTTCTTCCACTCACTGCCGATCCGGACGGTGCCGTCCAGGGTGACAAGCGTCGGGTCCACACAGTGGGCGGCTGTGAGCACCCACTCCGAGTCGATCAACGATCCTCCGCAGACACCCTTGAAAGCAGGATCCTCCGCACCCGTCACCGGGATCGACACCATGAACGGGTAACGCTGCGTGGAATCCCTCCCGTTGACGATGGCTTCGGCGCTGCCGGTCATCATGGCGGCGCAAGCCGCTCCGGCCAGCGTCACCACGGCGGTGCGCACCATCGTGCAGCGCGAGGGCTTCAAGTTGAACATCGGTTCTCCGATCGGACGAGCATGTTCGACGTGCCCAGCCTCCGCGATCGAGAGAAACCGACCCATCCGGTCAGCGCGCCTGTCCGAGGCCCGGCCAGCGGGCCCGTACGGGGTGGGGAGAGCCCCCGGACGACATGTTCCGCATCCATTCGGTGCAACGACCCACCCCCTCGGCGACCTCGTGCCGCAGAGGAGGCATACTCAGCCGCCTTGATCGGGTAGCCCATGGGCATGTCCGCGACCTCACCGCCATGGGGCCGGCCGCCACAGCCTGCCGGCACACCCGGCAACGCCGAGTCCGCCCACCCCCGAGGAGTGCCCCGTGAAAATGCTCATCAACGTTCCGGACGCCTGAGGATCTGCAGGTCAGGAGGCAGAAGGGGCACGACTGGTCAGCAAATAGTCAGCAAGCGACCCGAGCGATCACCAAACGGACCTGACCAGGGGAACCCTGCCGACCGACGATCGCCGGGACTCACTCCGCCGCCGACCGCCATGGCCTGTCGGTGAGCTTGCGCCAACTTGAAGTCGCAGGTCAAAGGGCTGGTATGACCGGTTTTAGGGGTGCTCACGCTGGTCGTGGGCGACAGTCCACGGAGAAGATCGTCCGTCAGGGCAGTCGGCTCTCGAAGGGAATCACGGTGCAGCCGTGTCGGCGGGTGTGCGAAGCCTTCTTCTCCCAGATTCCGGCCTAGAAGACTCCGATGACCCAGGATGACGCTCTCAGGCAGCTCAGCCACATCGCGCGGGAGAGGGCATACGACAGGCATGTCGGGTCAGACCGGCTCATCCAGGCAGGGCTGGACACGCTGATTGCCGGGGTTGAGAGCCTCTCTCGCCATGCTGGCCGGTCTCCTCCGCAGCGAAGAGCCTGACGCGCCAGCACTCTTCGACCAGGTGCTGGAGGAGTTGGAGTTCGTTGTTCCATCCTCCCGCCGATCCTCGCGCGGCAAGGTGGGCGATGGCCGACTGGGTCTCCGGTCAGATCGCCGACGGAACCTTGGATCCCACCTCGGGCACCTGGCTCATCTGGGCCGACATTGCTGAGGGCCTCGGCTACCCCGAAGAGCTGGAACCGCTTGTCCACTGCGCGCACAACCTGGACGGCTGGGAGGAGAACTGGGGAGTCTCCCTTGTCGATGACGGTCCAGATGCTGCACGACCTGCGCCTGCGGCCCGGCCTGTCCTATCTGGAGCTGGGGGCCGGACCGGGGTACTCAACGGCCTTGGCCGCCCGCGTACTCGGGGCCGGGCGGGTCACGGCCGTCGAGCGCGACGCGGCAACCCTCCGGAAACCAGAGGGACGAGCGGGGCATTGGTGGTGCTCTCCTTGGACTCTGCGGCCGCGGACGTCCTGGGCGGCTCCTTCCGCAAGGTCATCGGCGCTCCGGCAGGGCTGTGGGCTTCCGCGCTTCCCACACGCCGATGAGGAAGTGGCCGGCGCGTGCCGCTTCGCACAGGGCGAGAGTGCCCCGGAGCATGAAGCGGAGGAGGGGAGTGATCTCCTCACTGCCGGCCATGGCGTTCACCTCGTCCAGGATCTTCCAGACGGGCTCCAGGTCGCCTTCCCCGGCCGCGTTGCTCACCCGTACCCCGGTGAACCCGGCAGTGCGCAGCTGGTCGGTCAGTTCGCGGGGCGAGGACAGGTGCGACAGGCCGTGGTAGCGGCAGATGGGCTCGATGAAGCGGTTGGTCTCCTCGGCCGACAGGCCCTCCCGGGCCAGCCAGTCGTAGCCGAGGGAGACCCCACCGGGTTTCAGGACGCGTGCGATCTCCGTGTGCACCCGGGTCTTGTCCGGTACGTGGCAGATCGCCTGGAAGCTGTAGGCGACATCGAAGGTGGAGGCGGGGAACGGCATGTTCCTCGCGTCGCCCTCGACGAATGTGGTGCGCTCGGCCAGGCCGGCTTCCCCGGCCTTCTCACGGGCCTGCCGGACGCGCAGGGCACTGAGGTCCAGGCCCGTGACGTGGGCGCCGGAGTGGGCCGCGATCGTCCGCGCGGGTCCGCCCACGCCGCTGCCCACGTCGAGCGCCGTCATGTCCGGGCGGAGGCCCGCACGGTCGGCCAGGCGGCGTTCCACCGCTCGCTGCGCCTCCTGGAGCGTGGCCTCCCCGTTGAAGGGCGGGAAGTGGTGGGACTCGCCCCATCCGGCGCAGTAGATGTCGTTCACCAGCCCGTAGTACGTGGCCACCAGTTCCACGAAGTTGGCGTCCCGGGTGACGCGATCGGCCGCTAGTTCCGCGAGCCGGGAAACCTGCTGGGAGTCGCTCGTCATGGCTGGCGTTCCTTCTCGGTGAGTGACGGGAGGCGCGCTTCGGCCGGCACACGACGAGCGACGTCCGCCCCGGCAGGGGCCCTGCGTCGTGTGACCGGGGGAACCGTACAGGGTCTTCCCCGACGGCCGCAGGCGCATGGGGCCCGGCAGTCGGCCCTTCCCTCTCAAGGGTTACATCGGTGGCCGGCGGAGTCTCCCGGGTCGTCCCCTCGATACGGTTTCCGGCGCGTAGGTGTGCTCGTGGCGTCCAGTAGTGACCGAGGTGCGCGTGGCGGTCGTCGTCGTTGTGGCCTTTGTGGGCCTGTTGTTCGTCGCTTCGCGGGTGGTTCCCGGCCCCGTCGAGCAGGGAGCCGAAGGAGCCGGAGGCGTCCGCGCACGGTACCGCCTGAACGGGCTGAGACTCTTCCTCGCGGCCGCACTGGCGGCCGCGGCGGCATGGATCCGGTTCCCCACGGCGCTGACCTATCCCGCCCGCCATGCAGGCGAGTTGTTCGTCGCCGCCAACGCCTTCGCCTTCGTCCTGGCGACGGTCCTCCACGTATACGGCCGGCGCCGGCACCCCGGCGCGCGCGGGGCGGGACCGCTGAGGGGGCTCGTCGACTACATCCGCGGTGTGGAACTGAACCCGCAGTGGTGGGGCGTCGACCTCAAGATGTTCTCGTACCGCCCTTCACTGATCGGCCTGTTCCTCATCAACGTCTCGTTCCTGGCCACGCAGTACCTGGACCAGGGTTCGGTCACCGCCAGAATGGCGCTCTACCAGGCGTTCTTCTTCCTCTACATCGCGAACTACTTCCAGTTCGAGGGAGGAATGCTCCACACCTGGGACATCCTCGCCGAGAGATTCGGGTGGATGCTGGTCTGGGGCGACTATGTCCTCGTCCCTTTCTTCTACAGCCTGCCGGGGCGCACCCTGACCGGGATGCGAGAGCCGCTTCCGCCCGGGTCGGCCGTGGCGTGTACGGCGCTTTTCCTCGGTGGGTTCTGGCTGTTCCGGGGGGCCAATGAGCAGAAACACCGGTTCAGGAGAGGTCGCCTGCGCAGCGTCTGGGGACGCCCGGTGGAGACGGTCGGCGGGAGCCTGCTGGTGTCCGGGTTCTGGGGGGTCGGCAGAAAGCTCAACTACACGGGTGAGTTCCTCCTCTACGTCAGCTGGACAGCACTGTGCGGCACCGAGTCCGTCGTCCCCTATACGGTGCTGCTGTTCCTTGCCATGCTCTTTGCGCACCGGGCCCACCGCGACGACCGGCGTTGCCGCGCCAAGTACGGCCCGCTGTGGGAGGAGTACTGCCGGCGGGCCCGGTTCCGCATGATTCCCTTTCTCTACTGACCTCTTCTCTCCGGGTTCTCTCCCGGCCCCCGCATGCGGTACCTATACGTGCGGGCCGAAGAGGGCCACTCTGCGTGCCGATCGCCGCGGGGGGAGGCCGACATGGGAGCCGCTCATCCACAGCAGCCACGCCGTGAGCCCCGCGATGGTCGATGCCAGACGGAGCATGTCGTCACCGGGGCTTCGGAGAGTGGAGACCACGGCGTCGCCCGCGATGCCGGCCACGACGCGGCACAAAGCGCTCCTGCGGTGGTCCTGCAGTCCCAGCAGTCTCATGGTGCGGGTGCGCCCCTGGGGGTCGGTGCGCCACAGGCCGAGCAACGAGCGGCGCAGTGCGAGGGTGGCGGGATCCGTGCCGGTCAGTACGCGGTGCACGGCGGCGGCCACGCGCTCGGGGGTGCGGGACCGCAGGGTGCGGCTGCGCCGGTAGTCGGCGGGACCGGCGTGCGCGCCGAGGCATTCCGCGTCGAGGAGCGCACAGGTCAGCCCCTGTGCCGCCAGGGGGTGCCCGTGGCCGGCGGCGTCACCGACCAGCGCGACGCGGCCCCGCCCGAAGAAGTCCCTGCGGAGGAACCGGCTGGCGGACCATTGGATGTTGCCCTCCCGCAGTTGCCCTCGGAAGGAGCGTGCCAGGTCGCCTGGCAGGTGCGGGGCGTAACCCCGCTCCAAGTAGGCGCCGACCCGGGCCGGTCCGGGCCGCCCGAGGGGGACGTCCAAGCACAGGCGGACCTCGTCGTCGCCGATGCGGTAGGCGAGCGCCGGCCCGGGCCCGCCGAGGAAGATGTGCCCACGGTGCTCGGCCGGCAGGCCCACGCCCCTGAGGACGAGCCCCGCGGTGTGGGAGAGGGTTACGGGAGGATCGGCGTCCGGACAGATCGCCCGCCGGACGGCCGAACTGCGTCCGTCCGCACCGACGATCAACCCCGTGACGATGCGGCCGGCGTCGCTGACGACCTCTCCTTTCTCCGACACGCCCAGCACGCGCCGGCGCAGCAGTACGGCCCCGGCGGTGTCCCGCAGCAGGGCCTGGAGGTGTCCGACCAGCAGGTGGTGTGGCGCGGTGACGGCGGTGCCCGCCCCGTAGGACAGCTCGATCGGTGTCTCGCCGTCACCCGGGTGCAGGAAGAAGCCGCCGTTCCTGATGAACCGGGGGCCATCCAGGTTGACGCCCAGTCGTTCCAGCGCCGCCGCGCCCGCAGGGTGCAGCCACTCTCCTGAGAAGTGACCGCGGCGGTCGGCCCGCGGCTCGAGAAGCCGCACGTGGGCACCGTTCCGGACAAGCGCCAGGGCAGCGGCGCAACCGGCGGGTCCGCCTCCGGCCACCACCGCGTCTGCGACCTTCATCAGCCTGCGTTCCCTCTCTGGAGTGCGGGACGGGGCGTTTGACATACCAGAGCGCACTCATAAAGTGCTATCGCCTGCACGGTGAGTGACGGGGTTCGGTCGTCACGCGGCGAGCCGGCATGTCATCGCCTCGGCCGGGGCGCGGGTCAGGGAGAAGGAGCAGGGCGTGATCCTCGTGACGGGAGGCAGCGGACACCTCGGTGCCAATCTTGTCCGGCGCCTCGTGGCCGACGGCCACCAGGTCCGCGTCCTGGTGCACGACCCCCACTCCGCCGCGAAGGCGTTGGCGGGCCTCCCCGTGCGGAGGGCCATGGGGGACCTACGGGACCGAAGGGCCGTAGCCGCGGCGGTGGACGGCTGTGACCGGATCTTCCACTGCGCCGCGAGGATCTCCACCTCGGCCCGTGGGGCACCCGGCATTTACGGGGTCAATGTGGTCGGTACCCGTCATGTGCTGGACGCCGCGCGCCGGACCGGGGTGCGGCGGGTGGTGGTCACCGGCTCGTTCAGCGCGACGGGAGGTCCGCCGGGCAGGCCGAGCACCGAGGAGGACCCCCACTATCCCTTCGCGGACCACACCCCGTACACGCGCAGCAAGGTGCTCGTCGAGCACGAGTGCCACCGGGCCGCCGCACAGGGACTCGACGTCGTGGTGGCCGTCTCCACGGCCATCATCGGCCCGCACGACTACCGTCCCTCCCGCATGGGCCGCCTGCTGCTGGACTTCGCTCACGGCACGCTGCTGGCCTACGTGCCCGGCGGTTTCGAGTTCGTCTCCGTCCAGGACCTCGTGGAGGGACATCTGCTGGCCATGGAGCGCGGCAGGCCGGGCCGCAAATACCTGCTGTCCACGGAGTTCCGCACCGTGGACGAGATGATGGACCTGTACAGCCAGGTCACCGGACAGCCCACGCCGCGGTTGCGTCTGCCCGCTCCCGTCATGGCCGTGCTCGCCAGGCTGGCGGAGGGCCCGCGGGGGCTGTTGGCCCCGGACCGCGAGGCGCGCTTCACCCCGGCCGCGGTCCGTTTCCTCCGTTCGCGCCGGCGCGCCGACTGCTCCCTGAGCCGAGCCGAACTGGGGTACCAGCCGACCGGCATCGCCCAGGCGGTCGAGCGCGCCTACCGCTGCTTCGTCGACCGGGGCCTGGTGGAGCGGCGCCGCCGCCTGTACCCCGTGGCGAAGGCGGCGGCCCGTAGTGCCGTGGACGCCGCCGCCGGCACCGGGAGCCCGCGATGACCGCCACCGAAGCCGCGGGCGCCGTACCGGCGTACGCCCCGCGGCTCCCCGGTGGCCACCTGCCATGGCTGGGCCCGGTGCGCGCCTTCGGCCGCGACCCCGTGGGACTCCTGAGTGCCGCACGTGAGCGGGTGGGAAACGCCTTCCGCTTCCCGCTGTTGGGACAGGAGGTGCACTTCGCGTGCGGGCCGCGGGCGCACGCCGCCTTCTTCGGCGCGGACGAGACGGTGCTCAGCGCCCGGGAGGCCTACCGCTTCATGACGCCGGTCCTCGGGCAGGGCGTCGCCTACGACGCCGAGCCGACGGAGATGGAGCAGCAGATCGGGCATCTGCTGCCCGCGCTCGGCTCCCGCAGGCTGGAAGCACACGCACGCGTCATGGAGGAGGAGTCCGAGGCGCACGTCGCCCGCTGGGCGGACGCGGGCGAGATCGACCTGCTCGCCGAGCTGAACCGGCTCACCGTCTCCATCGCCGCGCGATGCCTGGTCGGTGACGGGTTCCACCGGCGCATGGGACCGCAACTCGCCACCCTCTACCGCGACCTCGAAAGCGGCATCCGGCTGGCCGGCGTGCTCAGCCCCAAGGCACCGCTGCCTGCCTTCCGGCGCCGCGACCGCGCCCGAGCGGCCATCGCCTCCGCCATCGCCGAGGTGATCGCCGAACGGCGCGCGGCACCCGGGCGGGCCACCGGCCACCAGGACGTGCTGGCCACCCTCCTTCAGGCAAGTGACGACCGGGGGAAACGGCTGCCCGACGAGACGGTGACCGGCATTCTCCTCACCATGATCTTCGCGGGCCAGCACACCAGCGCCGTGCTCGCCACGTGGACGGGTCTGCTGCTGCTGCGCCATCCCCGCCATCTCGACGCGGTCACGGCCGAACAGTTCGGTGTGCTCGGGGCGCAGGGGCACGTCACACCACAGGCGCTGCACCGCATGGACCTGCTGGAGCGCTGCGTGCGCGAGGCCGAGCGGCTGCACCCGCCCCTGACGGTACTGATGCGCAAGGCCCTGCGGGACCTCACGCTCGACGGACACGCCGTGAAGGCCGGCAGCCTCGTCATGGTGTCCCCCGCCGTGGCGCACCGGATGCCCGACGTCTTCCGCGAGCCGGACCGCTTCGACCCCTCGCGCTATCTACCGCCCCGCTGTGAGCACCGGCCGCCGTACAGCCTCATCGGCTTCGGTGGCGGCAAGCGCCGCTGCGTGGGCCTTGCCTTCGCCTACCAACAGGTCAAGACGGTCTGGAGCGTACTGCTGCGCCGGGTCGAACTGACCTCGACGGGCGGCGAGCCCCGCCCCGACTACTCGACCTTCGTCGCCGCACCGGCTCTGCCGCGCTCCGTCCGCTACCGTAAACTGCCTCCCGAGACAGGGAACACCACCCGTGATCCGTGATCGCTCCCGCACCGATGAGGTCCCCGCGCACCGGCACGGTGGCCCGCCCGCCTTCGCCGAGGCCCGCGGCAAGCGGGCGAAGGTACGGGCCGCCGGGATGGACCCGGACTATTGGTACCCCGTCGAGTACGACGCGGCTCTGAAGCCGGGCAGGACACTGGCCACGCGGTTCTGGGGGCAGCCCATCGTCGTCTACCGGGGCACGGACGGCACCCTGCGCGCCCTGGAGGACCGCTGTGCCCACCGCCAGCTCCAACTCTCCGGCGGCGAGGTCAACGGGTGTCACCTCACCTGCACTTATCACGGCTGGACCTACGACGGCGACGGCAAGGTCGTCCACTACGCCCACGACCTCTTCGGCCGCGCCGAGCCCGAGGTGAAGATCACGAGCTATCCGGTCACCAGCCGCCACGGCATCATCTGGATCTTTCCCGGCGACCCCGCCTCGGCCGCCGCTCGCACCCCTCCGGACATCCCGGAACTGACCGGCAGCAGGCCGTGGTCCCGGCTGGACGCCTCCTTCGTCTGGAACGCCCATCACTCGATGGTCATCGACAACGTGAGCGACTTCAGCCACGCCTACCTGCACCGCAAGTACCGCCCCTTCTGGGACGCGAAGCTGACCCGGCTCGAAGCCGCCGGCGACACCGTGCACCTGTCCTACGACACCCGCATCGGCGGCGGACCGGTCTCCGGGCGGTTCGTCGACCGCCGGCGCGTCGACACCACCTCCATCGACCTGGCCTTCCAGTACCCCTACCAGCGGTCCGACACCGGCGGCTCCATCAAGCACTGGTGCTTCGTACTGCCCATGGACCGGCGCACCACCCGGGTCTTCTTCCTCTTCTACTTCGACGCGCTCAAGATCCCCGGCACGCACCGGAAGGTGCCGCGCGCCCTCATGGGCACCCTGCTGCGCCTGGCCGCGCCCCTCACCGTCGAGCCCCTGCTGCGCCAGGACGGCGACGCCGTGGAGGCGGAACAGCGTGGCTGGGAGCTCCACCACACCGAAGCGATCATCGAGCTCAACCCCGCCGTCGGCCTGTTCCAGGACCTCACCATCCGCAAATGGCAGGAATTCCTTGACCGGAACCGCGAACGAGCCCGCCCCTCCCGCATCGCCGTCCTCGACGGAGAGCCCCTCCACGGCAGCTCCCGACCCGCAGCAGGCGCATCGCCGCGCGCTTGACCACCTGTGCTCCCGTCAACAGGACGACGGCAGCTGGGAAGGGGAAATGGTCTGGAACAGCATGATCCTCTCGCAGTACGTCATCGTCCGCCGGCTCGTGGACCGGCCGGTGCCGAAGACGGAGCGTCCGGACATCGTGCGGCACTACGCCGCCACGGTCACTCCCGAAGGCGGCTGGCGGCAGCATCCCGACTCCGGCCCCTCCCTCTACTGCACCACCCTTGCCTACATCGCCCTGCGTCTCCTCGGCCACAGCGCCGAGGAGACACTGTGCTCGCGGGCGAGCGCCTGGCTCCGCGCGCAGCCCGGCGGGGTGGCGGCCATCCCGACCTGGGGCAAACTGTGGCTGGCCCTGACCGGCCTGTACGACTACCGCGCCGTCAACCCGCTACCGCCCGAGATCTTCATGCTGCCCCGCCTAGCGCCCTTCCATCCCGACCGCCTGTACTGCCACACCCGCACCATCTACCAGGCCATGGCATATCTGTACGGCGCGCGCGTACAGGCGGACCTCGGCGAGCTGGGCCGGGCCCTGCGGCGGGAACTGCACGGCGATCACTGGCCGCGCCCGGCGGACCGTACCCGGCTGGGCACCGACGCGCTCGTACCGCCCGGACGACTCCTGCGCACCGTCTTCACCGTGCTCGGCGTGTACGAGCGCGCACCGCTGGCCGGTCCCCGCCGAAGGGCCCTCGACCGCTGCCTGCGACGTGTCCGGCACGAGCAGGAAGTGACCGGACAGGCGGGCATCTCGCCGGTCAGCTCCCTTCTCAACATCCTCGTGCTGCACGCGGCGGGGGCGGACCGGGACGAGATCGACCGGGCACTCGCCGGTGTGGAGGTCTGGCGCTGGCACGACGCTGCCTACGGGATCCGGTACGCGGGAGCCCGCTCCCACACGTGGGACACCGCGTTCGCCGTCGAGGCGATGCTGGCGGGGACGCCCGGGGGAAGCGGCGACGAGGCTCGGCGACAGGCCGCCGTCCGGTCGGCCTGCGCGTTCCTGACCGGAGCACAGCTGACCGAGGACGTTTCCGACCCGGACGTCACGGCCAGGGAACCCGCCCTGGGCGGCTGGTGCTTCTCGGACGGCGCCCACCGCTGGCCGGTCAGCGACTGCACGGCGGAAGCGGCCGCCGCGCTGCTGCACGCCGCCCGAGCCGTTCCTGGCGCACCGGTTCCCGACCGGGAGCGGCTGACCGAGGCGGCGCGGTTCCTGCTGCGCAGGCAGAACCGCGACGGCGGCTTCGGCACCTACGAGCCCCGGCGCGGCCCCCGGCTGCTGGAACGTCTCAATCCTGCCGAGATGTTCACCCACTGCGTGGTGGAGGACTCCTACATCGAGTGCACGGGTTCGGCGCTGGTCGCCCTGGCCGAACTCGCCACCCGTCTGCCGGATCGGACGGCCCGACGGTCCGCGGGAGCGCGCCGCCGCGCCGTACGCTTCCTGCTGCGCGCGCAGTCGGCCGACGGCTCGTGGCCCGCGGCATGGGGCGTCAACCGGATCTACGGCACGCTGTTCGCCGTTCGGGGGCTGCGCGCCGTGGGCGTGCCTGCCTCGCATCCGGCGTTGGCACGGGCGGCCCGGTGGATGGAGTCCGTCCAGCGAGCCGACGGCGGCTGGTCGGAGGATCACCGCGGGTGTCTGGAGCAGCGCTACGTCGAGGGCGAGCGCAGCCAGCCGGTCCAGACGGCCTGGGCGCTGCTGGCGCTCTCGGAGATCCGCCCGCCGACGGCCGGCTCGATCGGCAGGGGGGTGCGCTGGCTGTGCGCGCACCAGTCGCCGGACGGGACCTGGCGGCAGGAGACGGCGGCCGGGGTCTTCTTCGGCACGGCCATGCTCGACTACCGCCTCTATGCCGCCTACTTCCCGCTGTGGGCCCTGGGAAGGCTCCGCCTGGCGACAGGGAAGGAGCCCTCGTGACCGCGCGGGCCTGGACGACGGCCCCGGCGTCCCGCCCGGGACTGCCCCGGAAGGATCGCCTCACCCTCTCCTTCCTCGGCTTCTCGCTCGTCCTGGCCTTCTCCCTGGAGCTGTACTTCATCCTGCACTTCCGCACCATCCGGACGCGGAAGGATCCCTTCGCCGCTCTCTTCGCCCTCTACGGGGCCGGTGACCGGACGTACTACGGAGAAGGGGACGTCTATCTGCCCTTCGCCCTGGAGACGCTGAACGTGTGTGTCACCCAGGTTCTCAATCTGGCCCTGATCCGGGCCGTGCTGCGCGGCAGCCGCTGGCGGTACCCGTTGCAGTTGACGGTGGCGTCCTATCTCTCCTACTCCGTCGTCCTGTACTTCTGGCACGCGCACGCCGCCGGATACCCGGCCATGCCCGAGCACGACGCGTACGGTTACTTCATCTTCTACGCTCCCAACCTGCCGTGGCTGCTCGGCAACCTCTGGATGGGCGCCGAGGCGTTCGGGGAACTGGGACACATGGCCGGCCGGGGCGGCTCACAGGGTCCGCCGCTGGGCAAGAGCGCCCAGGACGACGGTCACCAGCGCACTGCCGAGGACGACCGTCACGTTCCGGGTGTACGTGCCGTCCGGGAAGGGTGCGACGGCTGAGGCCCGGAGGCTGTCCACGGCGTAGCGGGCCTGGGTGATATCGGGGGCAGCCGCCGGGGCGGGCCTCGCCGCAGAACAGCAGCCTGCCCTTGGCATCGGTCAGCACCATGACCTTGACCGCGTTCTGCTTGCTCTTGCCCGAGATGAAACGGCCCCGCCCGGCCGTTCCCTGAGCAGGCCGGCGGACTCGGATCTCGGTGGCGTCCAGGATCGCGGTCTTCCTGCTCGTGCCCAGATGTCCGACGACATCGGCGAGTGTCCGCAGCCTGAGCCCGGGAGCGACCGTGCAGCCCCGCTCGGCCGGCAGAGGCCGCACTTCGCTGATGGCCCTGGTGATGGTGGAGCGGTCTACGCCAAACCAGCAGGCCAGCACGTCATGCGTGGTGCCGTGCCGCAGATGAACCAAGGTGGCCAGCAGCCGGTCGACGAAGATCAGCTTTTAACGGGCCCCCGCCCCCACAGCCCGCATACGGACCCGGGAGACGAGTCTGGCCCGATGGCTCGTGCCACAACAGACCTAGTTCCGCAACGAGTTCACCGACCACTGGGGGCGACAGCCCCGTGATCCTCTTATTGCCGACGATCACCGCACGCGCTTCATTCCCCACCACACAGCAGTGATTCCGCCAAACGACCACGGCCAACCACGTACGAGCTCATTAGGCGTCACTGCACTGCAGGTGGGCCAGGAGGCCTGGCGGCTGGCCTGGATACAAGGCCACCGCGTACTGACCTCCTTCCGGCGGGCGGCCAGGTGCCTGACCAGGAACCACAGGGCGCGGCTGGACAGGTCAATCGCAGACGGGGCGGCAAGCACGCGAAGTGCCACGGCAGGCACAGGTGCGCTCGGCTGCGTGCACGTCTGGTCGTCACCTGTGTTGAGGGTTCAGATCTGTACGCCAGCCGATGTCCAGGCCCGTTGACTCCTTGAGGATCTTGTTCAGCGCTCCGGCCTCTTTGTGGTCCTCAAGTAGCGCGCGGGGAAGGTGATCAGAGGCGAGAGCCCCGGTGCCATGCAGAACGTCGTCGTAGGCCGACGCCACCGCGGCGCTGATCAGTAGATCAGTGGCCTCGTCGAGGTTCACATGCTCTGCCGGCCACCGGCACTCACCCTGGCTCACCTGGAACACGGGGAACAGCCACCACATGTCCCGGTCGGGGTCGATGAACCTGAGCGCCCGGTCGTCCAGGAAATTGACGCCGTAGTGAGTGAGCGCGCAGGCGTCCTCCTCGCGGAGATCGAACAGGCGTGATGCGCATAGGAAGGAAACAGCCGGGGTACGTTCGGCGAGGTGCATGCGTACTGTGGCGGCATCCCGCAGCGTGGAAAATCCGGACAGGCGGGATGCCACACGTCCCATCCGGAGCCCACTGCGTTTGGCCAGCATGCGCTGGAATTGAACCGTCACCTCATGACTCGGGTACTGGAATTCCAGGTCGCTTTTCCACTCCGCTATCGCCTTTGCCGCCGCCGCAAAGCGGTAGGGAGGGTACAGCTCTCTCCAGCTGACGGACAGGTCGGCAGAGGTCAGGCCCGGGACAACCGGGTTCAGCGCGAAGTCGATGAGGGCTAGGACGACACTTCCACCGAGATCCCTTCCTGCCAGAGCGCTCGCCAGACGCCACGGAAGCCCGTACTCACCGCCCATCTCCTCGAGCAGGAACTCCCGAAGCGTCGGGGCAGCCATCCGCGCGAAGGCGCCCTCGAACTGGAAGAGCTCATCGATCACCGCCGCGCACTCAAACAAGGTGCGAGTGCTGAGCGGACCTTCGGGGGTGTTCACGAGCTTGAGGGGCCCCACAACGCTGACGCATGTGCCCTCAGGGCACTCCATCATTTCCATGCCCGCGCTTTGGCGCCACGCATCTTCCAAGGAGTTCTCGAACGCGGCCTGAGTGTCCCAGGACGTAGCATCGAGCTCCGTCAGGCCCTCCGGGTCCAGCAGAACGTAGTAGGCATGGTAGAGATTGAGCCAGTCCAGCTCGTTGTATCTCAGTTCTCCGCTTGTGTGCCGGGGATAGCGCTTAAAGGAGAGAAAGGGCAGTCCATTGATCCGGCCCTCGCGGAGGAACTCGGTTTGCTGTTGGCTTATGCGGGAGATCGTGTACGCGGCTAGTTGATCCCTCGTGCGCCGTAACAGGCTCAGTAGAACGCCGACGGTCGATCCATGGTATCGCGCCCAGTGGCTACTCTCATGGACGTAGGTCTTATGCCAGGAGGCGACGCGGTTATGAGGTCTTTGGCACGAGTACGGGTCGGGTCCTGGAAGAGAATCTGGCTTCGCAGGTTCAGCTCGGCGCCGCTGGAGTTCCGCAGGCGTGGAGAATGGACAGTCATTGGTCCGCGCCTTCCGCACCCTCACTGACGTCTCCAGGGCGAGGGCCCACCTCGTCCACAGGTCCGCGGTCACGCGCCCGCTCGACCAAGGCCTTGAGGGCGTCGTACAGCGCGTTCGTAGCCAGCCCGGCGGCGACAGAGACAGCGAGCTCCGCCCACTGTGCGTGACGCAAGGAATCACGCCTGTCCTGGCGGAGGGGCGTGAGGGCGAGCGAGCACTTTCCGGCGAGGTGCGGATCGGCCTCGATCTCCCGCACGAGCACCTTCAAGTTCGCAGTTTCGCCCCGGTATTCAGTGATCAGCATGGCTGGAGCCTACAGTCGCCCTCCAGCCGTTGAAGGGAGTTCAGGTCATCCCCCTCATCACTGGGGAAGGCATTAGGTCGGCGAACCGACTGCACGCGCACGACCTCACCGTCATCGTCAAACCCGCTTGACAGATGATTCTCATTCTCCTGCCAGCCGACGCGCGTCAGACGCCCCTCTGCAGCCCGTCAGCCCATGCGCCCGGGGCGCCAACGCGGTCAGCGAGCGTGATCTACCGGTGCTCCCGCATCCACCCCCCGTCTCGGTACTGTTCCCTGGTCCGGCCACGCGGTTCAGGAGACCTGACGGACGGTCAGCAAAGTCAGCATTCGGTCAGCATCAGACCCGCCAGAGGTCGCCACAGGCCGCCGGAGTCCGCCATGGTCAACTATCGCTCATACCACTGCTGACCTGCGAAAACACAGGTCAGCGGCCTATCTGCCCAACATCCGAGGAGCCCCGAATGAAAATGCTCATCAACGTACCCGAGACCGTCGTGGCCGATGCGTTGCGCGGGATGGCGGCCGTGCATCCGGAGTTGCTGGTGGATCCGGAGCGGCGGGTGGTGGTCCGGCGGGATGCGCCCGTGGCGGGGAAGGTGGGGCTGGTGTCGGGTGGGGGGTCGGGGCACGAGCCGTTGCATGCGGGGTTCGTGGGGCCGGGGATGCTGGACGCGGCGTGTCCCGGGGAAGTGTTCACCTCACCGGTGCCCGACCAGATGGTGCGGGCCGCGGCCGCGGTGGACAGCGGCAAGGGCGTGCTGTTCGTCGTGAAGAACTACACGGGCGACGTGCTCAACTTCAACATGGCCGCCGAGCTCGCCGAGGACGAGGGCATCCAGATCGCCAGTGTGCTGGTCAACGACGACGTCGCCGTGACCGACAGTCTGTACACGGCGGGGCGCCGCGGTACGGGGGCCACACTGTTCGTGGAGAAGATCGCCGGGGCGGCCGCCGAGGAGGGTGCGCCGCTGGAGCGGGTGGAGGCCATCGCCCGGCGCGTGAACGAGGGCTCGCGCAGCTTCGGTGTGGCGCTCGCGGCGTGCACGACGCCGGCGAAGGGCGGGCCGACGTTCGACCTGCCGGCCGGTGAGCTGGAACTGGGGGTGGGCATTCACGGGGAGCCCGGCCGGGAGCGGCGGGCGATGATGACGTCGGGGGAGATCGCCGACGTGGCGGTGCAGGCGGTACTGGACGACCTGCGGCCGGCCGGTCCGGTGCTGGTGCTGGTGAACGGAGCGGGGGGCACTCCCCTGCTGGAGCTGTACGGGTTCGCGGCGGAGGTGCACCGGGTGCTGCGCGAACGCGGGGTGGTGGTCGCGCGGACGCTGGTGGGCAACTACGTGACGTCGCTGGACATGGCCGGCGCCTCGGTGACGCTGTGCCAGGCGGACGACGAGCTGCTGCGGCTGTACGACGCCCCCGTCGCCACCCCGGCGCTGCGCTGGGGGCGCTGACGGGGGCGCCCCGTAGGGGCGCGGGGAGGGGCGCCGGCAGGAGCGCCCAGGCCGTGTCCGGCGGATCTTTGTCCCGCGTCCCTACGGGGAGCCGTGGTGGCGCGTGGCGAAGATCCGCCGGACACGGCCTAGTCGGCCCCGTACCAGACGGTCGTGGCGTTGCAGAACTCGCGGATGCCGTGGCCCGACAGCTCCCGGCCGTAGCCGGAGCGCTTGACGCCGCCGAAGGGCAGGGCGGGATGGGAGGCGGTCATGCCGTTGAAGTAGACGCCGCCCGCCTCCATGTCACGTACGAAGCGCTGCTGTTCGGCCTCGTCGCGCGTCCAGACGTTGGAACTGAGCCCGAAGGGGCTGTCGTTGGCCAGGGCCACGGCCTGGTCGAGGTCGTCGATGCGGTAGAGGCCGGCGACGGGGCCGAACGTCTCCTCGCGATGGATGCGCATGGCGGGGGTGATGCCGGCGAGGACGGTCGGCTCGTAGTACCAGCCGTGCTCCAGACCGGCCGGGCGGCGGCCGCCGCACAGGGCGGTGGCGCCCCGGTGCAGGGCGTCGTCGACGAGTTCCTCCAGGTCGGCGCGGCCGCGTTCGGTGGCCAGGGGCCCGACGTCGGTGGTGTCCGCCATGGGGTCGCCCACGGTGAGGCCCTCCATGAGGGCGGTGAAGCGTTCGGCGAAGGCGTCGTAGACGTCGGTGTGGACGATGAAGCGCTTGGCGGCGATGCAGGACTGGCCGTTGTTCTGCACACGGGCCGTGACGGCGGTGCGTACGGCGCGGGCGAGGTCGGCGGAGGGCATGACCACGTACGGGTCGCTGCCGCCGAGTTCCAGGACGGTCTTCTTGATCTCGTCGCCGGCGACCGCCGCGACGGCGCGGCCGGCCGGTTCGCTGCCGGTGAGGGTGGCGGCGGCCACCCGCTCGTCGCGCAGGACGGCCTCGACGGCGCCGGAGCCGATGAGCAGGGTCTGGAAGCAGCCCTCGGGGAATCCGGCGCGCAGGAAGAGATCCTCCAGGTAGAGGGCGGTCTGCGGCACGTTGGAGGCGTGCTTGAGGAGCCCGACGTTGCCGGCCATCAGGGCGGGGGCGGCGAAGCGCACGACCTGCCAGAGCGGGAAGTTCCACGGCATGACGGCGAGGATCACGCCCAGCGGCCGGTAGTGGACGCGGGCGTGGGCGGCCCCCGCGTCCTTGGCCTCCGCCGGCGGGGCCACCTCGTCGGCGAGCAGGGCCTCGGCGTTGCGGGCGTACCAGCGCATTGCCTTGGCGCACTTGGCGGCCTCGGCGCGCGCCGCCTCCAGCGGTTTGCCCATTTCGGTGGTCATGGTGCGGGCGATGTCGTCGCGGTCGTCGTCGAGCAGGTCGGCGGCCTCGCCCAGCAGCCGGGCGCGTTCGGCGAAGCCGGTGGTGCGGTGGCTGCGGAAGGCCGCGGCCGCGGCGGCCAGGCGCCGCTCGGTCTCCTCCGGCCCCAGCTCCGGGAAGGTCTTGAGGGTCTCGCCGGTCGCGGGGTTCACCGTTGCGATGGGCATGCCTCGACTCTGCGGCGCGGCGGACGGCGGCGCAAGACAGCGTCGGCAGGACGGTGCCGGCCGCGTCACTCGAACCGGCGTGCGTCGCCCGGCCCGGGTAGCGGGTCGCCGCGCCGTCACTAAGCTGAATTCCGTCTCGGATGATTTCTCACCGGGAGCGGAAGGAAACCGAGCGGCTCCCGCCCCGTGACCTGTGGGGAGCCGGCTCCTCTTCCCCGGCCCCCTCCCCCGGTTCCCGGGTCCGGTCGCGGGGCGGTGTGCCGGTCGTCCGCCGGTCTCACCAGTGCCGGCGCACGGGTGCGGGTGGCAGGTCCAGGACGCGGACGAGACCGGCCCAGCCCGCGGGCCCGGCCTCGTCCAGCGTCTCCAGGTGCCCGGTGCGGGAGCGGGCGGCCGTGCGCAGCAGGTGCAGCAGCCCGTCGCCGGTCAGCCGGCCGTCGCCCGGCGCCGCGGCCCTGCGGCAGGCCAGGCCCACGATGAAGTACGCGGGCACGGCCCGTCCCGAGCGCCACAGCACGGCCTCCCCGGCCTCCTCCAGCGCGAGCACCTGCTCCATGTGGGTCAGGGTGAACTCGCCGAGCGGCAGTGGGCACAGGGTGACCGCGTGCACCCGGTAGCCGGCCTCCTCCAGCAGGTGCACGGCCTTGCGCGGCGTGGAGTAGCTGCCGATGGTCAGGCCCAGGTCGCTGCCGAGCGCCCGGCCGTGGGCGATGACGGCGGGCGCCCATCGCAGCCCGTCCTCGCCGCCGCCGATGGAGCGCCGGCGGGCGCCGGCCGCGGCGGTGAGCGGGACGTACGGCGGGTTGCTGGTGACGACGAGCGGGTGGGGCAGCGGGGCGGGCGCGGTGGCGAGGAGGTCCTTGGTGGACAGTTCGGCGAAGTCGCCGTGGCCGACGGTGACCGGCCCGGCGTCGTGCGGGGCGTAGTGCTCACGGGCCCAGGCGACGGAGTCCGGCGAGGCGTCGACGCCGTGGACGCGGGCGGCGCCGGCGCGGGCGATGGCGGCGGCCGCGGCGCCGCTGCCGCAGCCGAGGTCGAGCACGGAGCAGCCGTCGCCGATCAGGTCGTGGGCGACCCACACGCCGGTCTCGGTGTCGGCGGGCTCGAAAAAGATGTGGGGCGATGCGGGCGGCGTGAGGTCCGCCCCGGTCAGGTGGACGTGGCTGTTCACGCGGGTGACGTGCGGCACGGCGATCCCCTGTCGGTCGGTGGCGGTGCGGCGGGTGGGCGGCGCTCTGTCAGTCCTCGGCGGTGGCGGTGCCGACGGCCGTCCATTCCAGGATCGCCATCGCGCTGGAGAGTTTCATGGCCGCCTGGGTCCAGGCCAGGGAGCGGGGTCCGTCCAGGACCCGGCCGGCGACCTCCTCGCCGCGGTGGGCGGGCAGGTCGTGCATGAAGAAGGCGCGCGGCCAGCGGTCGAGGAGGGCCTCGTCGACGTGGAAGGGCCGGAAGGCCTCCCGCCAGTCGGGGTCGGGCTTGGTGGTGCCGGTGGTCCGCCAGCGGGTCGTGTACAGCACGTCCGCCTCGCCGGGCGCCCCGGCGAGGTCGTGGATCTGCCGGACGGCGGCACCCGCGGCACGCGCCCGCCGGGCGGCGGTGCGCAGGGTGTCGGCGTCCAGGCCGTAGCCGGGCGGGGTGACGAGGGTGAGGTCGGCACCGGGAACGGTGGCCAGGGCGTGGGCCAGGGCGGCGGCGGTGTTGTTGCCCTCGCCGACGTACACCACGCATATGCCGGTGAGGTCGCCGAAGGTCAGGGCGAGGGTGGCCAGGTCGCACACGCCCTGGCTGGGGTGTTCCTCGGCCGCCATGGCGTTGACGACGGGGATGCGGCCCCGGCGGGAGAGCAGCCGCAGCTCCTGGAGGGGGCCGGCGGTGCGGGCGACGAGGACGTCGAGCATGGAACCGAGCACGCGGCCGGTGTCGGCCACCGATTCGCCGGTGTTCAGCTGCAGGTCGTCGGGGCCGTAGGCGATCGGGGTGCCGCCGAGGCGGACGGTCGCGACGGTGAAGGCGGTACGGGTGCGGGTGGAGGTCCTGGTGAAGAGCACCCCCGCCACCCGGTCCGCCAGCGGCCGGTCGTGGGCGCGGGCGTCGTGGAAGAGTGCGACCGACCGGGTGGTCAGGCCGGTCAGGACCGGTGCCGGCAGCTCGGCGAGCGAGAACAGCCCGCGCTCGGGCGCGGGGGCGTACGGCGGGGGGACGGTGGGCTCGGCCATGGGGACCTGGACCTCTCGCGCGGTCGGGCCCGCGCCGCCGGCGGGGGCGGTGCGGGCGCTGGACGGGCTGGGGGCGGACCGGGTGGTGGGGGGCGGTCAGGGGTCGACCAGGCGGGCCTCGGCGAAGGCCGCGCGGCCGCCGTCGGCGTCGAGCACCCCGGTCTCGGTGAAGAGCCGGACGGCGTGCCGGGCGGCGGTGCGGACGTCCCGGTCGACCTTGTGGGCCGGGTAGGTGTCGTGGACGACCTCCTCGGCCTGCCGCGGCGTCAGCCCGGCGGCGGTCAGCGACGCCCGCACGGGGCGCAGGTCCGGCAGCAGGCTGGAGCGGATCAGCTGCGGCAGGCAGCGTGCGATGCGGCCGCGGCGGGCGACGTCCTGGCCGGCCCACAGGTCGCGGAAGAAGCGGGAGAAGAAGGCGTGGTGCCATCCCTCGTCGCGGGCGTGGTCGCGCACGACGTCGCGCACCAGCGTCAGCACCCGCTCGTCCTTGGGGACGTCGCACAGGATGGCGGTGATGAGGGTTTCGAAGACCACCACCTGCAGCAGCTGGGCGAGCCGCTCCTCGCCGGGCAGGGCGCGGGCGCCGGCGTCGTCGAGCCGGCGCAGGAAGGGGGCGAAGTCGTACGGCGCGGGGGCGATGCCGCTGGCGCGGGAGATCTGGTCGACGACATCGAGGCTGTACAGGGAGTGGTAGCCCTCGTCGACGTAGATGCGGTAGGCGTCCAGCCGGGTGGGGGTCGGCAGGTCCAGCCCGCTGCGGCCGCCGGCGATGGCGTCCGTGGCCCGGTTGACCACCCTCGTCTCGAACTGGGCGGTGAAGCCGAGGTAGTGGTAGAGGTGGCGGGCGAGCAGTGCGGTGTGCCGTTCGGGGGGCAGAGCGGCGACGGTGGGGTGGGCGAGGCAGGGGACGAGGTCGGGCGGGAAGAAGAGACGTCCCTCGTCGAGTTCGCCGGCCAGGACGCGGCGCGGGTCGCTGCGCACCCCGGCCCGCTCGTACCAGTCGCGGCCGGGGCCGGTGGCGGTCACGGCGGCTCCTTCCGTGGCTCGGACGGTTCGCGGGCGCGGGGGTGCGCCGATGCGGGGCCGGCCGGCAGGTGGGCGACGGCGCGCACCTCGACGCCCCGGCCGACGTCGGCGCGGGCCAGGCCCTGGCGGCGGCGCCAGGAGGGGCGGTAGATGCTCTCCAGATAGCGGTCGGCGCCGTCGGGGCACAGGCAGGCGGCCCGGCGCCGGTCCGTGGTGCGCAGCAGGTGCAGGGCGGCGGCGACGAGGGCGCCGGAACTGCCGCCGACGGCCACACCGGTGGTCTCGGCGAGCCACAGGCAGGCGCTGACGGCCTCCTGGGGTGTGACCCGGACGGACGGCGTGTGGCCGTGCGGCAGGAAGAGGGAGCGGCGGCTGGCGCCGATGCCGGAGAGCAGGCGGGGGCCGGCGGTGCCGCCGAGGGCGGCCGAGCCGGTGACGTCGACGCCGACGAGTTCCCAGGCGGGGCGGGCGGCGTGGAGGTAGGCACGGAAGCCGGCGAGGGTGCCGCCGGTGGAGACGGCGATCAGGACGCTGGTGGTCTCCTCGCCCGTCTGGGCGCGCAGTTCGGGTGCGGTCTCGCGGGTGTGGGCGGCGGGGCTGGCGGGGTTGGCGTACTGGTCGGGCCACACCAGGCGGGGTTCGGCGGCGAGCTGCTCGTGGAGGCGGGCGAGCCGGTTGAGGAGGTATCCGCCGGCCCCGTCGGGGCGGTCGACGGTGAGCACCCGGCCGCCGAGGGCGGCCACGGCGTCCACGAGCGCGGTACTGCTGCGCGGGTCCATGACGGCGGTGAAGGGGACGCGGTGGGCCGCGGCGACACCGGCGAGGGCGAGGCCGAGGTTGCCGGAGGTGGACTCGATGATCCCGACGTCGGGATGCACCCGGGAGGCCACGTCCTGCCACAGGGCCAGGGCGGTGCGCCCCTTGACGGAGCCGTACGGGCCGTACGCCTCCAGCTTCAGCCAGAGGGTGGCGGGGCGGCCGCGGACGGACAGCTCCAGGCCGACGACCGGTGTGCGCGGCACCGGGGACCCGCTCGTGACCGGCGGATCCGGGTGCCCCTCGGCAGGGCCCGTCAACGACGCCTCCCCGGGGACGTGCCCGGCGCGCGGCACCCTCGCCGTCCCGGGAAAACATGCCTCCTGATCTTCGAATCTATGAGCGGTCCACGGCACGGGCAAGGGAGCATTCACGCCAGCTTCGGGGCGGGCCGCGCGGGCCCCCGGCCGGTCGGCGCGGAGGCCGGTCGGCGCGGAGGCCGGTCAGCGCGGAGGCCGGTCGGCGGGCTCCTCGTCGGGGACGAGGGGCCCCGGCAGCCGGGGCGGGTCCTGCCGGCCGAGACCGCCGCCCACGGGCGGCGCCGCATCCCGGGCAACCGGTGAGCCGTTGGTGGCCGGCGGGGCCGGGGGGACCCTCGGTTCGCGGGGGACGACCGGACCCCTGGCGCGCTTGACCAGGGCGCTGCCGCCGGCCGGTTGCTCCTCGCCGCCGGACACCCCGGGCAGGACGGCCGTCCCGGTCACCACGGGGTTGCCGGCGACCGCCGGCTCCCCCGGGGCCACCGCCGCCCCGGGCAGCATCCGGGCGCGGTAGAGCATGGCCACGGCGCCGGCGGAGGCGAGTCCGAAGGACAGGCAGCACACCCACGGCAGCCAGGGCCAGCCGGCCTGTTCGGCGATGTCCATGGCCCGCCCCACCACGGCGTTGCCGCCGGTGGCGGCGATGCCGGAGAAGACGTAGAAGAGGCCGAAGTAGGTGCCGGTCAGGCTCTCGCGGCCGAAGCCGGGGATCATCTCCAGCACGGTCGGGTGGGCGACCATGATGCCGAAGAACAGCATGACCGAGCTCAGCACCATCACGCCCAGCCGGGCGGCGGCCGCGGTCGTGCCCACGGGCGGCTCGGTGCAGCAGACCAGCAGCGGGGGCAGGAAGCTCGTGCCCATGACGACCAGGCCCGAGCTCACCCAGCGGGTGCCGCCGCCGTTGCGTTCCAGTGCGCGGGTGATGCGCAGCTGGAAGACCATGTTGGCGAGCGCGCCCGCCGCCAGGAGCACCCCTCCCCCGGCCTTCCAGCCCGACGCCCGCAGGGCGCCGTCCGGCAGCAGGAGGTAGAGCTGGTTCTCCATGGTGAACATGCCGGTGGTGGCGAGGCAGAAGAGCAGGAACCTGCGGTTGGCCATCGCCTCGCGCCAGTCGGCGAGCACCGAGGCGGAGGGGACGGGAGCGACACCGCGGGTGGGCAGCACCATGGCCTGGGCGACGGTCAGGAGGCCGAAGACCGCCGCGACGGCCACCGCGCACATCCGGAAGTCGGCGAGGAAGAGCACGCTGCCCAGCAGGAGCCCGCTCAGGGAACCGATGGTGGCGTAGACGTTCAGGCGAGCGAACGCCTCGGCCTTGCCGTCCCCCGACTCCAGCGCGACGTAGGTGCGCACGGCCGGGTAGAACAGCGCCGCGGCCAGGCCGGTCAGGGCCGATGCGCACATCAGCAGCCCCAGGGAGCTGCCGAAGGCGAAGAGGGCGAAGCCCACGGTCCGCAGTGCGCAGCCGGCGATGATCACTACTCGGGGACCGAGCCGGTCCGCCGCCGATCCACCGAGGACGAACAGACCCTGCTGACTGAGGGTCCGTGCCCCGAGGACCAGTCCGACGAGGGCGGCCGACATTCCCAGGCCCTGCTCCAGATAGGCCGCGAGAAACGGCATCAGGAGATAGAAGCCAATGTCGATCCCAAACTGATTGAGCAATAGCAATCGCAATGCGAGAGGGAACTCGCGCGTCGCCCGAAACTTTCTCATGAGCGTTCCTGAATCCAGCCCGGGCAGGCGGGAACGCCCTGATCCAAGGGCGCGCCAAGCGACCGGGGGTGTGACGGTGCGCCAAGCGGCGGGGAGGGAATCCGGGGCGGCCTCAGGGTTCTTCCTGATCAGAGCCCTGACTGAGCGTCAGTTCGCTCCGGCGTCCACGTCGTCGACCCGCTTGTCCGTTCGCAGGAACGGCCGCACTCGCTGACTGGGAGAGGGCGGTCGATCATATGCTTTTGCGGTGCATCCTCACTGACCCCCGGCTGCTCTCGGAAGAAGGAGCAGAGGACACTTTAGCAAAGCAATCTCTTTCCCAACAGTGCCGGTGAGAGGCCTGACGGCACCCTCGGTATCGAAAGAACGGCACCGAATTGCGACCGGCTGTTTCTTCGAGCGCTGGAACGGCCGTACTGGCGAAAGGACTTTTGGGGCCCCGTCAGTACGAGGGCGGATCCGCCGCGACGCGCCGCGACCACGACTGCCGGAACGATCCTGCACTCCGCCCCGGACCGCCGGAGCCGCCGACGGCCCAACAGCACGTCAGCACAAGCTCCTTGAAGTCGACCTCTTTCGACTGCACCCGGACAGGGCGACTTTGACGAACAGTCGTCTTTCCTTGACGGCTCGTCACTTCACCTACGGCTCGCCCAGACCCTCGAACCAGGTCGGCCCGTCCTCGGTGGCCTGCTTGATGCGCGCGACCGCGAACGGTTCGAGGTCGGGCAGCGCGTCCGCCTCGAACCAGCCGACCTCCAGCGACTCGTCGTCGTTGACCCGCGCCCGGCCGCCCACCGCGCGGCAGCGGAAGCAGATGTCCATGAACTGGCAGATGTCCCCGTTGGGGTAGACCACCTTGTGCAGGGCCTCGACGAGCAGGACCTTCTCCGGGACGCAGTGCACGGCGGTCTCCTCGTACACCTCCCGCACGACGGCCGCCGCCGGCTGCTCGCCCGGGTCGGGGATGCCGCCGATGATCGACCACATGCCGAGGTCGGCCCGGCGCCCGAGCAGCACGTGCCCCTCGTCGTTCAGGACGATGGCGCTCACTCCGGGCAGCCACAGCAGACGGCCGCCGACGGCCGTCCTCAGGTCGCGGATGTACTCGGGTACCGGCACGGTCGCAGCCTATGGTCCGCGGCAGGACCGCGCAGGCGGATCAGGCCGCGGCCGAGCGACCGCGCAGCAGCCGCAGGCGGGCGCGGATCACCCGGACGGCCGCCTCGGCGTCGTCCACGGTGACCGTGTACGTACGGCCGTCGCCGAGCCGGACCACGAAGCCCTCGCCGCGCCGCACGACCACTCCCGTACCCTTGCCCGGCCGCCAGCGGTAACCCCAGCCGCCCCACTGCCGCGGGGTGACGCGAGGGTCGAAGTCGGCGTCCACCACGTGGGTGAGCGGGATGCGCGTGCGGGGTACGCCGATGTGGCCGCAGCGGATCTCGACGTTGTCCTTGTCGACCCGCACGGCCACATGGACGAAGGCGATCGTGCCGTAGAGCATCAGCAGCCCGGCCGCGACGCAGCCGACAACCGCCATCACCAGGGGCGCGGGCCCGGACGTCCAGGCGCTGTCGACCGCGAGGTCGATGCCGAGCGCCAGACAGGCGGCCCCTGCGGCGGCCAGCAGCCACTGGACGCGGTTGGTCGCCCGGCCGGTCCACACCGCCGGCGCCGGCGCCGGCGGCGCCTCCGCCCGCCCACCGTCCTCGGGGCCCTGCGGGCCCTCGCTCCCCTGGGAGTGGTCCCTCATACCGGGCAGCCTACTCACCTTCGCACCCGCCGGCAGGAGTGCGCGCGGCCGGGATGCGGCGCGCGCCGTAAGGGCGCGGGGCAGCGTTCGATCTGCGGCTGCGGCTGCCGCTGCCGCGTGGGCGCGATCGGCAACCGGTGGCCTGCGGCCGACGTGCACGGCATTTCGTCTGCGGGCACGTCGTGGCTTGTCGCGCAGTTCCCCGCGCCCCTTACGGGGCTGGCATGATCCGCCAGACCCGAAACCGGAGCGCAGGGGCCGGACGATGGACGACACCCCGTCCGCAGGCACGTCGTGGCTTGTCGCGCAGTTCCCCGCGCCCCTTACGGGGCTGGCATGATCCGCCAGACCCGAAACGGGAACGCAGAGGCCGGGCGAAGGACGGCACCCCGTCCGCGGGCGCGTCGTGGCTTGTCGCGCAGTTCCCCGCGCCCCTTACGGGGCGCCGCTCCTGGGCGTGGGCAGGGCCTACGCGTGCGCGGCGCCGATCGGGACGAGCGTACGGCCCTCGGGGTAGGCGAGCGCCGCGGGCTGCAGCTCCGCCTCGCGCCCGCCGAGCAGCACGGTCAGGCGCCCGGTGGCCGCGGCGCGCGGGTCCGGCTCGACGCCGGCGCGGCGCAGCGCCTGCGCGGCGACGGCGTCGGCCGAGCCGTACTGCTCGACCGGCGCGGCGCCCTCCGCCTGGACGGCGGCCACCGCGTCGCGGATGGTGTCGGCCACGAGCTCGTAGTGGGTGCAGCCCAGCACCAGGCGGCGCACGTCGCGCGGGGTGGCGGCCGCGGCGGCCCGCACGGCGAGGTCGATGGCCTCGGCGTCGGCGCGCTCGACGGCGTCCGCGAGCCCGGGGCAGGCCACCTCGGTGACCTCGACGCCCTGGGCGAAGTCGCGGATCAGCCCGCGCTGGTAGGGACTGCCGGTGGTGGCCGGGGTGGCCCAGATGGCCACGGGGCCGCCCGCGGCAGCCGCCGGCTTGATGGCGGGCACGGTGCCGATGACCGGCAGGGCCGGCTCCAGCTCGGCCCGTATCGCGCCGAGCGCGTGGACGGAGGCGGTGTTGCAGGCGACGATCAGGGCGTCGGGGCGGTGCTCCGCCGCGGCCCGGGCGCAGCCCAGGGCGAGCCGGGTGAGGTCCTCGGGCGTGCGCGGGCCCCAGGGCATGGTGCCGGGGTCGGACGACAGGACGAGATCGGCGTCGGGACGCTGCCGGTGCACGGCGGCAGCCGCTGCCAGCAGGCCGAGGCCGGAGTCGATGAGCGCGATCTTCACCCGGTCACTTTAGTCGATGCGCCCGCGGCGGCGGCTTCGCGCCCCGGGACGGGCGCCCGTGCGGCAGACTGCGGCGGGTGGACGCGCTGACGTGGATCACCGCCGTTTCGCTGGCCGCCTGGCTGTGGCTGCTGCTGGGCCAGGGCTTCTTCTGGCGCACCGACGTGCGCCTGCCGCGGCGCACGCCGCCGGGGCGGTGGCCGCAGGTGGCGATCGTGGTGCCGGCCCGGGACGAGGCCGCCGTGCTGCCCGCCAGCCTGCCGTCGCTGCTGGCGCAGGACTATCCCGGGCGGGCGGAGATCTTCCTCGTCGACGACGGCAGCACCGACGGCACGGCCGCCCTGGCCCGTGAGCTGGCCGACCGGCACGGGGGGCTGCCGCTGACGGTGACCTCCCCCGGGGAGCCGGAGCCCGGCTGGACGGGGAAGCTGTGGGCGGTGCGGCACGGCATGGCCCTGGCCCGGGCCCGTACGGACGCCGCGTACCTGCTGCTGACCGACGCCGACATCGCCCACGGCCCCGACAGCCTGCGCGAGCTGGTCGCCGCGGCCGGTACGGGCCCGGGGCTGGACGTCGTCTCGCAGATGGCGCGGCTGCGCGTGGCCACCTTCTGGGAGCGGCTGGTCGTGCCCGCCTTCGTCTATTTCTTCGCGCAGCTGTATCCGTTCCGCTGGTGCAACCGGCCGGGCGGGCGCACCGCGGCGGCGGCCGGCGGCTGCGTGTTGATCCGCCGGGAGGCCGCGGAGCGCGCCGGCGTCCCGGCCGCCATCCGGCAGGCGGTGATCGACGACGTGGCGCTGGCCCGGGCCGTGCGGCGCAGCGGGGGCCGGATCTGGCTGGGGCTGGCGGAGCGGGTCGAGAGCGTACGGCCGTACCCGGGCCTGGGGCCGCTGTGGCGGATGGTCTCGCGCAGCGCCTACGCCCAGCTGCTGCACAACCCGCTGCTGCTGGCCGGGACGGTGGCGGGACTGGCCGTGGTCTACCTGGTGCCACCGGCCGCGGTCGTGGCCGGTGCGGTGACGGGGGCGGCGCTGCCGGCGGCCCTGGGCGCGGCCGCGTGGGCGGTGATGGCGGGGACGTACGGACCGATGCTGCGCTACTACCGCCAGCCGCTGTGGCTCGCGCCACTGCTGCCGGTCACGGCGCTGCTGTACCTGCTGATGACGGTGGACTCGGCGGTGCAGCACCACCGGGGGCGGGGGGCGGCCTGGAAGGGACGCACGTACGCGCGTCCCGAGGCCGCCCCCGACCGGTCGGCCTCCTGACGGGACCCGGCGGCGGTCACTTGCGGGCGGGCCGCCAGCGCAGGCCCCAGCCGTAGGCGCGGTCCACGGCACGCTGGGGGCCGACACCGCGCTCGGGCACCAGGTAGCGGGCCTCGCGGTGGACGACGAGCTCGCCGTTCTGGTTGGTGATCAGGGCGAGGGCGCACACGTCGGAGGCCACGGTGCACTCGTCGAGGGCGAACTCGATGGGCGCGCCGTGCTGCGGCTGGAGGGTGACGGTGGCGTGCAGGCCGGCGAAGCTGCGAGCGCCCTCGTAGATGGTGACGAAGACGAGGATGCGCCGGAAGAGGTGGGCGTGGTCGAGGTTGATGGTGAGGTTCTCGCCGGTTTCCACCTCGCCGGTCCGGTCGTCGCCGTCGAGGTGGATGTACGGCGGCTCGTGCAGGGCGCCGAAGGACTCGCCCAGGGGCTGGACGACGCCCTTGCTGCCGTCGGTGAGCTCCCACAGGGCACCGAGGTCGAGGTCCAGGGGCTGCGGGGGCACGCCGAGGCGGCGGCCCCGGCCGGTGGTGGGGCGGGGCAGCATCTGCCAGTTGAGGTTGACGCGCATCACGCCGGAGGTGCCGCCCTGCTTGGCGAGGGAGACGGCCGGGGCCTCCTTGGTGAGGGTGACCTTGGCGGGCCGCGCAGCCGCGGGCGCGGCGGGCGGCGGGACGGCCTGCGGGCCGGTCCGGCGGCCGGCGGCCGCGGGCTGCGGGACGCCCGACGGCGGGCCGGCCGGCCCGGGCGAGGGCCGCAGCGGCGGGGTGACCTGCGGGCCGGTCCGCGGGACGGCGGGCGCGGGGCGGGGGGAGGAAGCGGCGGGCCGGGGTGCGGGGGTTCCGGGGCGGGACGCCGGGCCCCCGGGGCCGGAAGCCGGGCCGGCCGGACGGGACGCGGGAGTTCCGGAGCCGGAACCCGGGGCCCCGGGCCCGGGCGGAGGAGCTGCCGGCCGGGGGGAAGGAGCCCCGGGCCCGGACGACGAGGCCCCGGGGCCGGAGCCCGGAGTCGCCGGCCGGGGGGTGGAACCCGCCGGCCCGGAGCCGGGGGTCGAGGGCCCGGGCGCCGGGGCCCCGGGCCGGTGGCCGGAGGCCGCGGGCCGCGGGGAGGGGCGGTCGGGGCCCAGGCCGTACGCGGCGGCCAGGCCCTCGTAACCGGTGTTCCAGCCCTGGCCGACGGCCCGGAACTTCCACTGCCCGCCCCGGCGGTAGAGCTCGCCGAGGACGAGGGCGGTCTCGACGGTGGCGTCCGTGCTGTCGAAGCGCGCCAGTTCGCGGCCGCCGGCCGCGTCCAGGACGCGCACGTGCAGGCCGGGCACCCGGCCGAAGGGGCCGTCGGCGAGGGCGGCGATCACGACACGCTCGACGTGGCCGGCGAGGGCAGCCAGGTCGACCGCGAGGGTCTCCGTGGCGCCGGAAGCGGAACCTCGGCCTTCATGGCGCACGGTGCCCGAGGGGTGCACCGGCCGGCCGTGGAGGAGGACGAGGTCGTCGTCGGAGCGGACCCGGCCGGCGGTGAGCAGCACGGCGGCGGCGTCGACGTCCGGAACTCCGGGGCCCGGGCGCCAGCCCAGCTCGATCCGTACGGCCTGTGCAGGGACGATGATGTTGGCGCCCTTGAGCATGCCCATGTTCCCAACCCCTCCGGAACCCTTGCCGAGCTCCTTGCAGCTGCCGGCCTTTACACGATTCCAACGCCCTTTGGCGACCGTTTTTCCACGGTTCGACCGGGTCGGTGATCCCCCGCCTCCCGGGGAACCGGAATCAACCCACCCACCGGGCTCCCCAACCGGCACACCATGGGCTTAACTTATGGGCTATGACCTCCCCCCGCAGCACCTACGGCGGTGGCTACTACGCCTCGTCGTCGTTCCCGGACACCCCCATCTACGACAGCCTCGTCGCCGAGCGCGGCACGCCGCAGATCGCGCCGATCCGGGTCTCCTCCCCCTACGACTTCGGCGGGGGCGGCCTGCCCGCCCTGCCGGCGCTGCCCTCCGGGCCCTCCGCCGCGCAGTCCGCGCCGCCGGCCGGTTACCCCGCGCCGCAGCAGCCGCAGTACGGCGGCGGCCAGCCGGGCCCGGCCATGGCGCAGCCCGGCGGCCTGCAGCAGGCGCCGGCGCCGTACATCCCGCAGCAGGCCTCCGCGCCGCGCGGTCCGGTGGCCCCGCAGCAGCTGCAGCAGCGTCCGGGCGGCGGCACCAACCCTGCGAGCTTCGAGGCGATGCGCCCGGCCGCGCCGCGCCCGGCGCCCGGGCAGTACGAGGACCCGTACGGCGGCGGTCGCCCGTACCAGGGCCAGGGAGGCTACTGACCGACCGGTGCCGGGGCCCCGACCGGCCCCGGCACGTCCTGCGGGGGACACACCGAGCACGACGCACCAAGCATCACGCACCACGCACCACGCACCACGCACCACGCACCACGCACCACGCACGACATACATCGCACGACAGAACGCACGACCGAGCGTGAAAAGGGGACGAACCGCCACGACGGCGGGCGTCCCCTCCCCTCGACCGGCCAAGTGTCATATCCGGCTGGCAAGATGACCCCATGCCGACTCCCGTGCTCACCGCGCTGCACTGCTACCCGGTCAAGTCGATGGCGGGATGCGCGCCCGACGAGGCGCTCATGGAGCCCTGGGGGCTCGCGGGAGACCGCCGATGGGCCGTCACCGACGCGGACGGCCGGGTGCTCACGCAACGGCAGGCGCCCCGGCTCGCGTTGGGCGCGGCCGTTCCGCTGCCGGGCGGCGGCGTGCGACTCGGCGCGCCCGGGGCCCGGCCGCTGGAGCTCGCGCCGCCCGTCTCCGGGGAGCGGGGGACGGTCACGGTCCAGGTCTTCTCCGAGAAGGTGACGGCGGTGCCCGCGGGCGCCGCCGCCGACGCATGGGTGAGCGCCTTCCTGGGCGCCCCGTCCCGGCTCGTGCACATGGCCGACCCGGCGCACTGCCGCCCCATCGATCCCGATTATGCGCACGAGGGCGAGACGGTCAGCTTCGCGGACGGTTACCCGTTGCTGGTCACCACCACCGCCTCGCTGCGGGCACTCGACGCGCTCGTCGCCGAGGGCGACCACGCCGCGGAGGGCCCCCTGCCGATGGACCGCTTCCGGCCCAACGCGGTCGTCGACGGCACCGAGCCGTGGGAGGAGGACGGCTGGCGGCGGGTGCGGATCGGCGAGGTGACCTTCCGGGCCGTCAAACCCAGCGGCCGCTGCATCATCACCACCACCGACCAGCGCACCGCCGAGCGGGGCAGGGAGCCGTTGCGCACCCTGGCCCGCCACCACCGGCTGGGCGGCAAGCCGGTGTTCGGGCAGAACCTGATACCGGAGCACACCGGCACCCTGCGCGTCGGCGACCCGGTCGAGGTGCTGGACTGACTCCCGCCGCGCGGCCGCCGGGGGGCGGCGTCAACGCGCCGCCGCGGGCACACTCCGCGAGGGGTGATTTCCCTCTCTCCGTCGTCTTCCTCCGCATGCGGTCTTCCGTGTGAGGTATTTACGGACGCGTAAGGGGGTGACCACCGTGCGCGCGACACTGTCCCACCGGCTGTGCCGACTGCTGGCCCGTTGGGGCTTCCCGGTGTCCCGGCGGCGCAGTCCGCTGCTGCGCCGGAGCGACGTCGCCGAGGCCTGGACGGGGGTGGCCGCCGTGGTGCTGATGCTTCTGCTGGCACCGCCGCTGGGCTGGCTCACCGGCTCGCTGGCCCACGACGCGCTGCGCGAGACCGTCCGCGAGCAGCAGCGGCACCGCCATCTGGTGACCGCGACGGCGCTGCCGGTGCCCGCCGGTGCCCCGGAGGCGGGGCCCGGGCAGGAGAGTTCCACCGGCCGCGACGGCTTCCACCATGTGCTCGCCAGTTGGCCGTGCCCGGGCGGCCGGGAGTGCACCGGGGCGGTTACCGTGCGCCGGTTCGCCGGGCCCGGCGAGCACTTCCCGCTGTGGACCGACGACGCGGGCCGGATCGCGACCCGGCCCATGGACGACGCGGCAGCCGCGCTGCACGCCGTGCTGGCCGGGGTCGCCGCGGCCGGCGCCTGCGCGGGGTTGCTGGAAGGCGGGCGGCGGCTCGTCGTGTGGCGCATCGTCCGGCGCCGCTACGCGCAGTGGGACGAGGAGTGGGAGCGGGCGGCGCGCACCTGGGGGCGGGCGGACACCGGCAGCTGAGAGCAGGCATCGGTCCGGCACCGGCCGCGGGCGGGCGGCGACGCGGAGACGTCAACTCCCGTGCGCCGCGCGCGCTACCGTGGTGCGGCCGGTACTCCTTCCGTCCACGATGGCTCGTCCCGGATCGCACACACACTCATACGTGGGGGCACAGCAGCACCATGGCACAGGGCTCGGTGAAGGTGACGCACACCGGCACGTCCCGCTGGCGGCTGCGGGCCGGCGAACGCATCGGGGAGTACGACTCGCTGGCCGCCGCCCTCGAAGCCGCCGCCGACGGCGACGTGCTGTCGGTGGCACCCGGCACCTACCGGGAGAACGTGGTGCTGGCCCGCGCCGTGACGCTGCGCGGCGACGAGGGCCAACCCGGCTCGGTGCGGATCGCCCCCACCGAGGGCGTGGCCGTCACCGTACGGGCGTCGGCGACGCTGCAGGACGTGTGCATCGAGGGCCACGACGCCTCGGTCCCCGCGCTGCTGGTGGAGGAGGGCAGACCCGTGCTGTCCGGGCTGCGGGTGGTGACGCGTTCGGCGGCGGGCATCGAGGTGCGCGACGGCGCGCGGCCGACCGTGCGCGCCTGCACCGTCGACAACCCCGCCGGGGTGGGCATCAGTGTGCAGGGCGGTGCGGGCGGGGTCTTCGAGGACTGCGAGGTGGTGGCCGCCGGCCAGTCCGGGGTGGCCGTCGGCGGCGGGGCCGCGCCGCGCCTGGAGCGGTGCCGGGTGCACCACGCCCGCGGCGCGGGCCTGTCGCTGACCGGCGAGGGCAGCACGCTGGAGGCGGTGGGCTGCGATGTGTACGAGATCCGGGGCGCCGGGGTGCAGGTCGCGGCGCGCGCCGCGGGGCGGCTGACGGACTGCCGGGTGCACCGCACCTCCGGGGACGGGGTGACCCTGGACACCGACGCGGTGCTGGAGCTCGCCGACTGCGCCATCCACGACGTCCCGGAGAACGCCGTGGACCTGCGCTCGCGTTCGGTGCTGCGGATGACCCGCTCGGCGGTGCGCCGCTTCGGCCGCAACGGGCTGTCGGTGTGGGATCCGGGCACGCGGGTGGAGGCCGTGCAGTGCGAGATCCACGACAGCACCGGCGACTACCCGGCGGTGTGGGTGAGCGACGGCGCCGGGGCCGGCCTGGTCTCCTGCCGGGTGCACGACGTCCCGGACGCCCTGTTCGTCCTGGATCGCGGCTCCAGCGCGGAGGTCACCGACAGCGACCTGTCGCGGGTGCGCGGCACCGCGGTCTCGGTCAGCGGCGGCGCGGCCGCGGCCCTGGAGGACTGCCGCATCCGGGAGGCGGCCACCGGCGTGTGGTTCCGCGGCCACGGCAGCGGCGGTCGGGTGGCCGGCTGCACCATCGACGCCACGTCCACCGGCGTGATCGTCTCCAAGGGCGCGGATCCCGTGGTGGAACGCTGCACCGTCACCTCTCCGCGCGAGGCCGGCTTCTACGTCTCGGCCGAGGGGCGCGGCACGTTCGACGGCTGCCGGGTGACCGGCAGTGCCGGGTACGGCTTCCACGTCATCGACGGCTGCCGCTCGACGCTGACCGACTGCCGTACGGAGCGCTGCGCGCGCGGCGGCTACGAGTTCGCCGAGGACGGCGTCGTGCGCGAGGGGTGCACGAGCGACGACGTGCGGGCCGCGGCGCCGGTGCCCGTGGTGCAGACCGCGGCCGCCCCGGCCCGGCCCGCCGCGGTGCCCGCCCCGCGCCCGGCGACGGCGGACACGCAGGCGGTGGACGGTGCGGCGGTGCGGCCGGCGGCGGCGGTCCTGGGCGAGCTGGACGCGCTGGTGGGCCTGGAGAGCGTCAAGCGCGAGGTGCGCGCCCTGACCGACATGATCGAGGTCGGCCGGCGGCGGCAGGAGGCCGGCCTCAAGGCGGCCTCGGTGCGCCGGCACCTGGTCTTCACCGGTTCCCCCGGCACGGGCAAGACCACCGTCGCCCGGCTCTACGGCGAGATCCTGGCCTCCCTCGGGGTGCTGGAGCGCGGGCACCTGGTGGAGGTCTCCCGCGTGGACCTGGTGGGCGAGCACATCGGCTCGACGGCGCTGCGCACGCAGGAGGCGTTCGACCGGGCGCGCGGCGGGGTGCTGTTCATCGACGAGGCGTACGCGCTGTGCCCGGAGGACGCCGGGCGGGACTTCGGCCGGGAGGCCATCGACACGCTGGTGAAGCTGATGGAGGACCACCGGGACGAGGTGGTGGTGATCGTCGCCGGCTACACGGCGGAGATGGAGCGCTTCCTGACGGTCAATCCGGGGGTGGCCTCGCGTTTCTCGCGGACGATCACCTTCGGCGACTATGCGCCGCAGGAGCTGCTGCGCATTGTGCGGCAGCAGGCGGAGGAGCACGAGTACCGCATCGGCGAGGAGGCCGCCGAGGCGCTGCTGCGGTACTTCACGGACCTGCCCAAGGGGCCGGCGTTCGGCAACGGCCGCACGGCCCGGCAGACCTTCGAGGCCATGGTCGAGCGGCACGCGGGCCGGGTGGCGCAGCTGCCGGCACCGAGCACCGAGGACCTCACCCTGCTATACGCGCAGGACCTGCCCGAACTGCCCTGAGCGGGCGGGGGGTTCGCCTGGTGCGCCACCTGGCGCCGCCGTGACCGCGTGGCAGGATGTGCGCCACGGTGTGCGACGGTCGACCCCCGAAAGGACGGCCCGGGTGAGCGACAACCAGAACCTTCTGGCGGAGCAGCGGCGCGCCCTGATCCTCGACGAGGTCCGGCGGCGCGGCGGGGTGCGGGTCAACGAGCTGACCCGGCGGTTGCACGTGTCGGACATGACGGTCCGCCGGGACCTGGACGCGCTGGCGCGCCAGGGGGTGGTGGAGAAGGTGCACGGGGGCGCGGTGCCGGTGGCGGCGGCGACCACGCACGAGCCGGGGTTCGAGGCGAAGTCGGCGCTGGAGCTCGGCGCCAAGCAGGACATCGCCCGGGCCGCGGCCCGGATGGTGCCGCGCGGCAGTGCGATAGCGCTGGCGGGCGGGACGACCGTGTACGCCCTCGCACAGCAGCTGGTCGAGGTCGCCGATCTGACGGTCGTCACCAACTCGGTACGGGTGGCCGAGGCGTTCCACACCGCCCGGCGCGCGCTCTCGCCCTCCGTCTCCCCCACCCGGCCGGGCGCGGCGACGGTGGTGCTGACGGGCGGCGTGCGCACGCCGTCGGACACCCTGGTGGGCCCGGTGGCGGACGCGGCGATCCGGTCGCTGCACTTCGACGTGCTCTTCATCGGCGTGCACGGCATATCGGCGGACGCCGGACTGTCCACGCCCAACCTGGCGGAGGCCGAGACCAACCGGCACTTCGTGCGCGCGGCGCGACGGGTGGTGGTGCTGGCGGACCACACCAAGTGGGGCACGGTGGGCCTGAGCTCCTTCGCCGCGCTGGAGGAGGTGGACGCCCTGGTCACCGATGCCGGGCTGGCGGCCGCGGCGCGCACGCAGATCACCGAGCGCGGGCCGGCCCTCGTGGTGGCCGGCGAGGAGGGCGACGGGGATACGGACATCTGAGGCCGCACGCACTACCGTTAAGCGGAACCCGGTCGGAGGCGAGACCCACGTGGGGGGTTGCTGCGATGACCCGTGCGATGACCCGTGTCGGTGCGATGACCCGCAGGTCGCGCGGCCTGCGCCCGGTCGGTGCGGACTTCGCCGACACCGCGCCGGTGCGCCTGTCGTTCGCGGCCCGGATGGCCGCGGCGCCCGAGGAGGTCTACCGTGCGCTGGCCGACGAGGTGGAGGCGTGGCCGCGCTGGTTCCGCGTGGTGACCCTGGCCCGGCCGGTGGAGCGGGAGGGCCGGGACGGGCACGAGGTTCACCTGATGGGGACGATCCGCTTCCTTGCGACCGTCATGGTGGCGGTCCCGCAGCGGCGGTACGCGTACCGCATCGACGGCACCAACGTGCCGGGGCTGCACGCGATGCTGGAGGACTGGCGGCTGTCACCGGTCGGTGGTGGAACGATCCTGCAGTGGCGGATCGGCGTGGACGGCCCCCTGCCGGGGCTCCTGGCCGTCCAGCTGGCCCGACCCCTGCTGCACCGGGCCTTCCGCGATGCGGTGCGCGCCCTGGACCGCCGGCTGTCGGCGGCGTAGGGGCCGGGGTGCAGGGGCCGCGGCGTCAGCCGGGCCAGCGGCCGGTGGCCAGGAAGGTGCTGATGGCCATGGTGTAGGGGGTGATGTCCAGACCCTGCGCGGCCAGCCAGGCGTCGGAGTAGTACTTGTCGAGGTAGCGCTCGCCGGGGTCGCAGATGAGGGTGACGACGCTGCCCGCCCGGCCCTCCGCGGCCATCTCCGCCACGATCCTCAGAGCGCTCCACAGGCCGGTGCCGGTGGAGCCGCCCGCCTTGCGCCCGATGGCCCGCTCCAGGGCGCGCACGGCCGCCACGCTCGCCGCGTCGGGGACCTTCATCATCCGGTCGATGGCAGCGGGCAGGAAGCTGGGTTCCATGCGGGGTCGGCCGATGCCCTCGATGCGCGAGGGCAGCTCGCACACGGCGGACGGGTCGTGGTCGCGCCAGCCGGCGAAGAAACAGGAGTTCTCCGGGTCGGCGACGCACACCCGGGTGTCGTACTGCATGTAGCGGATGTAGCGGGCGATGGTGGCGGAGGTGCCGCCGGTGCCGGCGGTGGCCACGATCCAGGCTGGCTCGGGGTGGCGCTCGTCGCGCATCTGACGGTAGAGCGACTCGGCGATGTTGTTGTTGCCGCGCCAGTCGGTGGCCCGCTCGGCGTAGGTGAACTGGTCGAGGTAGTGGCCGCCGGTGCACTCGGCGAGGGCCGCGGCCTCGGCGTACATCGTCCGCGGGTCGTCCACGAAGTGGCAGCGCCCGCCGTGGAACTCGATGAGCCGGCACTTCTCCGGGCTGGTCGTGCGCGGCATGACGGCGACGAAGGGCACGCCGATCAGCTCGGCGAAGTAGGCCTCGGAGACGGCGGTGGAGCCGCTGGAGGCCTCGATGACCGCGGCCTCCGGCCGGATCCAGCCGTTGCACAGCCCGTACAGGAACAGCGAGCGCGCCAGCCGGTGCTTCAGGCTGCCGGTCGGATGGGTCGACTCGTCCTTCAGGTACAGGTCGACGCCCCACTCCGGCGGCAGCGGGAAGCCGAGCAGGTGCGTGTCGGCGGACCGGTTGGCGTCCGCCTGGACCCTGCGCACCGCCTCCTTGAGCCAGGCGCGGTACGCCGGATCGCTGCGGTCCACGTCGACGGTGTGCCGGGGCGGGTCGTGCTCCGGCGGGTGCGCTGTGCCGTTCACACGCCGCTCCTGGTGCTGTGCGGGCGCCTGCCGGGCTCCGGCCCGGTGTGGCCCTTCGATCATAAGCGGGCACTGGTGTCCGGGCCCGGTCACGGGCAGACTGCGCCTGGAGGGCGATCGGGACACGACACGAAAGGCGGTACGCCGTGGCGGAAGCGGAATACAGCGCGAGGGGCGTGCGGATCGAGCGCGACCACCGGTCGCTGACCCGGGCCGGACAGGTGCAGATCAAGGACGGCCGCCTGGAGCTGCTCACCAGCTACGGCCGGGAGATCGACAGCGCGCCGGTGGACTCGGTGCAGGCGCGCAAGCCCTGGCTAGCCCGCGACCGGGCGAGGGCGACGGTCAACGGCCACCATTACGTGCTCACCCTGGCTGCCGAGCACGAGGCGGCCTCCGAGGACAAGGCCGAGGAAGAGGTCAACCGTTTCCTGGAGGTGGTGCGGTCGGCGCACGGAAGCACGCCGAAGCACTGACGGGTGCAGGAGTTGCGAAGGCGGCTGCGAGAGTCGACCCTTGACGCAAGTACCGGCATCACCGAGGGTCTACCGGCGGTCACCCTGCGGACCAGTCCGCCGTACGGACCGGCAGGGGGACGCCGCCGGTCCGCAACAGGCGCGTGAGGCAACGCGTTTCGGAATCAGGCTAGCCCTACTTCTTCAGGGAGTCGCAGCCGTGATCAGCCGAGTGAACAAGCACTGCACCGTCGAGCTCCAGGCCCTGCCGCCGCGGATCGGCCAGGTCCGCAGAATCGTATCTGCGCAGTTGCGCTACTGGCATCTCGATCCGCTCATCGACCGCGCGGCCCTGGGCGTCACCGAGCTGCTGACCAACGTTCACCAGCACGCGGAGCCCGACAAGCGCTGCACGGTCGAACTCGACCTGGTAATGGACCGGCTGACCGTCTCCGTGCGCGACCACGACCCCCGGCTGCCCACCCTGGGCGCGGCGGACCCGGCGAGCACCCACGGCCGGGGGCTGGCCCTGGTGGCCGCGCTCAGCTCCAGCTGGGGCGTGCAGGAGCGGCCGGACGGCGGGAAGGTCGTCTGGTTCACCCTGTCCGTCCCGGCGAGCGCCCCGGCGACGACCCCGCCGCGCACGGCCCGCCGTCCCAAGAAGCGCGCCGCCCTGCCGGCCACGCTCGCCCCCCACGAGGAACCCGCCCTGGCCGGCGCCCGCCCCACCCGAACCCGCACCTGACCGGCCGAGGACGGCCCGCACCCAAGGACACACGGCCCCACCCCGAGGGGCGCGGGGAACTGCGCGACAAGCCACAACCGACCCGCACCCGACCGCGCACCCCGCAAGCGCACCGCACCCCGCAAGCGCACCGGCACCGGCACCGGCACCCGCGTCAGCCGACGAGCACCCGCAGAGGATCGTCCAGCACCGGCTGCCAAGCCGCCTCCGCCGCCCCGATGAGACTGTTGAAGTCGAGGGTGCAGGCGAGGATCGGGACGCTCCCGCTGCGCCCCCACAGACTCCGGTCGGCCACGACCGCCCGCAGCCGCTCGGGATCGGCCTCCAGCAGTTCGCGATGCAGCCCGCCGAGCAGGATGCGATCCGGGTTGAGGATGTTGACGAGTCCCGCGAGCCCGAGCCCGAGCCGGTCGACGACCAGTTCCGCCGCGGCCCGTACCGCCGGGTCGGAGTACTCCGAACGGAGCAGCTCCCGCGACTGCTGCAGCAGCGACACCGCGGGGCCCGGCGTGCGGCCGGCCGCCGTGAGGAAGGCGAGCGGGTCGGTCTCGACGTCGAGGCATCCGCGGCTGCCGCAATGGCACGGCAGCCCCGTGGGGTTGACGGTGAGGTGGCCGACTTCCAGGGCGAGCCCGGAGCTGCCGGTGTGGGGCCGGCCGTCCAGGACGAGCGCCCCGCCGACCCCCCGGTGGCCGGTGGCCACGCACAGCAGGTGTCGCGCGCCGCGGCCGGCGCCGTGCCGGTGCTCGGCGAGGGCGGCGAGGTTGACGTCGTTGCCGGCGACTCCCGTGAGCGGCCCGCCGTCGGCCCCGGTGATGCCGCTCTTGGCGAGGGCCTCGGTGAACAGCCGGCGTACGGGCGCGCCGGCGGGCCAGGACAGGTGCAGCGGGTTGAGGGCGGTGCCGTCGGGTTCGGCCACGGCCGAGGGCACGGCGAGGCCCGCGCCGAGGCACTGCCGGCCGGTCTCGTGCAGCAGTGCGGCGCCGGCTTCGACGACGGCGTCGATGATGCGGGAGGGGTCGGCGGGGACGTCCATACAGCCGGGTGCGGTGGCGACCATGCGTCCGCCGAGGCCGACGAGGGCCGCCCGGTAGCCGTCGGCGTGGATCTGCGCGGCGAGGACGACCGGTCCCCCGGGGGCGATGGACAGCCGGTGGGAGGGGCGTCCCTGGGCGCCGGCGGCCACGGGGTGCGGGTCGACGGTGATCAGCCCGAGGGCTTCCAGTTCGGCGGCCACGGCGCCGGCGGTCGCCCGGGTCACACCGAGTTCGGCGGTGAGCACGGCGCGTGTGGGCGCACGGCCGGTGTGTACGAGCTCGAGGGCCGGGCCGAGCGCCCCTCTGCCCCGCTCCAGGCGGGTGGTCCGAGTCTGGGTCACACTCCTATTCTGACTTTGTACCGTCGCTGAACAAAAAAGGGACGGTCGCCCGCGTGTCAGTACCGGCTGGCACGATGGCTGCGTGAGCGAGGGGAGGCTGCCGTGGTGATCGCCGCGGAGCGTGACTGGCTGTGCGCGGGCCTGCGCTGGAGCGCGGACGGCCCGGCCCTGGTGTGGCGCCGCCCAGGGCACGACGAGCGCTTCTCCCCGCTGCCGCCCGGCAGGGCGCTGTCCTTCGCCACGGGCGCCGGCCGCCACTGTGTGGGCGTGCGCCGCGGCGGTCGGCACACCCCGTGCCCGACCGGTGCCGGCGTCCCCGCCACGGTCGCCTCGGCGCAGTGCGCCGACTGCGCCCGTCTGGACCGCTCCCGCTCCGTGGCGGCGGACACCCTCGCCGACGACCCCCGTCCGTACGACGTGTACCTGGCGTGGTTCGGCCCCGGTCTGATCAAGGTCGGCATCACGGCCACCGAGCGGCAGGGCGCCCGCCTGCTCGAACAGGCCGCGTTGTCGTACGTGTTGCTGGGGCGCGGCCCGCTCATGGCAGCACGCCGCGCGGAGGCCGTGCTGGGCGCCGCCCTCGCGGTCCCCGACCGCATCCCGTACGCGGCCAAGCGCGCCGCCCGCCATCCGCTGCCGCCTTCGCAGCGGCGCGCGCAGGAGCTCGCGGCGACGCACGCGCAGGCGCTCGGGCTGGCGGGGCTGCCCGAGTCGCTGCAGACGTTGCCGCCGACCGTGGTGCACCACGACGAGGCGTTCCACACGGAGGGCATACGCACCGGCGGGGCCCTGGTGGAGCTCGCCCCCGGGTGCACGGTGGTGGGCCGGGTGGCCGCCGTGGCGGGCCCGGACATCCATCTGGCGACGTCCGAAGGGCGCCAGCTGATCGTCGACGCGCGGCAGCTGGCCGGCTGGCCGCTGACGGCGGCGGCGCCGGACGCCCGGACGACGGCGGCGGTGCGGGCCACGACGGCGGAGCCGGAAGCGCTCTTCTGAGGCCGCCCCGCCGCTACGGTGGTGCCATGACGGCCCTGAGCTTCGAGCGCCACTGCGCGGAAATCCTCGCGCAGTCGGCCCTGTTGAGGTCCCACGTCAAGGGGGCGGACGCGGACGCCCCGGTGCCCACCTGCCCCGAGTGGACCCTCGGCCAGTTGCTGCGGCACCTCGGCGGTGCCCACCGGTGGGCGGAGACGGCCGTACGGACGCGGGCGCAGGAGCCCGTCCCCGACGCGGAGCCGAACACCGTCCCCCGGCACACCGGCGAGGACCTCGACCCGCTGGGCTCCTGGCTGGAGGAGGGCGCGGCGCTGCTGGCGGGGGCCCTGCGCACGGCGGGGCCGGCCGCGCCGGTGTGGTCGCCGGTGCCGGAGGAGTCGGCCCGCTACCGGTGCGCCGGGTTCTGGGCCCGCAGGATGGCCCACGAGACGGCCGTGCACCGGGCGGACGCGGCGCTGGCGGTGGGGGCGGAGTTCGCGCTGGACGCCGAGGTGGCGCGGGACGCCGTCGAGGAGTGGCTGGGCTTCGCCGGCCTGCCGGAGGCGTACGAGGCGGCCCCGGGCCGGCCCGGCCTGCTCGGCCCCGGCCGCACCCTGCACTTCCACGCCACGGGGGACCGGCCCGCCGACTGGTTCGTCGACCTGACCGGTACGAGTCCTTCCGTCCGCCCGGCACCGGCCGACGCGGCGGTCACGGTGCGGGGCACGCTGACGGACCTGCTCCTCTTCCTCTACCGCCGCCCGGCCCCGGACGTCCGTGTCACCGGCAACGCGGACCTGCTGGCGCTGTGGCTGGACCGCACGGGCTTCTGGCTCCAGGAGGAGTGAGCCCTACCTCAGCCGTACCGGGCGCCTCTTCATAGGTGGACGGGGAGGTGGCGGGGGCCGCGGAGCATGGCGTTCTGCCGGTAGGGGGGCGGGTCCTGGACCAGGCGGGCCGTACCGAGGTGGGGGATCAGCGCGCCGAGTGCGGCCTGGGCTTCGATGCGGGCGAGGGGGGCGCCGTAGCACAGGTGGATGCCGCTGCCGAAGCCGAGGTGCTGGTTGTCCGGGCGAGTGGGGTCGAACCTGTCGGGCTCGGGGAACCGCATGGGGTCGCGGTTGCCCGAGGCCAACACCAGTACGACGGATGCGCCCGCGGGAATCGTGGTGCCGGCGACGTCGATGTCGGCGAGGGGGACGCGCTCGCGCATATGGACCGGGGGTTCGTAGCGCAGCAGTTCCTCCACCGCTCGTGGCAGCAGGTCGGGATCGCGACGCAGGCGGTCCAGCTGCTCGGGGTGGCGCAGCAGGGTGAGCACGCCGTTGGTGATGAGGTTGACCGTGGTCTCGTGCCCCGCGATGAACAACAGGATCGCGGTTTCCGCGAGCTCCTCCCGGGTGAGCCGCAGGGCGGGGTCCGGCTCGTTGACGAAGGCGGAGAGCATGTCGCCGGTCGGGTGGTCACGGCGCTGCTCGGCGAGGTCCAGCAGGTAACGGCCCATCTCGATCCGTGCCTGATCACCCGCCCGGGTCCGTTCGGTGGCGTCCTCACCAGGCTTCACGTCGGCGGATGTGACCAGGGCGTCGGACCATTCCCTCAGCAGCGGTTCGTCCTCGCGCGGTACGCCGAGGAGCCGGCAGATCACCGTGACGGGCAGGGGGTAGGCGAAGTCGTCGACGATGTCGATCTGCCGGCCCGCCTGGACGGTGTCCGCCAGCTCCTTGGTGATCCGGGCGATTTCGTCGCGCATGGCATCGACCCGGCCCGGGCTGTGCGGTGGGCCGAACGGCCGCATGGCCAGGGTGCGCAGCCTGTGGTGCTCGGGGTCGTCCAGCCGCAGGAACGGCGGCCGTGGTGCCGTCTCGCCTCGGCTGCGGGGTTCGGCACTCATGCGCGGGTCGTGGAGCAGAGCGGCGATCTCGTGGTAGGTGCCGACCAGATGGCTGCCGTCCGTTTGCCGCACCACGGGACCGGCCTCGCGGAGTTCCGTGTACAGGGGATAGGGGTCGGGGCGGCTGGCGTAGTCGGTGATCCGTGCCAGCAGGGTGTCGGAGGCCATGGTGGCTCCTCGTCGTCGGGCGGGACGCGGGTCGGGGGGTGGGTTCTACACCACGATCAGCCGGCGGTCGGGCAGGTACCCGGTGAGTGCCACGGTGGGGCCGTGGGTGAGCCCCTTCGGGTCCGGCACGTCGGAGGGAATGGTGATGTCGGCCGCGATCGCGCGGTCCGCTGCGCCGGGTGGGGGCGGGAAGGGAGCGGCGGTCTCGATCAGGTGCCGGTAGTAGTTGAGCGATTTGGCCATGTCGACGGTGACCGCGGCGGTGACCCGCCCCTGGTAGCCGTAGACCATCGCCAGACGCCGCGCCTCCAGAGAGCCCTGGGCGATCACCACCTGGTCGGAGAAGGCGGGCACGCCCACCGACTTGATGTTGAGCCCGAACTGGCTCGACCAGAACTCGGGCACGGCGAGGTGCGGGCGTCGCAGGGGGCCCGGACTGACCATGTTGTGGGCCGCCACCTCGGCCTGCGCGATCGCGTTGCCCCAGTGCTCCAGGGAGAGCATCTGATACCCGAACAGCGGATGGGGGAAGCGGGAGACGTCGCCGGCCACGAAGACGTCGTCGGTGACGATCCCGTACATGGTGAAGGCCCGGCAGCCGGCGTCGCAGGCGATACCGCGCGGGCCCGCCGCCAGTCCGGAATCCGCCAGCCATTCCACGTTGCGGACCGCTCCCAGCGCCACGACGCACACGTCCGCGTCGACACGGCTGCCGTCGGACAGGTCCGCACCGTTGAAGCGGCCGTTCCCGTCGCCGCGCAGGGTGGTGACCGTCACCCCGCAGCGCAGGTCCACCCCGTGGTTGCGCTGCATGACGGCCGCGAGTTTCGACAGGGTGCCGCCGAGCGCGCCCACCAAGGGCGCGGGGCCGCGCTCGGCGACCGTGACCTCCAGCCCCCGTTCCCGGCAGGCCGAGGCGATCTCCGAGCCGGTGAAGCCGCCACCGATCACCAGGACCCGCCGCGGCCCGGCGGCCAGCCGCTTCGCCAGCTCTCCGGCGTCGTCACGGGTGCGCAGGGTGAACACCCCGTCCAGGGCGGCCTCCTGCGGGTGGGGCCAGGGCCGCGCACGGGTCCCGGTGGCGATCAGCAGCCGGTCGAAGGGCAGCGACTCGCCGGTGTCCAGCACCACCCGTTTCGCGAGCGGGTCCAGGCCCGTGGCACGTACGCCCAGCCGCCAGTCGGCGTCCGGGTCCCGCCGCATCGGCAGCCCGGTGCTGTCCGCTGCCGCGTGGCCGAGGAGCACCTGCTTGGACAGCGGTGGCCGGTCGTAGGGCGGATGGGGCTCGTCCCCCACCACGGTCAGTGAGCCGGTGAAGCCCTCGTCGCGCAATGCCTCCGCGGCCCTCAACCCGGCCAGCGACGCACCGACGATGACGAAGCGGCCGTCCTTGAGGTCACCGGGCACCCGCGTTCACCTCTTCACCGAGGAGGATCGCCTGGACCGGGCACGCCGCCGCGGCCTGGCGCACGTGCTCGACCTGGTCGTCGGGGACGGCCGGGGCGTACAGCAGCCCCTCCTGCCCGTGCAGGTGGAACACCTCCGGCGCGAGGAACACGCACTGCGCGTAGCCCTGGCAGCGCGTGAGATCCACAACGGTCTGCATCCTCACCACTTCCTCCGTGGCCTCGCCCCCTCATTGCCAGCATGAGGGGAAATGCGGTCGCACGCACGACCACGCCGGACGCGGCACTCCCGACCGGCGCATCCTGCTCGCCCAGGCACTGGCGAGTGCGCCGGCGTCCGACGCCGTCCTGGCAGCCCGGTGAGCGGCGTGCACGAAGACCGCTGCGCGGCACGGACCCGGGCCACACTGCGCCAGGCCCTGCCGGAGGAATGCGCCGGCCGTCCGAGCGGGCTAGGCCGTGTCCGGCGGATCTTCGTCACGCGCCACCACGGCGCCCCGTAGGGGCGCGGGGCGGTGTCAATGTGCGGCTGCCGCCGCGTGGGCGCGACAAGCCACGGCGCGCCCGCAGACGAAGTGCCGTGCTGCGCCCGGACCCCGCGGGGGTGATACGTCGTCTGCAGGCCGCCGGTGGCTGATCGCGCCCACGCGGCGGCAGCCGCAGATCGACAACGCCTCGCGCCCCTTACGGGGCACTGCATGATCCGCCGGACACGGCCTAGCGCCCGGAGGAACGAGGTCCGTGCTCCCGCCCGGCCCCCGCCGGCCCCGCGGCGCCGTCAGGCGCCTGCCGGCGGGGCCGGGCGGTCGACGCCCGCCAGGGTGCGGCGGGCCATCGGGTGCGTGCGGACGATCTCGGCGAGCGTCGTCGAGCCGCTGGTGATGCGCGCGAAGGCGCGCCACGCCGGGCGGAAGCCGGTGACCGCGGCGTGGATGAGGCCGGGCCGGCGTTCGAAGAGGGCGAGCATGCGGCGCCCGACGCCCATCTCGACCCCGAGCCCGGCCTTGATGGCGAAGGCGTAGTTCAGGGCCTGGCGGCGGGCGTCGACGGCGTCCTGCGCCTCGGCGATGCGTACCGCCCACTCCCCCGCCAGCCGGCCGGAGCGCAGGGCGAAGGAGATGCCCTCGCGCGTCCACGGCTCCAGCAGCCCGGCGGCGTCGCCGCAGACGAGGACCCGGCCGCGGGAGAGGGGGGAGTCGTCGGTGCGGCAGCGCGTGAGGTGGCCGGAGGAGATCTTCGGCTCGAAGCCGGCGAGGCCGAGGCGGCCGATGAAGTCCTCCAGGTAGCGCTTGGTGCCGGCGCCGTCGCCGCGGGCGGCGATGACGCCGACGGTCAGGGTGTCGCCCTTGGGGAAGACCCAGCCGTAACTGCCGGGCATCGGGCCCCAGTCGACGAGCACCCGGCCGGCCCAGTCCTCGGCCACGGTGGCGGGCACGGGGATCTCGGCCTCCAGGCCGAGGTCGACCTGCTCGAGTTTCACGCCGACGTGGGCGCCGATGCGCCCCGCGCTGCCGTCGGCGCCGACCACGGCGCGGGCCAGGACGGTGCTGCCGTCGCCGAGGACGACGGCGACAGTGCGCCGGTCGGGCACGGCCGCGCCGTGCTGTTCGACGCGCGAGACGGTCGCTCCGGTGCGCACCTCGGCCCCGGCAGCCTTGGCGACCTCGACGAGTCCGGCGTCGAACTCGGGCCGGTTGATGAGCCCGAAGAGCATCCGCTTGGAGCGGCGGGTGCGGGTGAGTCTGCCGTTGAGGGAGAAGGTGACGGCGTGCACGCGGTCGCGCAGCGGCAGCTCGAAGCCGGGCGGCAGCGCGTCGCGCGAGGGGCCGATGATGCCGCCCCCGCAGGTCTTGTAGCGGGGCAGTTCCGCCTTCTCCAGGAGCAGCACCCGGCGGCCCGCGGTGGCCGCGGCGTGGGCCGCCGAGGCGCCGGCGGGCCCGGCGCCCACCACCACGACGTCCCAGACCGCCTCCCCGGCCGTCTCGCGTCCCTCGTCCCGGGCTGCGCTGTCGCTGCTCACCTGTGCCTTCGCTCCCCACACCTACACGGCAACGGCTTTCGTCCGCATCCTACGGCCCGTCGCGGCGCGCCCCCTCGGGGGTGAGGCCGGGAGGGAGCGTGGGAGGATCGACGGACACATCCGTGCATCCGTACGAAAGGTGCGGTCACGGCACGAACGACCGCTGCCGCGTCTCGAAGGAGAGCGTTCCATGGACACGTCCTCGTCCCGCCTGCCGGACCCCGCCGCGCTGGCGACCACCGTCGCCGGGCTCACCGGACGGGCCCGGACCGAACTGGCCGAGCTGGTGGCCTTCCGATCGGTGGCGGACGAGGCGCAGTTCCCCAAGAGCGAGTGCGAGGCGGCCGCGAACTGGGTGGCCGGCGCCCTGCGTGCCGAGGGCTTCGAGGACGTGGCGCTGCTGGACACCCCGGACGGCACCCAGTCCGTCTACGGCTACCTGCCCGGCCCGGCCGGGGCGCCGACCGTGCTGCTGTACGCCCACTACGACGTCCAGCCGCCGCTGGACGAGGCGGCCTGGGTCTCCCCGCCGTTCGAGCTGACCGAGCGCGACGGGCGCTGGTACGGCCGGGGCTCGGCCGACTGCAAGGGCGGCTTCATCATGCACCTGATGGCGCTGCGGGCGCTGAAGGAGCACGGTGGCGTGCCGGTCGGCGTGAAGGTGATCGTGGAGGGCTCGGAGGAACAGGGCACCGGGGGCCTGGAGCGGTACGCCGAGGCGCACCCGGAGCTGCTGGCGGCCGACGCCATCGTCATCGGTGACGCCGGCAACTTCCGCCTCGGCCTGCCCACGGTGACGGCCACCCTGCGCGGCATGACGCTGGTGCGCGTCCAGGTGGACACGCTGGAGGGCAACCTGCACTCCGGCATGTTCGGCGGTGCCGCGCCGGACGCGCTGGCGGCCCTGATCCGCGTCCTGGACAAGCTGCGCGACGAGGACGGCTCGACGGTCGTGCCCGGTCTGGAGGAGCAGGCGGCGGCGAGCTGGGAGGGACTGCAGTACCCGGAGGAGGACTTCCGCAAGGACGCCAAGGTGCTCGACGGCGTCGCGCTGATCGGCTCCGGCACGGTGGCCGACCGGCTGTGGGCCCGCCCGGCCGTGACCGTCCTCGGCATCGACTGCCCGCCGGTGGTCGGCGCGACCCCGTCCGTGCACGCCAGTGCCCGCGCCCTGATCAGCCTGCGGGTGCCGCCGGGCACGGACGCGGCGGCGGCGACGGAGCTGCTGGCCGCGCACCTGCAGGCGAGCACCCCCTGGAACGCCCGGGTCTCGGTGGAGCAGGTCGGCCAGGGCCAGCCGTTCCAGGCGGACACCTCCAGCCCGGCGTACGAGGCGATGGCCCGGGCCATGGGCGTCGCGTACCCCGGCGAGGAGATGCAGACCGCGGGCATGGGCGGCTCGATCCCGCTGTGCAACACCCTCGCCTCGCTCTACCCGCAGGCGGAGATCCTGCTCATCGGCCTGAGCGAGCCGGAGGCGCAGATCCACGCGGTGAACGAGAGCGTCTCGCCGCAGGAGCTGGAGCGACTCGCCCTGGCCGAGGCCCTCTTCCTGGTGGACTACGCGGGCAGCAAGGGCTGACATGGGGCGCCCCGTAAGGGGCGTAAGGGGCGCGGGGCGGTGTCGATCTGCGGCTGCCGCCGCGTGGGCGCGACAAGCCACGACGCGCCCGCAGACGAAAGTGCCGGGGCGGCACGTTGGCCGTAGGCCGCCGGTGGCCGATCGCGCCCACGCGGCGGCAGCCGCGGATCGGCACTGCCCCGCGCCCCCGTGGGGCGCTGCATTCGCCGGGACAGGCTCTGGCGCTGCGCCCTCACCCCACAGGGACCCCGGCCTCCAGGTTGTACGGGCAGCCCCGCTCCCGGGCGCGCAGTGCCCAGCGCAGTCGGCTCAGGCGGACCGGCGGCAGCATGGTGACCGCCTCGTCCTCGGTGACGAAGCGCCAGCCGCGCAGCTCGGAGCCGGGCAGCAGCAGGCGGTGGGCGTCGGCCGAGTGCAGCCGGCCGCCGTCGAAGAGGAAGCGCATGCCGCCGAAGCCGGGTGGTTTGGGCGGCTCCCAGTCGACCACCAGCAGGCGCGGCACGTCCTGCAGTTCGATGCCGATCTCCTCGGCGACCTCGCGCATTCCGGCCCGGGCGGGGGCCTCGCCCTGTTCGACGACGCCGCCGGGGAACTCCCAGCCGGGCTTGTAGGTGGGGTCGACGAGCAGGAAGCGGTCGTGTTCGTCGAACAGCAGCACTCCGGCGGCGAGCGTGGCCGCCGTGGGCTCGGGCGTCTGGACGATGGGGCAGTAGCCGGCGGTGCCGTTGCGGACGGCCTCGGCGACGTGTGCGGCGACCTCGCGCGGGGTGCGGCCGGCGGTGTCGACGACCAGGCCGTCCTCCTTCAGCCAGCCGAGGGCGGCCCGGTAGGGGGCGAGGTGGTCGCGCGCCCACTGCCGTACGGACTCGCTGCGCACCGCGTCGCCGGGGAACTCCTCCCGTGCCTCGATGCGCTCCCGCAGTATCGTTTCGTCGGCGGTGAGCACCACATGGCGCACCTGGATCCGCCGGGAGGCGAGAGCACCGAAGATCTCGTCGCGGTACTCCTGGCGCAGCAGCGTCATCGGCACCACGAGCACCCCGCCCACCTCGGCCAGCAGCGCCGCCGCGGTGTCCGCCACCATCCGCCGCCAGATCGGCAGGTCCTGATAGTCGGTGACCTGCTCCATTCTCTTGTGCGGCAGCAGGTGCCGCAGCGCCGCGCCGATCACCTCCGGGTCGTAGAGAGTGCTGTCCGGAAGGAGCCGGACCAGTTCCTGCGCCGTGCTGGTCTTGCCGCCACTGAACGGGCCGTTCAGCCAGACGATCACGGTTCCCCCTTCTGCGCGGTCCCCCAGGGACCGCCCCCGACAGCACGTCCCGCACCACCTTGCCACGGAAACCTGTACGAGGGGCATGGTGCCCGCGCCCGATCGCCGGGCCCGTCTTGACCAGGGCCTGAGCCCACGTCATATGCCGGGGGCGTTCCCCGGCAGTCCCCACAGCCCCAGCTCCCCCGCGGCCGCGGCCGCCGCACCCACCAGACCCGCGTCCGCGCCCAGCCGGGCCGGAACCACCTGGACGCCCGCGGCGAAGGACAGCGCCGCGTACTCGCGCAGGCATGCGCGCAACGGGCCGAAGAGCACCTCGCCCGCCCCCGCCACGCCGCCGCCCACCACCGCGACGTCGACCTCCACCAGGGTGGCCGTCGCGGCGATACCGGCGGCCAGCGCCCGGGCGGCGCGGGCGAAGGACGCGCGCGCGACCTCGTCCCCGGCGCGGGCCGCGGCGGCGACGGCCTCGGCGCTCGCGTCCCCGTCCGCCCCCGGCCGCCAGCCCGCGGCCAGCGCCCGGCGGGCGATGTTCGGTCCGCTGGCGATCCGCTCCACGCAGCCGCGCCCGCCGCAGGCGCAGCGGTCCCCGTCGAGGTCGACGCTGATGTGCCCGATGTGGCCGGCGTTTCCGGTGGGGCCGGGGTGCAGGCGACCGCCCAGCACCAGACCGCCGCCGACGCCCGTGGAGACCACCATGCACAGCGCGTTGTCGTGGCCGCGGGCGGCGCCCTGCCAGTGCTCGGCGGCGGTCATCGCCACCCCGTCGCCCACCAGCGCCACCGGGAGCCCACCACTGGCCGCTGCCACCTCGGCGACCAGCGGAAAGCCGCGCCAGCCGGGTACGTTGACGGGGCTCACGCAGCCGGCGGAGGCATCCACGGGCCCGGCGCTACCGATGCCCACGGCCCGTACGCCCGACCACTCGGCGGCCGCGGCCAACTCGCCGAGGACCGCCGCCACCGCGGCCATCACCGCGGCCGCGTCCCCGTCCGCCGGGGTCGCCCGGCGGACGCGCCGCAGCAGCCGGCCGCGGCCGTCCACCAGCGCTCCGGCGATCTTGGTGCCGCCGATGTCGAGAGCGGCGACGAGGTCGCCGGGGTCGGTGTGCACGGTGCTCGCGTCTCTCCTGGGTGCGGCCGGGCCGTCGGTGTACGGGCCCCAGTCTCACCGGGGTTGACAACGTTGTCCACCTCTATGCTCGACACCGCCCCGCGCAACCGGCGGCCCCCGTACGCACAAAGGACCGGAAAAACGCCCATGAACACCGCCCGCGGCCCCCGGCAACCGCGCTACGGCGCCCGCCCCACCATGAAGGACGTCGCCGCCCGCGCCGGCGTCGGCCTGAAGACGGTCTCCCGCGTGGTCAACGGCGAACCGGGTGTCACCGCCGAGACCGAGCGACGCGTCCGCGACGCCATCACCGCCCTCGGCTTCCGGCGCAACGACAGCGCCCGCATCCTGCGCAAGGGCCGCACCGCCTCCATCGGCCTGGTCCTGGAGGACCTCGCCGACCCGTTCTACGCGCCCTTGAACCGCGCGGTGGAGGAAGTCGCCCGGGACCACGGCGCCCTGCTCTTCAACGGCTCCAGCGCCGAGGACCCCGAGCGCGAACAGGAGGTCGCCCTCGCCTTCTGCGCCCGCCGCGTCGACGGCCTGATCGTCATCCCGGCCGGTCACGACCACCGCTACCTCGAGCCCGAGATCGCCGCCGGCATCGCCACCGTCTTCGTCGACCGGCCGGCCGGGCTCATATCCGCCGACGCGGTCCTCTCCGACAACTTCGGCGGCGCCCGCGAGGGCGTCGCCCACCTCATCGCCCACGGCCACCGGCGCATCGGCTTCATCGGCGACCGACCCGGCATCCACACCGCGGCCGAGCGACTGCGCGGCTACCGGGTCGCGATGGCGCAGGCAGGGCTGCCCGTGGCCGAGGAGTGGCTGGGCCTCGGCCCCACCGCGCCCGACCGCGTACGCGCCACGGCCGACCGCATGCTCACCGGCCCCGAGCAGGTCACCGCCCTGTTCACCGGCAACAACCGCGTCACCGTCACCGTCCTGGGCCTGCTGGCGCGTTCGCCGCGGCCCGTGGCCCTCGTCGGCTTCGACGACCTGGAACTGGCCGGCCTGCTCTCCCCCGGCATCACGGTCGTGGCCCAGGACGCCGCCCGCCTGGGCCGCACCGCGGCCGAACTGCTCTTCCAGCGCCTGGAAGGCGCCGAGAACACCCCACGCCGCGTGGAGGTCCCCACCCGCCTGGTGGTCCGCGGCTCCGGCGAACTGCCGCCCGCCACGGGGTGACCCCCGGACCGTCGCCCCGCAAGGGGCGCACCGACGGCCTGCGGCCGAAGTCCCACCCCAGCACTCCGCCCACGCGCCCACGCGCCCGCAGACAGGGGGCCGTACTTCGCCCGGGCCTCGGGGTGGCACGTCGACTGCGGGCCGTCGGTGGCTGATCGCGCAGTTCCCCGCGCCCCTACGGGGCGCCCCGTAGGGGCGCGGGGAACTGCGCGACAAGCCAGGACGCACCCGCAGACGGGGCCGTGTCGTGCCCCTACGCGCCGTCGAGCAACGGCAGTGCCGCGAAGACGTGGTCCTGCCACAGCAGGCGGGACGCCTCCTCCGGGTAGGCGGTGGTCACCGGCCGGGTGTCGAACAGCCGCGTCAGGCGCTGCTCGGTGTCGTACGCGGGCCAGCCGGGGTCGCCGTGCACGGCGAAGGCCGTCCACGCGGCGCGCAGGGAGGCGGAGACCTCCTCCGCGGCGGGGCAGGCGCCGTCGCCGATGAGCATCGTGGCCAGGCCGCTGCCGAGGTTGCCGAACACCAGCGGGACGTCGAGGCCGTGGCAGGCGCCGAAGGCGCCGCCCATGCCGGGGGCCGCCCAGGTCAGCTCGTACAGGTGGGCGCGTCCGCCGCCGGCGGCCCGGGCCGTGGCGAGGTGGAGGCTCGGCATGCGGAACAGCCGGTCGGAGTTGACCTGTTCGTACAGCTCGCCCGGGCCCGCGGCCGGGAAGGCGTCACGGTAGCGGCGGGCGCCGTCCGGGCCGGGGGCGAACCGCTCCAGGGCGGTGGCCGCCTGCTCCGGCGTCACCTGGCCGAGCGTGCCGTCGGCCATGTCGAACAGCCGCTGCTCGTCACGGGTGTGGCCGACCACGAGGTCCACGTCCCGGCCGGCGCCACGGGCCAGGGCCTGCCAGGGGGTGGCGGTCAGGACGTCGCCGTCGACGACGGGCGAGAAGAGGACGGGCCGGTGCGCGATCGAGCCCCAGCGCCCCGCGAACGCGGCCGCCTTGGCGCCGACCGCGTCACCGGCGGCCGACAGCCGGTCCGGGGCCACGGCCGCGAGGTCGGACACGGTGGGCCGCAGGCCCAGCTCGGCGGCGCAGACGGCGGTGACGTCGGCGGCGAGTTCCGGTGAGAAGAAGGTGCCCGGCACGCTCTGTGCGACGGCCCGGCGGAAGAGCCCGGCCGCGCGCGGCATCGTCATCAGCGCGGCGATCGACCCCGCGCCCGCCGACTGGCCGAAGACCGTGACCCGGTCCGGGTCGCCCCCGAAGGCCCGGATGTTGTCACGGACCCACTCCAGCGCGGCGATCTGGTCGAGCAGCCCCCGGTTGGCGGGCGCCCCCTCGATCTGCGCGAAGCCCTCGATGCCCAGGCGGTAGTTGAACGTCACCACGACGAGACCGCCCTCTCGCGCGAGGCGGGCCCCGTCGTACTCCGGCTGGGCCGCGGTGCCGATGATGTAGGCGCCGCCGTGGATCCACACCAGCACCGGAAGCCCCGCCCCCGTACGCGGTTCGGGCGACCAGACGTTGACCGTCAGCCAGTCGGTGCCGGTGTTCCGCGACAGTGCGTCCATGCCGAACACGGCGGCCTGCGGTGGCGGCGGACCGTACGTCACGGCCTCGCGCACGCCCTCCCAGCGCCCGGCCGGCCGGGGTGCGGCGAACCGCAGGCCGCCCACCGGCGGCTCGGCGAACGGGATCCCGCGGAAGACCGCCACGCCCTCCTCCGCGCTGCCGCGCAGCGCTCCGGAGGCGATGCGCACTTCGGGTGCGGATACGTCAGTGGTCATCGCAGTCCCTTCCCGGGCACGTGGTGGCCGCCACGTCGATGGTCCCGTCGGATCAGGACGAGCGCCAGCCGTTTTCCACAGCCCCGGAACGACCTGCCACGTTGCTCAGGGCGGACAGGTCGAGGCCTGTCGGGTCGGTGACCTCCGCCGCGTCGAGCGCCCCGCAGTCGATGCCCCGCAGCAGGAAGCCGGCCAGCGCCCGTGCCGTCGCCGGCTCGTCCAGCACGGCGCCGTCGCCGCCGCCGGCGGCGTATGCCGCCAGCCGGGCCACGGCCGGCCCCAGGCCCTCGCGGTAGAAGGCGTACACCGCGGCGTACCGCGTGGGCAGCTGTGCCGGGTGCATGTCCCAGCCCTGGTAGTACGCCCGTTCCAGCGAGCGCCGCACCAGGGCGTGGTGCAGCCGCCATCCCTCGTGCACGCGTTCCCGCGGGCCGACGGGCAGGACGTTCGTCGAGCCGTCCGACACGCGCACCCCGGTGCCGGCCGCGGCGACCTGCATCACCGCCTTGGCGTGGTCGGCCACGGGATGGTCCGGCGACTGGTGGGCCGCCGCGACCCCGCACGCCGCGCTGTAGTCGAACGTGCCGTAGTGCAGGGAGGTCACGCGCCCCTCCCCCGCCTCGACGAGCCGGGCGACCGTGGCCCGGCCGTCGGGCCCGAGCACGGCCTGCGTGGTCTCTATCTGTATCTCGAACCCGAGCCGGCCCCCGGGCAGACCGTGCGCCTTCTCGAACTCCTCCATCAGCCGCACCATCGCCGCCGCCTGCGCCGGGTGGCTGACCTTGGGCAGCGTGACCACCAGCCCGTCCGGCACCCCGCCCGCGGCGACCAGCCCGGTGAGGAAGACGTCGAGGGTGCGGATGCCGCGCTCGCGCACGGCGGCCTCCAGGCACTTGATGCGGATGCCCGTGTACGGCGTCCCGGTGCCGGCGGCCACCAGCCGGGCGGCCCGTGCCGCGGCGGCGTCCTCCTCGGTGTCGGGGCGCACCCCGTACCCGTCCTCGAAGTCGATGCGCAGATCCTCCACCGGCTCCCCGCCCAGCTTGGCCCGCACGCGGGCGTACACCTCGCCGGCAAGACGCTCCGGCAGCCCCAGCACCGCGCCGAACGCGGCGGCGTCGGCCGCGTGCTCGTCGAGCGCCGCAAGCGCCTGCTCACCCCAGGCCCGCGCGGTGCCGTCGCCGAAGGCGTCGGCCGGGACGTACACGGTGTGCACCGGCTGACGCGTCCCCGGCTCCCCGGGATAACGCCGCGCCAACGCGGCATCGACCGGCCCGAGCAGAGCCCCGATGCGCTCGCTCACCGCGCGCGAGAAGGTCGTCACGACTTCCGGCTGCGTCCCCATGCGTCCCTCCGCCACCTTGCGTACTGACCGTCCGGTGGCGCGAACGTAGCCAGGCGCGCGGGCACGGGGCAATGGCGCGGCCGGTGTCAGAAGTACTCGCGCACCACGTGTTCGGCCGCGCGGTTCTCGGCGGTGGGTGGGTCCAGTTCGCTCAGGGAGAGCAGGTCGGTGTCGTCGCGCAGGTAGTCCTCCCAGGTCGCGGCCAGTTTCTCCTGCTCCTCGCGCGGCAGCTGCTGGACGTCCTCCCGGCTGGCCGGGCTCAAAGCGTGGAGAAACCGCGTCACGGTGTCCGTCTCCATGGGGCCTCCTCGTGGGATCCGTCCTCCGGACGGATCTCTTCCAGCGCCCGGCGCGCGGGGCACCCGGGGGGACGGCAAGGTCACTCGGACGGAGCCGTCACAGGGTCAGGAGCATGGTCAGCATTCCTATGGCCATCGACAGCCGGCAGGCGTGCGTCAGCTCGCGGCCCGGCGGCCGCGGGGGGCCGCCTGCCGGGGCGGGTACGGGGACGACGGCGGCCGCGGTGCGGACGACGTAGGCGGCGAAGTACAGCAGGAGGAGCCCGGTGAGCAGGGGGGTGCCCGCCGGGCGGTGGTGGCCGGCGTGCGTGCCCTGGGCGGATGCCGGCACCATCGCCACGGACATGTAGACCATCGCCAGAGCTCCCACCGTGTGGTGCAGGTGGTGCCCGGTCACCAGGGCGCGCGCGGCCGCCGCGGCGAAGAGCACGGCGAGGAGCACCGGTCGCCAGGGCAGGGTGTCCCAAGCCGTGGTGGGCACCGCCATGGCGGCCATGCCCAGGCCCATCACCGCGTCGTCCGCCGCGGACCGGCGCTCCCCCGCGGCGCCGGTCCGGGCGCGCAGGAGGCAGTACGCCCCGGTGGCCGTGCACAGAACGACGAGCAGCCAGCCGGCCAGCGGCGGTCCGTGCACGGCGCACCTCCCCGGGCGTGCACACCTCCTGGGGAGGCTGCCCGCCCGCGGGGCCGCGCACGGGAGCGCACGGGCGCACGGCGGGAGCACGCCGGTGCCGTCGCATGCGCCCGCTCACCGCCGGCGCACGAGGTACGCCTCCTCAGATGCCGGGCCGGTAGCGCAGCGGGTGTCCCTCGGGGATCTCGACCACCGCGATGCGCACGCCGTCGGGGTCGGCGATCCACATCTCGATCAGTCCCCACGGCTTGCGCTCGGGGGCTTCCAGCACCGTCACGCCGCGGGCGGCGAGCTCCTCGTGGGCCGCGGCGACGTCGGCGACCTGGAGCCACAGTTCGAGTCCGGGGGCGGGTGGGGCCGGGGAGCGGCCGGAGACCTCCAGGAAGCCGCCGCCGAGGAAGTAGACGACCCCGCGCTCGGGGCCGGTGCCGAATTCGCGGTGGACGGCGAGGCCCAGCGTTTCGCCGTAGAACGTCCGGGACCTCTCGGGGTCGGTCGGTCGCAATAAGAACCTGCTGCTCAGTACGTGCACCATGCCGGTGACTGTACGCATTCCGGCTCGGCTAGGGTCGTACGTACGCCCGAACCCGCGCGAAAGGATCCCGGTACCCATGGAGACCGCCACCCCCGGCACGGACCTGCCCGTCTTCCGGATCGCGCACGCGGGCGACGTGCCCGCGCTGGTCGCGCTGGTGGAGTCGGCGTACCGGGGCGACGCCAGCCGCGCGGGCTGGACGACGGAGGCCGACCTGCTGGACGGGCAGCGCACGGACGCCGCCGGTGTGCTGCGTCTGCTGGACGACGCCGGCAGCCGGCTGCTGATGGCCGAGCAGGACGGCGAGCCGGTGGCCTGCTGCCACCTGGAGCACCGCGGCGACCACGTCTACTTCGGCATGTTCGCGGTCCGGCCGACGGCGCAGGGCGGCGGTCTGGGCAAGCTGGTGATGGCCGAGGCGGAGCGGCTGGCGCGTGCCGAGTGGGATGCGCGGGCGATGCACATGACGGTGATCAGGCAGCGCGAGGAGCTGATCGCCTGGTACGAGCGCCGCGGCTACCGCCGTACGGGGCGGATGAGCCCGTTCCCGTACGGCGACGAGCGGTTCGGCATACCGCGCCGGGCGGACCTGGAGTTCGAGCTGCTGATCAAGGACCTCGTCTGAGACCTCGCCCGGCCGGCGGCCTCACAGCCGTCCCGCCGCCACGAGGCGGCTGAGGAAGCGCCGGGTGCGCTCGTGGCCGGGCTCGCCGAGGACGCGGGCGGGGGTGCCGCGCTCGACGACCACCCCGCCGTCCAGGAAGCACACCTGGTCGGCGACGTCGCGGGCGAAGCCCATCTCATGCGTGGCCAGGACCATGGTCATGCCCTCGTCCTTCAGGCCGCGCACCACGTCCAGCACCTCGCCGACGAGCTCGGGGTCGAGGGCGGCGGTGATCTCGTCCAGGAGCAGCAGCCGGGGCCGTACGGCCAGGGCCCGCGCGATGGCCACGCGCTGCTGCTGGCCGCCGCTGAGCCGGTCGGGGTACTCGCCGGCGCGGTCGGCCAGGCCGAGCCGCTCCAGCAGGGCGTGCGCCCGCTCCTCGGCCTCGGCGCGGGGCACGGCGTGCACGCGACGGGGGGCGAGGGTGATGTTCTGCAGCACGGTCATGTGCGGGAAGAGGTTGTAGGCCTGGAAGACGACGCCGATGCGGCGGCGCACGGCGTCCTGGTCGGCACGGGGGTCGGTGATCTCGGTGCCGTCGAGCAGGATGGCGCCGTCGTCGATCTCCTCCAGCAGGCCGGCGCAGCGCAGCAGGGTGGACTTCCCCGAGCCGGAGGAGCCGATGAGCGCGGTGACGGTGTGCGGGGCGACCTCCAGGTCGACGTCGCGCAGGACGACGGTGCCCTCGAAGGACTTCCGCACGGCTTCCAGGCGCAGGACGGGTTGCCCGGGCCGGTCAGCAGCGGCCGTGGGCGCGGTCGTGGCGGTCACAGCAGTCCTCCCTTGGCGCGGCGGCGGTCCATGCGGGCGGTGACGGCGTCGGTGAAGCGGGTCATGGGGACGGTCAGGGCCACGAAGATCAGTCCTGCGACGACGTAGGGCGTGTAGTTGAAGGTTTTCGCGGCGCTGATCTGCGCGGCGTAGACGGCGTCCACCGCTCCGGCGATGGAGACCAGGCCGGTGTCCTTCTGCAGCGAGACGAGGTCGTTGAGCAGCGGCGGCCCCACGGCCCGCACGGCCTGCGGCAGCACGACGAAGCGCAGCGTCTGCCCGGTGTTCAGGCCGAGCGAGCGGGCGGCCGCGCGCTGGGAGGGGTGGACGGAGTCGATGCCGGCGCGGAAGACCTCGGCGACGTAGGCGGAGTAGGTGAGCACGAGCGCGGTGCCGCCGAGCAGGACGGGGTCGGTGGTCACGCCCTGCAGGCGCAGGGCGGGGACGCCGAAGACGACCATGAGCAGGCAGATGATCAGCGGCAGGCCGCGGAAGAAGTCGGTGTAGGCGGCGGCGAGGACGCGCAAGGGGAGGAAGACCGGTCCGCGCAGGGTGCGGGCGACGGCGATCAGCAGGCCGAGGACGAGGACGGCCGCCCCGCACACCAGCAGGAGCCGGATGTTGAGCCACAGTCCGGTGAGGATGTGCGGCAGGGCCTCGCGGGCGTGGTGGTAGCTGAGGAAGGTCTGCCGGGTGCGGGGCCAGCCGGGCGAGTTGACGACGAGGAGGACGAGGACGAGGGCGGTGAGCAGGGTGCTGGCGGCGGCGAGGGTCCGGGCGCGGCGGGCGCGGGCGCGGGCGAAGCGCTCGCGTTCCAGGCGCCGGGCGGAGGGGACGTAGCCGTCCGCCTCGGGTGCGGCGTCCTTGGGCCGGGCCGTCGTCCCGCGGGCCGTCATCGCAGCTCCGGTGCGCCGGCGGCATCCGCCAGCCACTGCTTCTCCAGCCGGGCCAGGGTGCCGTCGCCGCGCAGGTCGTCGACGGCCTTGCTGACGCACGGGGTGAGCCGGCTGCCCTTGTCCAGGACGAGCCCGAACTGCTCGGCGCGGGCGCCGGTGGCCGGGAGCTGGCCGACGACCTTCGCCTCGGGCACCTCGGCGGAGGTGATGAAGAAGGCGGTGGGCAGGTCGACGACGACGGCGTCGACCTGACGGTTCTTCAAGGCGCTTTTGGCGTAGTCGTTCTTCTGGAAGACCGCCGGCTGCCGGTCGGGCCTGATGACGTCGTTGACGACGTCGAGGCTGGTGGTGCCGACCTGGGCGCCGAGGCGGGCGTGCCGGAGGCCGGCGGCGGTGGTGGCCTGCGCGGCCGGCGAGTCCTTGAGGGCGACGACGGCCTGGCGCACGGTGTAGTAGCCGCTGGAGAAGTCGACGGCGCGGCGGCGTTCGTCGCTGATGGAGACCTGGTTGATGGCGAAGTCGAAGTCCTTGGGGCCGGGTGCGACCGCGTTGTTGAAGGGCACCGTGCGCCAGCGAACCGCGGAGCGGTCGAAGCCGAGGCGGCCGGCGACGGCGTAGGCGACGGCCGACTCGAATCCCTTGCCACTGGCGGGGTCGTCGCCCTGGAACCAGGGGGCGTAGGCGGGCTTGTCGGTGCCGACGGTGAGTGTGCCGGGGGTGCGCGTGGCGGGTCTCGGGCCGGTGCAGGCGGCGGGTGCCGCGGTGTCGGTCTCGTCCTGCGGCGCGCAGCCGGTGACCGCGGCGAGCAGCACGGCGAGGGCGGCGGCCAGGCGGGCGGGCTGGGTGGCGACGGGCATGGCGGGAGACTGGCAGCGGCCGTGCGGGGCTGTCCAGAAGGGATCACCGTCCGTCCGGATGGCGGAAGGTTGTTGCCGGTTCATGAACCGGCCGCAACGTGGGTAGGCGTCCGGGAAGGACGGTGCACCGCGCGCGTGGCCGGTTTTCGCCCGTGTCGCCGGGGTGAAAGGTGCGCCGAGGGTGGCGTATGTCCTCTCGCGTTGCCTCGCACGGGGGAGGCGCACAGGAAAAACGTCGGTCCACCCCGGGGGGTTGCAGGATAATTTCTCGCCACGGCCCTTGAGCTGAAGAACCTCGCCTGGATACGGTGTCTTAACGCCAGGTTCTCCCGAGGAGGGGCAGTCGTGACGGAAATTCTTGCGTCGACAGCGGTCAAAACCGACATTCTGTCTGACGATCGTGTCGTGGAGCACCCGGCCTGGGCCGCGCTCAAGACGGCGGTCGAGACGATTCGGCCGTGGCAGTCCGCCGACGGCTCGATCGACCTCACCGCCGGCGGAGCGCCGCCGGGCGAGGCGGTCCGGGCACAGGTCGAGGCGGTCATAACGGCCGTCCAGGAGCTCTCCCCGCTCCTGCCGCACGACGCCGCGTACCACGAGGCCCTGGTGGCCGACCTGCGCCGCTGGGCGGATTCGGGCTTCGGCGTGCCGGACTTCCTGGACGCACTGCTGGCCTTCCGGCCCGCCGCGCAGCGCGCCGACGGCCTGCAGCACCTGGTCGTCTTCCCGATGTACACGCAGAACGGCAACCTCGACCGCAACCTGGAGGCCGTCGTCCTGCGCGTGGTGTGGCCGGAGTGGCTGGCCGAGCTGGAGCGCACCCGGTACGACAACCCGCTCTTCCTCGGCATCACGTTCGAGGACTTCACCGCGGGCTACGACACCAACTCCGCCGTGCTCTTCCCCGAGACGATCGCGGTGCGCGAGGCCCCCGAGCGCTTCACCTGGGGCGGGATCTTCTGCGACCGCGAGGCCGCCCGCTTCCGCCGGGTGACCGAGGCGGCCGTGGAGACCCTGCGCGTGGACCTGCCGGAGGACATCGCGGCGATGCTGGGCGACCAGAAGCGCTGCGAGGAGGCGTTCGTGCTGTGGGACATGGTCCACGACCGCACCCACAGCCACGGCGACCTGCCCTTCGACCCCTTCATGATCAAGCAGCGCCAGCCGTTCTGGATGTACGGCCTGGAGGAGCTGCGCTGCGACCTCACGGCGTTCAAGGAGGCCGTGAAGCTGGCGGACGAGGGCTACCCGCAGGCCCGTGACGTGCAGTTCGCGGTGCTCTTCGACCGCATGTTCCGCTTCCCGCTCACCGGTGAGCGCGTGCGCAACTACGACGGTCTGGGCGGTCAGCTGCTCTTCGCGTACCTGCACAAGCACGACGTCGTACGCTGGACGGACAACACCCTGCGCATCGACTGGGAGCGGGCCCCGCAGGTCACCAACCAGCTGTGCGGCGAGATCGAGAAGCTCTACCGGGACGGCATCGACCGCCCCAAGCTCGTGCACTGGTTCGCCGCCTACGAGCTCGTCTCCTCCTACCTGGCCCCCCACCCCGGCTCCGTGTGGGCCAAGGGTCCCGACGCCCTGGACCTCACCCAGCCGCCGCGCAAGCTCGTGGACGAGGTGCTCCCGGACGAGTTCCCGCTCAGCATGTTCTACGAGGCCCTTGCCAAGAAGCTGCGGTCCGTGATCGCCTCGACCAAGGGGATCACCGCGGCGGACGTGGAGCGGGTCGCGGCGTGAGCGAGCAGAACGTGAGCGAGCAGGAGAAGGAGGCGACGGGCATGAGCACTCCGTCGAACGGCAACGGTGGCCCGCTGGAGGGCGCCGTGGTGGCAGTGGCCGGAGCGGCCGGTGCGGCCGGACGGGCGGTCCTGCTGCGGCTGGCCGAGGCCGGGGCCACCGTCGTGGCCTCCGACGCCGACGCGGCCCGCCTCGCCGAGGCCGTGGACGCCGCCCGGTACGCCCACGGAGGCGCGACCGTGACCGGCGAGACCGTGGACCTGCTCGACCTGGACGGCACCCGTGCCTGGGCGGACCGCACGGAGAAGGAGTTCGGGCGGATCGACGGCCTGATCCACCTCGTGGGCGGCTGGCGCGGCTCGGCGACCTTCGCCGAGACCGACCTGGCCGACTGGGAGCTGCTGGAGAAGCTGCTCATCCGCACCGTCCAGCACACCTCGCTGGCCTTCGAGGGCGCCCTGGCCCGCAGCGGCCGCGGCCGCTACGTGCTGGTCAGCGCCGCGGGCGCGAGCAAGCCCACCGCGGGCAACGCCGCCTACGCGGCCTCCAAGGCCGCCGCCGAGGCCTGGACCCTGGCGCTCGCGGACTCCTTCCGCAAGGCGGGCGGCGAGGGCGAGCCGCCGGCCGCCGCCACCGTCATGGTGGTCAAGGCCCTCGTGCACGACGCCATGCGCGCCGAACGACCCAACGCGAAATTCGCGGGATTCACCGACGTCGCCGACCTGGCCCAGGCCATCGCAGGCGTCTGGGAGAAGCCCGCCCACGAAGTGAACGGAACCCGTCAGTGGCTGACCCCGCAACCGTGATCCCCCCGGCGACCGACGCGATACGCCGGCACGACCCGCAGCTGCGCGGCTTCGCCAGCGACAACTACGCCGGCGCCCACCCGGAGGTCCTCGCGGCCCTCGCCCTCGCCAACGGCGGCCACCAGGTCGCCTACGGCGAGGACGACTACACCGCCCATCTGCAGGAGATCATGCGGGCCCACTTCGGGCCCACCGCCGAGGCCTTCCCGGTGTTCAACGGCACGGGCGCCAACGTCGTCGCCCTGCAGGCCGCCAGCGAGCGCTGGGGGGCGGTGATCTGCGCGCAGAGCGCGCACATCAACGTCGACGAGGGCGGCGCGCCCGAGCGCGTCGGCGGGCTGAAGCTGCTCGCCGTACCCACCGAGCACGGCAAGCTGACGCCGGAGCTGATCGACCGCGAGGCGTGGGGCTGGGACGACGAGCACCGCGCCCAGCCGCAGATCGTCTCGATCACGCAGACCACCGAGCTGGGCACCTGCTACACGCCCGAGGAGATCCGCGAGATCTGCGACCACGCCCACGAGCGGGGCATGAAGGTCCACCTCGACGGTTCGCGGATCGCCAATGCGGCGGCCTCCCTGGGCGTGCCGCTGCGGGCGTTCACCACCGACGCCGGTGTGGACCTGCTCTCCTTCGGCGGGACGAAGAACGGCATGGTCTTCGGCGAGTGCGTCGTCGTCCTCGACCCGGACGCGGTGCGGGCGATGAAGCACCTGCGCAAGCTGTCGATGCAGCTCGCCTCCAAGATGCGCTTCGTCTCGGTGCAGTTCGAGGCGCTGCTGTCGGGCGACCTGTGGCTGCGCAGTGCCTCCCACGCCAACGCCATGGCCGCCCGTCTGGCCGAGGGCGTGCGCGGGATCGAGGGCGTGGAGGTGCTGCACCCGGTGCAGTCCAACGCGGTCTTCGCCCGCCTGCCGCACGACGTGAGCGAGCGGCTGCAGAAGCGCTACCGCTTCTACTTCTGGGACGAGGCGGCCGGCGACGTGCGCTGGATGTGCTCCTTCGACACCACCGAGGCCGACGTGGACGCCTTCACCGCGGCGGTCGCGGAGGAAATGGCCAAGCAGTAGGCGCAAGCGCCCCTGCACCGTACGGGGTGCGGGGTACGTACGGCGACGTACGTACCCCGCACCCCGTCGTCGTATCAGCGGCGCTCGGCCAGGGCGGCCTCGGCCGGCGTGGGGGCCGTGCCGCCCAGGTGGGCGGGCACCCACCAGCTGTCGCCGGGGCCGTCGGCGCGCACCGGATAGGCGCGCTGGGCGGCCTCCAGCAGCTGCTGGACGCGGCCGCGCACCCGGTCGGTGACCTGCTCGGCGGACTCGTCCGCCGCGGCCTCGACCGGCTCGCCCACCCGGATGGTCACCGGGACGTGGTTGCGGCCCAGGTCGCGCTTGCGTCCCTTGGTCCACAGCCGCTGGGTGCCCCACAGCGCCATGGGCACCAGCGGCACCCCGGCCTCCTGGGCCAGCCGTGCCGCGCCCGTCTTGAAGTTCTTCAGCGTGAAGGACGTGGAGATCGTCGCCTCGGGGAAGACCCCGACGACCTCGCCGGAGCGCAGCGCGGACAGCGCGTGGCGGTAGGCGTCGGCGCCCGCGGCGCGGTCGACGGGTATGTGCTTCATGGCCCGCATGAGCGGCCCGGAGACCTTGTGACGGAAGACCTGCTCCTTGGCCATGAAGCGCACCAGGCGCCCCGCCGGCCGCGCGGCCAGCCCGCAGAAGACGAAGTCGAGGTAGCCGATGTGGTTGCTCACCAGCACGGCCCCGCCGCGCTGCGGGACGTGCTCGCTGCCCTGGATGTCGAAACGCAGGTCCAAGGCCTTGAACATGGTGCGCGCGAATCCGATCACCGGGGGGTAGACGAGCTCTGCCATATCGGGAAGATCCTTCCGGCCCGGGGAGGGTGCTCCCGGTTGAGATGCTGAAGTTACGCGGACGTAGGGTCTGGCTTTCGCCAGATCGTGCCCGAATGGGCACGCGCCGATCCAGCTGGGAGACCGGGCGGGGGTGGAGATCCTCGTCACGTCGGGAAATTTCCCGGTTACGGCGGGCGCTGACGCGAGGGCAACGGGCGCCGATGACACGGCGGGGACGACGAAGGAGCACACGATGCAGCCGACGCGGCTGAGCGGGGCCGAACTCGGCGCGCGCCTGGGCGAGCGGGCGACGCTCGTGCAGTTCTCCAGCGCCTTCTGCCAACCGTGCCGGGCCACCCGGCGGGTGCTCGCGGACGTGGCCGCCATGGTCGAGGGCGTGGCGCACGTCGAGATCGACGCGGAGTCCCGCCTGGAACTGGTGCGCGCGCTGGAGGTGACCGCCACCCCGACCACCCTCGTCCTGGACGCAGGCGGCCGCGTGGTGCGCCGGGCCGCCGGGCAGCCGCGCCGGGCCGACGTCGTCGCCGCGCTCGGCGCGGCGATGTGACGGCATCGAGGTCACGCGGCGTGATCCACCTCCCACCCGTAGGCCCTCGCTTGACGCCGCACGGCGTCGATCGTCACTGTGACGCCATGCCGCCCGGGCCCCTTCGGAAGGACACCACAACTCCATGACGGCCTCCCCCGCCGACCTCGGCAGCCCCGAGCTGCTGCGCTCGGTCTTCCGCCGGCACGCGGCCGGCGTCGCGGTGATCACCGCACAGGGTGCCCGCCCGGCCGGCTTCACCGCGACCTCCCTGACCTCCGTCGCCGCCGAACCGCCCCTGGTCTCCTTCGGGGTGGGCACCGGCTCCTCCAGCTGGCCGGTGCTGGCCGGGGCCGAGCATGTGGGCGTGCACATACTGGGAGAGCACCAGCAGCAGCTCGCCACCACCTTCGCGCGCAGCGGCGCGGACCGTTTCGCCCCGCCCACCCGCTGGCGGCCGGGGCCGCACGGGGTGCCGGTGCTGGAGGACGTCCTGGCGTGGCTGGTGTGCCGGGTGGTGGCCCGGGTGCCCGCCGGAGACCACCGCCTGGTGCTGGCCGAGGTGGTGGCCGGGGATCCCACGGGCGACGGCCGGCCCCTGCTGTACCACCAGGGGCGTTTCAACGCATTGCGCGACTGAGGCGTCCCCGTCTCACGCGTTGGGCAGATCACAGTGGACCGGCCTTGCGTTCGGTCACCACGCTCGATGTACTGACGAGTAACATTCTGGTCGGAGCGAGGACGCCGCCGACCGGGATCCCGCCCCACCAGGCGCCTATGCTGCCTGTCAAGGCAGCTTTGATAGAGACGATGCAGTAGGAGAGCCGGCGTGAGCTTGAGGATCGTTGTCTGTGTGAAGTACGTGCCCGACGCCACCGGCGACCGGCACTTCGCCGAAGACCTGACCGTCGACCGCGACGACGTGGACGGCCTGCTCTCGGAGCTCGACGAGTACGCGGTCGAGCAGGCGCTGCAGATCAAGGAGGCGGCCGACGGCGAGGCGGAGATCACCGTCCTGACCATCGGTCCCGAGGACGCGAACGACGCGCTGCGCAAGGCGCTGTCGATGGGCGCCGACAAGGCCGTCCACGTCGAGGACGACGACCTGCACGGCACCGACGCGCTCGGCACCTCCCTGGTGCTGGCCAAGGCCGTCGAGAAGACCGGCTTCGACCTGGTGATCAGCGGCATGGCCTCCACCGACGGCGGCATGGGCGTGCTGCCGGCGATGCTCGCCGAGCGCCTGGGCGTCCCGCAGGTCACCCTGCTCTCCGAGGTCGCCGTGGCCGACGGCAAGGTCACCGGCCGCCGCGACGGCGACGCCGCCAGCGAGCAGCTGGAGGCCGCCCTGCCGGCCGTCGTCTCCGTCACCGACCAGTCGGGCGAGGCACGCTACCCGTCCTTCAAGGGCATCATGGCCGCCAAGAAGAAGCCGGTGGAGTCCCTGGACCTGTCCGACCTGGACATCGAGGCGGACGAGGTCGGCCTGGAGGGCGCCTCGACCGCGGTCGACGAGGCCGCGGAGCGCCCGGCCCGCACGGCCGGCACCATCGTCACGGACGAGGGCGAGGGCGGCAAGCAGCTCGCCGAGTTCCTCGCGGGCCAGAAGTTCATCTGAGCCGCGCCGTCCCCTTCCCGTCCTCGTTTCCCCGCAGGAGAGCAACGCCATGGCTGAAGTCCTCGTCTACGTCGACCACGTGGACGGCGCCGTCCGCAAGCCCACCCTGGAGCTGCTGACGCTCGCCCGCCGCATCGGCGAGCCCGTCGCCGTGCACCTGGGCGCCGGTGCCGACGCCGCCGCCGCGACCCTCGCCGAGTACGGCGCGGTCAAGGTCCTCACCGCCGACGCCCCCGAGTTCGCCGACTACCTCGTCGTGCCCAAGGTCGACGCCCTGCAGGCGGCCTACGAGGCCGTCTCCCCCGCCGCCGTGCTGATCCCCTCCTCCGCCGAGGGCAAGGAGATCGCCGGGCGCCTCGCGGTGCGCATCGGCTCGGGCATCATCACCGACGCCGTCGACCTGGAGGCCGGCGACGAGGGCCCGGTGGCCACGCAGTCGGTCTTCGCCGCCTCGTACACCACCAGGTCCCGCGTCACCAAGGGCACCCCGGTCATCACCGTCAAGCCCAACTCGGCCGCCCCCGAGGCCGCCCCGGCCGCCGGCGCCGTCGAGCAGCTGGCCGTGAGCTTCGGCGAGCTGGCCACCGGCACCAAGGTCGTCTCCCGCACCCCGCGCGAGTCGACCGGCCGCCCCGAGCTGACCGAGGCCGCGATCGTGGTCTCCGGCGGCCGCGGCGTCAACGGCGCCGAGAACTTCGGGATCATCGAGTCCCTCGCCGACTCCCTCGGCGCGGCCGTCGGCGCCTCCCGCGCCGCCGTCGACGCCGGCTGGTACCCGCACACCAACCAGGTCGGCCAGACCGGCAAGTCCGTCTCGCCGCAGCTGTACATCGCGGCGGGCATCTCCGGCGCCATCCAGCACCGGGCCGGCATGCAGACCTCGAAGACCATCGTGGCCATCAACAAGGACTCCGAGGCCCCGATCTTCGAGCTCGCCGACTACGGCGTCGTGGGCGACCTGTTCGAGGTCGTCCCGCAGCTGACGGAAGAGGTCAAGTCCCGCAAGGGCTGATCCCGCCTCCTTCCCAGGGCCCCCGCTCCGGCTTCCGCCGGGCGGGGGCCTTCGCGTGGCACAGTGTGCTCATGAGCAACCTCGACCTGCGCCCCGTCCCCACCCCCTGCGGCGGCCGCGGTGACGTACCGGGCGGTCCCGTGCGGGAGTTGCTGCCCGCCAAGCGCATGCCGCTGGGCGAGAGCACCGTCGTGCGCCGGCTGCTGCCCAGCATGGGCCGGCGCATGGTCGGGGCGTGGTGCTTCGTCGACCACTACGGGCCCGACGACATCGCGGACGAGCCCGGCATGCAGGTCCCGCCACACCCCCACATCGGCCTGCAGACCGTCAGCTGGCTGCACGACGGCGAGATCCTGCACCGCGACAGCCTGGGCAGCGCGCAGACGCTGCGGCCGGGGCAGCTGGGGCTGATGACGTCGGGGCGCGGCATCGCCCACTCGGAGGAGTCGCCGCGCGAGCACGCCCCGCTGCTGCACGGGGCGCAGCTGTGGGTGGCGCTGCCCGAGGCGCACCGGCACACCGCGCCCGCCTGGGAACACCACGCCGAGCTGCCGCGGGTGACGGGCGGCAACGGCCTGACCGCCACCGTGCTCATGGGCGAGCTGGCCGGCGTGGCCTCGCCCGCCACCGCGTACACCCCCCTCGTCGGCGCGGACGTCGCCCTCGCGGCCGGCACGTCGGCCCGGCTGCCGGTCGACCCCGACTTCGAGTACGCGGTGCTGACGATGTCCGGCGAGGCCGAGGTCGACGGTGTACGACCGGCCCCCGGATCGATGCTGTACCTGGGGTGCGGGCGCACGGAACTGCCGCTGCGGGCCACGGTGGACAGCGCGTTCATGCTGCTGGGCGGCGAGCCGTTCGAGGAGCGGATCGTGATGTGGTGGAACTTCGTGGGCCGCGGCCACGACGAGATCGTGCGGGCGCGCGAGGAGTGGATGGCCGGCCCCGCGCGCTTCGGCGAGGTGCACGGCTACGAGGGTGCGCGCCTCGCCGCCCCCGCCCTGCCGCCCGTCCCCCTCAAGCCCCGCGGGCGCGTGCGCTGAGACCGGCCGCCCCGGCGTGGGCGGGACCACTGCGCGCGGGGCCGCCCGGCCACTAGGGTCGCAGCAGGCACCCATCACTTCGGTCCGGGGGGTACACACGCCCATGATGGTCCCGCTCGCGCTGCTGCTCCTGGCCGCCCTCGTCGCGGCCCTGGCCCCGCGCGTCCTGACCCGCGCCGACTGGCCCGCCCGCGAACCGGTGCTGGCGCTGTGGGTGTGGCAATGCGCGGTGGCCGCCGTCCTGTTGTGCTGCGCGCTCGCGATGTCGCTCAGCGCGGCCGCCGCCTGGGAGGCGGTGCGCGGCCACGTCTTCGCCCCGGCGCCGCACGGGGTGATGGAGGCCTACGCCCTGGGCGTGTACGGCTCCTGGGCCGCACCCCTGGCCATCTCGCTGGCCGCCGGCGCCCTGTGGACGGCGGCGATGCTCACCCGCGAGGTGCGCCGGGCCCGGCGCCGCCGGCGGCACGCGGCACTGCGGGTGCGCTCGCCGCGGCTGCCGGGCGAACCACGCGGCGGTGAGCGCCTGGTGGTGCTGGAGAGCGACCGTCCGGACGCCTGGCTGCTGCGCGGCGGCGCCGCACCCCGGCTGGTGATCACCACCGCGGCGCTGCGCCGGCTGGACGGCTCGCAGCTGGACGCCGTGCTCGCCCACGAACAGGGCCACGCCCGGGCCCGCCACGACTGGCTGCTGCACTGCTCGGCCGCACTGGCGGACGGCTTCCCGCAGGTGCCGGTCTTCGCGGCCTTCCGCGACCAGGTGCACCACCTGGTCGAGCTCGCGGCGGACGACTGCGCCTCCCGCCGCACGGGCCGGCTGGCGACCGCCCTCGCCCTGGTCGAACTCAACGAGGACCGCGGTGTCTTCGGCCCCGGCGCCTCCGGCCTGTCCCGGCTGCCCGACCGTGTCGACCGCCTGCTGGCACCCGCGCCCCGGCTGACGGTGCCGCAACGGCTGCGGCTGACGGCGGTGGCCTCACTGGTGCCGTTCGTCCCCGTGCTGGTGACCTTCGTCCCCGGCTTGAGCGCCCTTCGCGGCTAGGCCGTGTCCGGCGGATCATGCAGTGCCCCGTCTGCGGGTGCATCGTGGCTTGTCGCGCAGTTCCCCGCGCCCCTGACGGGGCACTGCACCAGCCACGGCGCCCCGTAGGGGCGCGGGGCAGTGCCGGTGTGCGGCTGCCGCCGCGTGGTCGCGATCGGCCACCGACGGCCCGCAGTCGACGCACTGCCCCGCGATGAAGACCCGCCGGACACCCTGGGCTCATGGCACAGTGGTGCCATGAGCCACCCCAAGGGCGTTCTCTTCGACTTCTCCGGCACCCTGTTGTGCATCGAGTCGACGGCGTCGTGGCTGCGCGCCGCGCTGGAGCGGACGGGGACCACCTTGCCGGAGGACGGGTTCGAGGAGCTCGTGCGCCGTCTGCAGGAGGCAGGCGCACAACCGGGCGGACCGCTGCCGGCCGAGGTGCCCGACGAGCTCGCCGCCGTGTGGGCGCGGCGCGACAGCAGCGCCGAGGAGCACCGGGCCGCCTACTTCGCGATGGCGAGCCGCGTGCCGATGCCGGTGCCGGGGCTGTACGAGGTGCTGTACGCGCGGCACATGGAGCCCGGCGCGTGGCGGCCGTACGCCGACGCCGCCGCGGTGCTCGGCGAGCTGCGCCGGCGCGGTGTGCGGACCGCCGTGGTCAGCAACGTGGGCTGGGACCTGCGGCCCGTCTTCCGCGAACACGGCCTGGACCCGCTGGTGGAGGCCTACGTGCTGTCGTACGAGCACGGCGTGCAGAAGCCCGACCCCCGCCTGTTCCACACGGCCTGTGAGGCGCTGGGGCTACCGCCGCAGGAGGTGCTCATGGTCGGTGACGACGCGGTCAACGACGGCGGGGCGGCCCGCATCGGCTGCGCGGTGCACCTGGTGGAGCACCTCCCGGTCGACCGGCGTCCCGACGCCCTGCTGCCGGTGCTCGACACGGTGGGCGGCTGACCGCTGCGCGGGCCGTCAGGGGCTGACCGCCGGCACGCGGGGCCCGCGGCTGCCGGTGGCCGTGCGCAGGGCCAGGGCGGCCAGTGCGTGGGGGGCGCCCTGCTGGCCGCGGATGCCGGGGAAGGCGTTGATGTCGACGATCACCGGCTGTCCGCCGGCGTCCAGCAGGTCCACGCCGTAGACGTCCAGCGCGAAGACCTCGCCCACCCGGCGCACCACCTCCAGCCACCCCGGCGGCAGGTCCGCCGGGGGAAAGGAGCGGGTGCGCGGGCCGGGGACGGGCGGGGCCAGCTCCGAGCGGCGCAGGGCGGCGAAGATCTCGTCCGCGACCACCCACAGCTTGTGGTCCCAGCCGTCGTTGGGGGTGAAGGGCTGGACGACGACGGGCTCCCCCGGCCACTGCCCGGCCAGCTCCGCGAGACGCTCCGGGCCGTCGACGAGGGCGACCAGGTCGCCGCGGCGGCTGTGCCGGCTCTTGACGACCACCGGGTCGCCGGGCCCGCCGGCCGCGGCGAACCCCGCCAGCGAGGGCTCGGTGCGGGTGGTCACGAACGGCAGCCCGGCGCGCAGCGCGACCTCCGCCATGGCGGTGCGGTCCTGGCACAGCTCGGTGGCCGAGGCGGAATTGATGACGGGGGCGCCGTGCGTCTCCAGGTGGCGGGCCAGCTCCAGGGCGCGCGGTGTGCGGGTCTTGAGCAGGTAGACGTCGGCGAGCCCGGCCGGCTCCGGCAGGCCCTCGTAGGTGCCCGGGTCGAGCCACTCCACCTCGTGGCGGGGGGTCAGCAGGGCCGTGGTCTCGGCGAGCAGCGGGTGCGTCGGGTCGGGGGTGAGCAGGCATATCCTCATGCGAGGCCGCCGGCCGCGTGCGTGAGGGGTGCGGCATCCGTGCGTGCCGCGAGGCGCAGCACGGCCCGGGAGACCTTGGCGACGGCGTCCGGCACCTGGCGGAAGCTGGGGAAGTCGTTGACGTCCACGACCACGGGCCCGTCGGGGCCCAGCACGATGTCCACGCCGTACAGGTCGAGGCCGTACGCCTCGCCGACCGCGGCGGCGACGGCGGCGATTGCGGGCGGCAGCGGCACGGTGCGCTCGTGGGCCGGGCGGTCCGGGTGCAGGGGGCTGCGGCGCTCGGTGCCGTGGAACTCGCCGTCGACGCAGTAGACCTTGAGATCGGTGCCGGAGTTGGCCACGTAGGGCTGGGCGATGAGCAGGGATCCGGTGGCCGTGGGCAGCAGCTGGTCGGGGGATGCCACGAGCCGTACGGCGCGGCCCGAACTGCCGTCGGCCGGCTTGACGACCAGCGGGAACAGCGACTCGGGCAGCTCGGCGAACTGCCGGGCGTCCGCCGCGGCGAACGTCGGCGGCACCGGCAGTCCGTGGGCCTCCGCCACGACCGCGGCCCGCACCTTGTCGCGCACGGCACGGATCGAACGGGCGTCGTTGACGGTCACCACACCCACGGCCGCGGCGGCTTCGAGAAGGCTCAGCCCCGGACCGCCGGAGACCGTCTTGAGCACCCATGCGTCGTGCTGCCCGGTTCGTACCGCTTCGGAAAGGGGAACCAGGGAGCTGCCGGGGCGCAGCACGTCCACGTGATGCCCCCAGGCAGTGAGTTGGCGGATGACGTCCACCGGCATGCCGTCGTGCCGGTACTGCTCCTCCACCAGGAAGCAGAGTCTCATGTGGTGCACCCTCGGTCCGGCGAACTGTGACGGCTCAGGATGCCACGTTCGGCCGGGGGCCGGACCCGGGGGTGGAGCGGGCCGTGCGGCCCGGCCGGCGTTCGGGGCCACCGGGCGAAGCGCGGTCCCGGGGCTCCGAGGGGCAAAGCCCCGGGGCGGGGCTCTACTCCTCGCCCCGGAACGCCCGCAGGAGGCGCTGGGCCGCGGTGCTGGCGGGGAGGGTGCCCGCCGCGACCTCGCGCTCCAGTTCCGGCGCCAGCGTCCGTACGCCCTCGTGTTGCCGCAGTTCCGTCAGGAGTTGGTCGCGGACCATGCTCCAGACCCACTCCACCTGCTGCCCCTGGCGGCGCGCGGCCAGCGCGCCCGTGGCGTCCAGGACCCGGCGGTGCTGTTCGATGCGCTCCCACAGCACGTCCAGGCCCGCGCCCTCGCGGCCGCTGCAGGTGAGGACGGGCGCGTTCCAGGCGGCGTCGGGGCCGTGCAGCAGCCGCAGGGCGCCCGCCAGTTCGCGTGCCGCGGCCTTCGCGTCGCGTTCGTGCGGTCCGTCGGCCTTGTTGACGGCGATGACGTCGGCCAGTTCCAGGACGCCCTTCTTGATGCCCTGGAGCTGGTCGCCGGTGCGGGCGAGGGTCAGGAGCAGGAAGGTGTCGACCATGCCGGCGACGGCCGTCTCGGACTGCCCGACTCCGACCGTTTCGACGAGCACCACGTCGTAGCCGGCGGCCTCCATGACCACCATGGCCTCGCGGGTGGCGCGGGCGACGCCGCCGAGGGTGCCGGCGGTCGGCGAGGGGCGGACGAAGGCGGCGGGGTCGACGGCCAGGCGTTCCATGCGGGTCTTGTCGCCGAGGATGCTGCCGCCGGTGCGCCCGGAGGACGGGTCGACGGCGAGGACGGCGACGCGATGGCCGAGCCCGGTGAGCATGGTGCCGAAGGCATCGATGAAGGTGGACTTGCCGACGCCGGGCACGCCGGTGACGCCGATGCGACGGGCGCGCCCGGCGTGCGGCAGGAGTTCGGTGAGCATGCGCTGGGCGTGCTCGCGGTGGTCGCCGCGGCTGGACTCGACGAGGGTGATGGCGCGCGCGACGGCGGCCCGCCTGCCGTCGAGAACGCCCTTGACGTAGGCGTCGGTGTCTATCGCGCGGGCCATGCGATCACAGCTCGTGGCCGAGGACCCCGGCGAGGGTCTTCAGCAGGTCGTGGGCGGCATCGGGGATGACCGTGCCGGGCGGGAAGACCGCGGCGGCGCCCATCTCCAGCAGGGTCGGCACGTCCTGGGGCGGGATGACGCCGCCCACCACGATCATGATGTCCTCGCGGCCCTGTTCCGCCAGCTCCTCCCGCAGGGCGGGGACGAGCGTGAGGTGGCCGGCGGCCAGCGAGGAGACGCCGACGATGTGCACGTCGGCCTCCACCGCCTGCCGGGCGACCTCGGCGGGGGTCTGGAAGAGGGGGCCGACGTCGACGTCGAAGCCGAGGTCGGCGAAGGCGCTGGCGATGACCTTCTGGCCGCGGTCGTGGCCGTCCTGGCCCATCTTGGCGACCAGGATGCGCGGCCGGCGGCCCTCCTCCTGCTCGAACGCCTCGACCAGGGTGCGGGTGCGTTCGACGGCGGCCGACTGTCCTGCCTCTTCGCGGTACACACCGGAGATCGTACGGATCTGGCCGGCGTGACGTCCGTAGACCTTCTCCAGGGCGTCGGAGATCTCGCCGACGGTGGCCTTGGCGCGGGCGGCGTCGACGGCGAGGGCGAGGAGGTTGCCCTCCAGGCCGGGGCCGGGGCCGGCCGCGGCGGCGTTCGTCAGGGCGCGCAGGGCGTCCTGGCAGGCGGCCTCGTCGCGTTCGGCGCGCAGCCGGCGGAGCTTGTCGATCTGCTGGGCGCGGACGGAGGAGTTGTCGACCTTGAGCACCTCGATCTGCTCGTCGGCCTCGACCCGGTACTTGTTGACGCCGATGACCGGCTGCCGGCCGGAGTCGATACGAGCCTGGGTGCGGGCCGCGGCCTCCTCGACGCGCATCTTGGGGATGCCGGCGTCGATGGCCCGGGCCATGCCGCCGGCGGCCTCGACCTCCTGGATGTGCTGCCAGGCGCGGCGGGCCAGGTCGTGGGTGAGGCGTTCGACGTAGGCGCTGCCGCCCCAGGGGTCGATGACGCGGCAGGTGCCGGACTCCTGCTGCAGCAGCAGCTGGGTGTTGCGGGCGATGCGGGCGGAGAAGTCGGTGGGCAGGGCCAGGGCCTCGTCGAGGGCGTTGGTGTGCAGGGACTGGGTGTGACCCTGGGTGGCGGCCATGGCCTCGACGCAGGTGCGGGCGACGTTGTTGAAGACGTCCTGGGCGGTCAGCGACCAGCCGGAGGTCTGCGAATGGGTGCGCAGCGACAGCGACTTGGTGTTCTTCGGCTCGAACTGTGCGACGAGCCTGGCCCACAGCAGCCGGGCGGCCCGCAGTTTGGCGATCTCCATGAAGAAGTTCATGCCGATCGCCCAGAAGAAGGACAGGCGGGGGGCGAAGGCGTCGACGTCGAGGCCGGCCTCGCGGCCGGCGCGCAGGTACTCCACGCCGTCGGCGAGGGTGTAGGCGAGCTCGAGGTCGGCCGTGGCGCCGGCTTCCTGGATGTGGTAGCCGGAGATGGAGATGGAGTTGTAGCGCGGCATCCTCTGCGAGGTGTACGCGAAGATGTCGGAGATGATCCGCATCGAGGGCCGGGGCGGGTAGATGTAGGTGTTGCGGACCATGAACTCCTTGAGGATGTCGTTCTGGATGGTCCCGGCCAGCTTCTCGGGCGGTACGCCCTGTTCCTCGGCGGCGACGATGTACAGCGCGAGGACGGGCAGCACGGCGCCGTTCATCGTCATGGAGACGGTCATGCGGTCCAGCGGGATGCCGTCGAACAGCTGCCGCATGTCGTAGATGGAGTCGATGGCGACGCCGGCCATGCCCACGTCGCCGGTCACGCGCGGGTGGTCGCTGTCGTAGCCGCGGTGGGTGGGCAGGTCGAAGGCGACGGACAGGCCCTTCTGGCCGGCCGCGAGGTTGCGGCGGTAGAAGGCGTTGGACTCCTCGGCCGTGGAGAAGCCGGCGTACTGCCGGATGGTCCAGGGCTGGTTGACGTACATCGTCGGGTAGGGGCCGCGCAGGTAGGGCGCGATGCCCGGGTAGGTGCCGAGGAAGTCCAGGCCGGCGAGGTCCTCGTCGGTGTAGAGCGGCTTGACGCCGATGCCCTCGGGGGTCTCCCACACCAGGTCCTCGGCCCGGTGGCCGGTGCTCTCCTTCAGGGCCGAGCGCCAGGCGGCGGCGTCGGCCGGGCCGTCGCCGGGGGTGCCCAGGTCGATGCGGGAGAAGTCCGGAATGCGCATCACGCCACTCCCAGGTGGTCCAGGACGGAGGACAGGACGGCGACGGCGTCGCCGCCGGCGAAGACGAACGCGTCGATGCCGGCCCGTTCGAAGGATTCCCGCTGGTCGCCGGAGGCCTTCCCCGCGAGGTGCACGCGGGTGGCGCCGGCCGCCCTGAGGGCGGCGGCGACGGCGGGGGCCTGCTCGGCGTAGAGGGCGTCGCTGGAGCACAGGCAGGCGACGGTGGTGCCGCTGTCCGCCAGGGCGCCGGCGGCCGTGTCGGCGTCGACGGCGGCCTGGACGGGTTCGATGCCGCCGGCCTGGAAGAGGTTGGCGGCGAAGGTGGCGCGCCCGGTGTGCGCGGCGGCGGGGCCGAGGGTGGCGAGCAGGACGCGCGGGCGGGCGCCGGTGGCGGCGAGGTGGGCGTCGGAGCGGGCCCGCAGGGCCTCGTATGCCTCGTCGCGGCGCACCCGGGGCAGGCCGCCGGCGGGGGCGGCGGGAGCGGGCTCCCGGTGGACGGGCTGCTCGGCGAGGTGCGGGAACTCGCTGACGCCGGTAACCGGTTCGCGGCGGGTGGCCAGGCGCCGGGAGCGCTCCTCCCAGGTGGCGGCGAGGCGTTCGCCGACCAGCCCGGAGCGCAGTGCGGCGGCCTGGCCGCCGGCGCTTTCGAGTTCCTGGAAGAAGGTCCAGGCGGCGTGGGCGAGTTCGTCGGTGAGCCGCTCGACGTACCAGGATCCGCCGGCCGGGTCGGCGACGCGGGCGAGGTGGGACTCCTCCAGCAGGATCGACGAGGTGTTGCGGGCGATGCGGCGGGCGAAGGCGTCGGGCAGGCCGAGGGCCTGATCGAAGGGCAGGACGGTCACCGCCTCCGCGCCGCCGACGCCCGCGGCCAGGCATGCGATGGTGGTGCGCAGCATGTTCACCCACGGGTCGCGGCGTGTCATCATCACCGGGGAGGTCACGGCATGCTGGCGCTGGGCGCCGGCGGCTGGCGCGGCGCCGCTGACCTCGGCGACGCGCGCCCACAGACGGCGTGCGGCGCGCAGTTTGGCGATGGTCACGAACTGGTCGGCGGTGGCCGCGTAGCGGAACTCCAGCTGGGCCAGTGCCTGCTCGACGCCGAGGCCGGCGTCGGTGAGGGCGCGCAGGTAGGCGACGCCGGTGGCCAGGGAGCAGCCCAGTTCCTGGGCTGGGGACGCGCCGGCCTCGTGGTAGGGCAGTGCGTCGACGGTCAGGGCGCGCACGCCGGGACGGGTCGTCAGGCACCGTTCGGCGAGGGCGGCGGCGGCCGCGAGGGGGCCGGTGGGGTCGGCGTCGGTGCCGGTGCGGGCGAGGGTGCCCAGCGGGTCGGCGCCGAGGTTGCCGCGCGGGGCCCCGGGGGCCAGGCCGCGCTCGTCGTACAGGCGCAGCAGCTGCCCGGCCGCGGCCTCGAACTCGGCTCCGGCGTCGAGGACGACGGGGGCGAGGTCGAGGTAGACGCCGTCGAGGGCGGTGGGCAGGGCCTCGACGGGCAGATGCGCTCCGCCGGTGGCGAGCCACAGGCTGGTGACGCCGTTCTCCAGGTCGGCGAGGACGGCCTCGTTGGTGCGGCGCGGGTCGGGGTCGCGGTGGTGCTGGCGTACGTCCCAGCCGGTGGTGGTGCCCTCGGGCCGGGCGCCGCGCACGAAGGGCGGGAAGCCGGGCCAGCCGGTGGCGGCGGCCGCGGCGCGGCCGTCGTCCGCGGTGTAGAGGGGGCGCGTGGCCAGCCCGTCCTCGAGGGCGGTGGCCAGGGCGTCCTCGGCAGCCGCGCCCTCCGCCGTACCGCCCGCCTTGGCGAGGACCCCTTGGACGAGGCGCTGCCACTGTTCGCGGGTCGCGGGCGGGAATTCGGCGGCCAGGACGAAGCCGTCATCAGGCAGGACCGTCATGGGGGGAACGTTAGGGGAGCGGGCCCGCCCGGCAGCAGGGGCAACGGCTGTGACCTTGGCCTCTTCCGGGGTGTGGTCGTGTGGTCGCCGCCTGCTTCAGTCGGCGGGCCGGTCCTCCTCGCGGTGTCCGTCGGTCACGACGAACTCGCACCAGACGGATTTTCCGGAACCGCGCGGTTCGACGCCCCAGGTGTCGGCGAGGCGGTCGACGAGCATCAGGCCGCGGCCGGAGACGCCGGATTCGCCCGGTTCCCGGCGGCGGGGCAGGGCGCTGGAGCGGTCCTCGACCTCGACGCGCAGGCGGCGCACGGGCCCGGTGAGCATACGGATCGTCACGACCGCCGCGCCGTCGGTGTGCAGCAGGGCGTTGGTGACCAACTCGTCGGCGACCAGTTCGATTTCGTCGGCGCGTTCGCGGGCGCCCCAGGCCCGCACGGCGGCGCGGATCATGTGCCGGCCGGCGGAGAGGGCCTCGGGGTCGGCGGGGGCGATGTGCTGCTGGAGGCGGCCGCCGCCGCGGGTGGCCGGGCCGTGCCGGCGCAGCAGCAACAGGGCCATGTCGTCCTCGCCGAGCCGTTCGCCCACGTCCTCGCACAGCAGGTCGGCGAGCCCGTCCAGGTCGTAGGGGCCCTTGCGGACGAGGCCGGTCAGGTGCCGCATGCCCTCGTCGAGGTCGGAGCCGGGCTGTTCGACCAGGCCGTCGGTGAACAGCAGCAGCGTCTCGCCCGGGTCCAGTTCCATGGTGGTCACCGGGTAGTCGGGGCGGCCGAACTCGGCGGACAGCCCGAGCGGCAGGCCGCCGGAGACCGGCAGGCGGCGGCAGGTGCCGTCGGTGTGGCGCAGCAGCGGGTCCATGTGGCCGGCGCGGACGAGGTGGACGACTCCGGTGGCCAGGTCGGCCTCGGCGTAGGTGCAGGTGGCGAAGCGGTCGGTCTCCAGTTCGTGGAGGAAGACGGAGGCGCGGGCCATGACGGTGGCGGGGGCGTGGCCCTCGGTGGCGTAGGCGCGCAGCACGATGCGCAGCTGGCCCATGACGGCGGCGGCGTGGGTGTCGTGGCCCTGGACGTCGCCGATGACGGCGCCGACCCGGCCGCCGGGCAGGGGGATCGCGTCGTACCAGTCGCCGCCGATGTCGCGGCCCATGCGGGCCGAGCGGTAGCGGGCGGCGATCTGGGCGCCGGGGACGTCGGGCAGCCGGCGGGGCAGCATGGACTGCTGCAGGCCCTCGGCCAGGTCGTGCTCCTGGTCGAAGAGCATGGCGCGGGCTATGGCCTGGGCGAGGCTGCTGCCGAGGGCGATGAAGAGGTTGCGTTCCTGGCGGGTGAAGCCGCGGGACTCCCGGTAGAGCAGGCCGAGGGCGCCAATCGCCCGGCCCTGGGCGATCAGCGGGAGGTAGGCGGCCGAGGCGATGCCGATGTCCCTGATGCGCTCGTACAGCCAGGGGTAGCAGGTGGCGAACTCCTCCGGGGACTCGATGAAGCGCGGGGCCAGGGTGCGGATCACCTCGCTCATGGGGAAGTTGTCGTCGATGCGGGTGTAGCGGGTGCCGGGGATGAAGTGCTCGGAGGGCCCCTCGGCGACGAGGTGGATGCGGCCGGAGTCGAGCAGGCCGAGGACGAGCAGGTCGGAGCCGAGGTACTCGACGGCGCGCGGGTCCTTGAAGAAGTCGATCACGTCCTGGACGGTGCGGGCGTGGGCGAGAGCGGCGGTAGTGGTCTCGACGACGGTGGTCTGGTGGCGGCGGTCGTCGTCCACTTCGCGCGGGGCGCCGTGGCCCAGTTCCTCGGTGGCGTCGCGCACGATGCCGACGATGCGGCTGGGCCGACCGGCCTCGTCGCGCCGGATGCGCCCTTGCGCGTACGTCCAGCGCAGGCCACCGTCGGGCAGCCGGACCCGGTAGTAGACGCCGTAGATCTCGCTGCCGTCCTTCAGCGCGCGGGCGACCTCGCCGTCCACCCGCATGGCGTCGGTGCGCGGCAGCCGGCCGACGAGCTCGTCGATGTGGCCGTGGAAGACGTCCGGGGACACGCCGAGCACCTCGCGCGCCTGCTCGTCCAGGTGGATGCGGCCGCTGCCGAGGTCCCAGTCGAAGCTGCCCATCCGGTTGAGGGCGAGGGCCGTCTCCGGGCGGGCGGGCCAGTCCTCCGGCGGCGGCACGGCAGGCGTCGTCGCTCCCCGATCAACCATATGAGCAACTTTGCCACCTTTTATCGGTTTCTTCGATGCGACGGTGATCGGCCGGGCGGCCCGGTGGTACGGATACCGGCATGGAGTGGTTCACGGCCGGCGGGTACGGGCTGAGCCGGCTGGTGCTGCAGCGCGGCCTCGCGGCCCTCTACCTGATCGCCTTCCTGGCCGCGGCCCTGCAGTTCCGGGCGCTGATCGGCGAACGGGGGATGCTGCCGGTCCCCCGCTACCTGGCGTACGTCACCTGGCGCCGGGCGCCCAGCGTCTTCCACGCCCACTACTCCGACCGCTTCTTCGCCGCCTGGTCCTGGAGCGGGACACTGCTGTCCGCGGCGGTCGTCGCAGGCGCCGCGGACGCGGTGCCGCTGTGGGCCGCGATGGTGATGTGGGCACTGCTGTGGGCCATGTACCTGTCGATCGTCAACGTGGGCCAGACCTGGTACAGCTTCGGCTGGGAGTCGCTGCTGCTGGAGGCCGGATTCCTCGCCGTCTTCCTCGGCAACGCGCGCACCGACGCCCCGGTGCTCGTGCTGTGGCTGATGCGCTGGCTGGTCTTCCGCGTCGAATTCGGCGCAGGCCTGATCAAACTGCGCGGCGACCCCTGCTGGCGGGACCTGACCTGCCTGTACTACCACCACGAGACCCAGCCCATGCCCGGCCCGCTCAGCTGGTTCTTCCACCACCTGCCCAAGCCGCTGCACCGGGTGGAGACGGGCGCCAACCACGTGGCACAGCTCGTCGTGCCCTTCGGGCTCTTCACCCCCCAGCCGTACGCAAGCGTGGCGGCGGGGCTGATCATCGTCACCCAGCTGTGGCTGGTGGCCTCGGGCAACTTCGCCTGGCTCAACTGGGTGACCATCGTCCTGGCCTTCTCCGCGGTCGACGGCTCGGCCATGGCACAGCTGTTCTCCCTGCCGGAGCCGGCCCCGGCCGGCGGCGCACCGCTGTGGTACGAGGTGCTGGTGCTCGCCGCGGCCGCCCTGGTGGCCGTCCTGAGCTGGTGGCCGGCGCGCAACCTGCTGTCGCGGCAGCAGCGCATGAACATGTCGTTCAACGCCTTCCACCTGGTCAACACGTACGGCGCCTTCGGCAGCATCAACCGCCGCCGCTACGAGGTGGTGGTCGAGGGCACCGACGAGCCGGTGCCGAGCACCACGACCGTCTGGCGGGAGTACGGCTTCAAGGGCAAGCCCGGCGCGCCGGGGCGGCTGCCACGCCAGTACGCCCCGTACCACCTGCGACTCGACTGGCTCATGTGGTTCGCCGGGATCTCACCGGGCTATGCCCGCGACTGGTTCGGCCCCTTCGTCGAACGGCTCCTGACGGCCGACCCGCCGACCCTGCGCCTCCTGCGCCACAACCCCTTCCCCGACACCCCACCGACCCACGTACGGGCCCGGCTGTACCGGTACCGCTTCACGACGTGGCGCGAGCTCCGCGAGACGGGCGCCTGGTGGCACCGCACCCTGCAGGGCGAGTTCCTGCCGCCCACGCGCCTGGCGAAGCCGTAGCGGCCAGGCCGCGGTGCAGCGCCCCGTCAGGGGCGCGGGGAACTGCGCGACAAGCCACGACGCGCCCGCAGATGCGCGCGGCCGCCGCGTCGACTGCAGGCCGCCGGTGGCCGATCGCGCAGTTCCCCGCGCCCCTGACGGGGCGCCCCCTCAGCGGGGCGCCGGGTCGCACGGGTCCGGTTCGGTGGGGGCCAGGCCCGCCAGGGCCAGTTCCGCGGCGGTGATCGGCGGGCCCGCCGGCGGCGCCGTGGTCGGGCCGCGCAGCACCCGCAGCGCCACCGCGGGGGCGAAGACCGCCGGCAGGGGGCGGGAGAGGGACATCACGTCGATCAGCGCCCGCGTCACCACGGGATCCACGGTGGCCGTGCGCATCATTCGCTGCACATAGCCGCGCAGGAGGCGGGCCGCGGCCGGCGGCCGTTCGCCGATGGCGCCGGGGTAGTGCACGTCCTCCCCCACCGCCATGGACCAGGCCGCCTCGGCCGTACGGGCGATCGCCTGCTGCGCCCGGCGCGCGAGCCGCGGGTCGGTCAGGCCGCCGTCGGGCAGGAGCCCGCGCAGGGCCACCGCGGCCATGGCCGCCACCGACATGCCGTGCCCGTAGACCGGGTTGAACGCGGCCAGGGCGTCACCGGTCACGACGAAGCCGCCCGGCCAGGCGCCCAGCCGCTCGAAGTGGCGGCGCTGGTTGACGGTGGAGCGCGTCAGGCGCACGTCGGTCAGCGGCTCGGAGGTGGCGACGAGGTCCGCGATGATCGGGTGGCGCAGGGTGCGGGCGAAGGGCTCGAACTCCTCGTTCACCGCCGTCGGCTCGCCGCCGCGGGTGCCGGAGAGGGTCACCAGCCAGCGGCCGCCCTCGATGGGGTGCATCGCCGCGGCCCGGCCCGGCCGGGAGGTGCCCGGCTCCGGGGCGACGCTGACGACGGGGAAGTCCTCCGAGCCCGGCGGGGCCCGGAAGATCCGGGTGGCATAGACCAGCCCGGAGTCCACCGTGACCTCCCGCACGGGCGGCAGCCCCAGCCCGGTCAGCCACCGCGGCGCCCGCGAGGCCCGGCCGGTGGCGTCGACGACGAAGGCGGCCGCCAGGGACCGCTCCTCGCCCGAGGCCGGCTCCCGCAGCCGTACGCCCGTGACCTGCCGGGCGTCGCCGGTGAGCCCCAGCACCTCGGTCCCCTCCAGGAACCGCACCCCCGGCAGCGCCCGCACCCGTTCGCGGACGACCAGGTCCAGCAGGTCGCGGCTGCAGGCGATCACGTACTGCAGTTCGCTCGTCCGGGGGATCCAGCCCTGTGCCGACAGCGACACCAGCGCCGTCGGCAGCGGCACCCGCCGGCCGCCCGCCGCCAGCCACCCGGCCGTCACGCCCGGCAGCAGCGACTCCATCGCCCGGGCGCCGCCCGACATCAGCAGATGGGCATGGCGGGCCTGCGGCAGGCCCTTGCGCGGCCGGGCCTCCTGCGGCAGTACGTCCCGCTCGACGACCACCACCTCCCCGGCGTGCCCCGCCAGCGCGGCGGCGGCCAGCATGCCCGCCAGGCTGCCGCCCAGGACCACCACCCGGCGGTGCCCCGCATCACCGGGCCCGCGCTGCGCCTTGCTCGTCCCGCTCTCCTCTCGCTGACGGAAACGGCAGGAGTGACCTGCCCGTCCCGGGCACCGGGCGAACACGTGCGTCCGCCCGCCGGGTGCCGCACGGTGGTGGGGTGGAGGTGGTGCGATGGACCCCGTGGAGGCGCTGGAGCGCATCGCGTTCCTGCTGGAGCGCAGCCAGGCTCCCACGTACCGCGTCAAGGCCTTCCGCACGGCCGCAGCCACGCTCGCGGCCCTGCCGGAGGGGGAACTGCGCCGCCGCGCGGACGCGGGGACACTGACGGACCTCAAGGGCGTCGGCCCCAAGACGGCGACCGCGGCGATCGAGGCGCTGCGCGGCGAGGTGCCCGGCTACCTGGCCCGGTTGGAGGAGGAGACCGGCGGTCCGCTCGACGAGGGCGGTCGGGCGCTGCGGGCGGCCCTGCGCGGCGACTGCCACCTGCACTCGGACTGGTCCGACGGGGGCAGCCCGATCGAGGAGATGGCCCGGACCGCCAAGGCGCTCGGCCACGAGTGGGCCGTCCTGACCGACCACTCGCCCCGGCTCACCGTGGCCCGCGGTCTGTCCGCCGAGCGGCTGCGCGAGCAGCTGCAGGTGGTCGCGGAGGTCAACGAGCGCCTCGGTGACGGCTTCCGCCTGCTGACCGGCATCGAGTGCGACATCCTCGACGACGGCTCCCTCGACCAGGAACAGGAACTGCTCGAACAACTGGACGTGGTGGTCGCCTCCGTCCACTCCAAGCTGCGGATGGACGCCGAGAGCATGACCCGGCGCCTGGTCGCCGCCGTCGCCAGCCCGCTGGTGGACGTCCTCGGCCACTGCACCGGCCGGCTGCACGGCGGCCGGGGACGGCCGGAGTCGCAGTTCGACGCCGACATGGTCTTCGCCGCCTGCGCCCGCTTCGGCACCGCCGTCGAGATCAACTCCCGGCCCGAACGACTGGATCCGCCCCGGCGGCTGCTGCGCCGGGCCCTCGACGCCGGCGTGCTGTTCTCCATCGACAGCGACGCCCACGCCCCCGGCCAGCTCGACTGGCAGATCCACGGCTGCGCGCGGGCCGAGGAGTGCGGGATCCCCGCCGACCGCATCATCACCACCTGGCCGATGGACCGCCTGCTGGACTGGACCGGCTCCACGTGACCCCGACGCCCGCCGAACTCCCCCGGATCCGGCCCATGCTCGCCACCCCCGGGCCGCTGCCCGGCCCCGGCGAGGACACCGCCTGGGGCTTCGAGGTCAAGTGGGACGGCATCCGCTGCATCGTCGAAGTGCCCGGCGACGGCACACTGCGCCTGATCACCCGGGCCGGCAACGACGCCACCCGCACCTACCCCGAACTCCAGGGCCTCGGCGAGCAGCTGACCGGCCGCAGCGCGGTGCTCGACGGCGAGGTGGTGGTCCTGGACGAGGCCGGTCGTCCCGACTTCGGCCTGCTCCAGCGGCGCATGGGCGTGCTCAACCCGCGGCGTGCTGCGGAGCTCGCCCTGCGCCATCCCGTGCACCTCATGCTCTTCGACGTCATGCACCTCGACGGCGCCTCACTGCTGGCCCTGGGCTACCGGGAACGACGGGCCGCCCTGGCCGGGCTCGGCCTCGCCGGAGCGAACTGGTCGGCGCCGGCCCATCTGGAGGGCCACGGACAGCGGGCCTGGGAGGCCACGCTCGGCAGCGGCTTCGAGGGCGTCCTCGCCAAGCGGCTGTCGTCGCCGTACACGCCGGGGCTGCGCTCACCCGACTGGCGCAAGACCAAGCACGTCGTCACCCTGGACGCGGTCATCGGCGGCTGGACGGAGGGCCGGGGCGCCCTGACGGGCCTGCCGGGGGCGGTGCTGACGGGGCAGTGGGAGGCGGCGGGGCTGCGCTACACGGGGGCGGTGGGCTCCGGGCTCTCCGAGTACGAACGCCGCGACCTGGCCCGCTACCTGGCGGTGCTGGCGCGCCCGACGTCGCCCTTCACCGGGCCGGTGGACGTGCGCGGCGCGCACTTCGTCGAACCGCGGCTGGTGGCGGAAGTGACGTTCACGGGGTGGACGGCGACGGGGCTGCTGCGGCAGCCGACGTGGCACCGACTCCGACCGGACCTGACGGATCTGGCCCCGTGATCCGCCTGTCCCGGAGCCTCCAGGGGCTGTCCAGGAGCCTCTAGGGAAGCGGCGCGCGCTCCTCACTCGCGGCGAGCCCGGCCAGCAGGTCCCCGTCCGCCGTGAAGCGCTCCAGCACCTCCTCCGGCGTGAACGCCAGGTCCGCGGGATCCTCGCAGGCCGCCACCTCCTCCCACGTCACCGGCGCCGCCACCCCCGGCCGGCCCGGCAGCACCCGCACCGTGTACGGCGCGGCCGTCGTCTTCGCGGAGGCGTTCTGCGACCAGTCGACGAGGACCTTGCCCCGCCGTTCGGCCCGCACCATGGACACCACGATCAGCCCCGGGTGCTCCTTCATCAGGCGCGTGGCCAGCGCCTTGGCGTAGTGGCCGGCGGCCCGCCCGGGGGCCGGCTCGATGGGGGCGTACAGGTGGAGCCCCTTGGCGCCGGAGACGACCGGGTGGGCGGTGAGCCCGTCGTCGGCGAGGAGCTGGCGCAGCCGCTGGGCGACGCGGCAGCACACGACCAGGTCCACCCCGGGGCCGGGGTCGAGGTCGAGGACGAGGCGGTCGTGGGCGTCGGGCCCGGCCGCGGCGCGCCACTGCGGCACGTGCACCTCGTACGCGCCGAGGTTGACCATGGCGATCAGGGCGGCGGTGGTGTCGACCATCACCTGCTCGGTGGTGCCCTCGCGGTGCCGGACGGGGGCCCGGGGCACCCAGGCGGGCGAGCCGTTAGGCGGATTCTTGGCGACCCAGCTCTGTCCGCCGGGGCCCTCGGGGGCGCGGACGAAGGAGGCCGCGCGCCCCTCGGCGTGGGGCAGCAGCGCGGGGGCGATCCCGGCGTAGTAGCGGAGCACCTGCGCCTTGGTGTGCCCCGACTCGGGGAACAGCAGCCGGTCGAGGTGGGAGAGCGACAGCCGGTGTCCCTCGATCTCCACCACCTGCCGCTCCTGCCTGTCCGAGGAAGCGGGCATAAGGTAGGAATTCCCCGCGAAGGGTGGAAACTATGCGGACGATGTGGAAGGGCGCCATCGGGTTCGGCCTGGTCTCCGTTCCCGTACGGCTCTACGCCGCCATCCAGGAGCACGGGGTCCGGCTGCACATGGTCCACGACGCCGACGGCGGCCGGATCCACATGAAGCGCGTGTGCGACGCCTGTGGCAAGGAGGTCGACTACGAGCACGTCGCCAAGGGCTTCGAGGACGACGAGGGCCACACGGCCATGATCACCCAGGACGAGCTGACGAAGCTGCCCGTGCCCAGCAAGAAGCTCATCGACGTGCTGGCCTTCGTCGACGCCGACCGGATCGACCCGGTGCACCTGGCCGGCTCCTACTACCTCGCCCCCGACAGTCCGGCCGCCCACAAGCCGTACGTCCTGCTGCGGGAGACGCTGAAGCAGACGGAGCGGGTGGCCGTCACCAAGATCGCGCTGCGCACCCGGGAGTCGCTGGCGGTGCTGCGCGTCCACGAGGACGTGATGACGCTGCACACCATGTACTGGCCCGACGAGGTGCGCGAGACCCAGGGCCTGGCCCCGCCGGACTCGGTCACCGTGCGGCCGCAGGAGCTGAAGATGGCGACGAGCCTGATGGACACCCTGTCGGAGGACTTCGACCTCTCGGGCCTGGAGGACGAGTACGAGGTGGCGCTGCGCGAGCTCATCGACGCGCACCTGGACCACCGGCCGGTGCCGAAGAAGAAGGTCACGGCGGCGCCCGACAACGTCATCGACCTGATGGCCGCGCTGCAGGCGTCCATCGATACGGCGGGCAGGAAGGTGACGAAGGAGGAGGGGGCGAAGGAGGGGGCCAAAAAGTCAACGAAAAAGACCGCCGCGAAAACAAGCGATCGAAGTCGATCCCGCACGACCGCGGAATCGAGCAAGGGAACGAAAAAGACCGCGGCCAAGAAGACCACGGCCAAAACGACGACCGCACGGAAATCGGCCGCGAGCAGCACGCCGAAGACCGCCACAGCCACCCCCGCCAAATCCACGGCGAGAAAAGCGGGCCGGCGCGCCTCGTGACGCACCGGCCCGCTCCGCGGGCGCGTGCTCAGCCGGTGGGCCCGGCACCCTCCGGGGCGTCCTCGCCGAGGGCCGTACGGGCGGTGGCGACGAGGCCGTCCGCACCGCACTGCTCGGCCACCGTCAGCCCCTCGCGCAGCCGTTCGGCCGCTTCGTCGTGCCGCCCGGACTCCCGCAGCGCCAGACCGTGGTCGACCAGGGCCGCGGCGAACTCGTAGCGGCAGGGCGCCCGGCGCAGGTGCTGCACGGCTCTGGCAAGTTTGGCCAGGCGCTCCGTCGGCGCGTCCAGGACGGCCGACCTGCGCAGCGCCTCACCGACGGCGGTCTCCGTGCCGAACCGGTTGGCGTGCTGCAGCGCCTGGTCCGACAGGGCCCGGGCGCGCTCGGGCTCGTCCTGCGCGAGCGCCTCGGCCAGGTCGAACGCCCACGGCGCCCACAGGGTGTTGTGCCTGCCGCGCTCCTCCAGCCTGCGCCCGGCCGCCTCCAGTTCGGCGACGGCCTCCTTGGTCCTGCCCCGCGCCAGCAGCAGCCGGCCCGCCAGACAGGCGGCGTCGGGCAGGACGATGGCCGGTGAGTAGGGCGGGCAGAAGGAGTTCTTCTCGGCCACTTCCTGCGCCTCGTCGACCTTGCCTCGGGCCAGGAGGGTGTCGATGAGCATGCAGGTGCCGTCCCACTGGATGGGCAGCCCCGGGCCGAGCCGGTCGGCCAGGCCCAGACCCTTGCGCAGCGCCTCCTCCGCCGCCACGAGGTCGCCGCGGCGGCGCAGCACCAGGCCGCGGAAGTCGTGGGCGAAGGCCAGGTGGGCGCCGCTCCAGCCGGAGATCTCGAAGGCGCGCACGGCCTCGTCGAACAGCTCCTGGGCCTCGTCGAGCCGGTCGCAGTAGGCATAGGTGATGCCCACGACGCTGGGGATCTCGAAGCCCCACTCGGTGTTGGTCCAGCCCATGCCGTCGGCGAGGCGGCCCTCGACCAGCGCGCGGTCGATGAACTCGGTGACCTGCAGGGCGTTCTCGGCGCGGATCATGCCGTCGAAGCCGCGCAGCACCAGCAGAGCGCGCTCGGCGTTGTCCCGGCCCTCCAGCCGGCAGGCGAGCTCGGCGATGCGCTGGGAGCGGCCCTGGGCGTCCTCCTCCTCGATCTGGATGCCCTTCCACATGTAGTGGGCGGCCTGCAGGCGCATCCTCCCGGGGCCCGACGGGGTGCGGGAGGCCTGGTCGGCCACCACGTCGGCGGCCTCGCGCAGCTGGTTGTTGTGCGCGTACGCCTGGGAGAGCCGGTAGGTGGCGTCCACGCGCAGTTCCTCGCTGAGCCCGGGCAGTTCCAGGGCGTTGCGCAGGTGGTTGACGGTGGTCTTGGGCGAGGTGAGCAGCGTGGCGCAGCCCAGCTCGTACAGCAGGGTGGCCTTCTCCTCCTCGGGCGGCGGCTCCTGCAGGGCGCGCTCCAGACAGCGGCGGGCGGCGTCCGGTGCGCCGACCGCGAGGTGCTCCCGGGCCGCGGCGCGCAGCTGGCTGACCACGTCGGGGTCCTGGTCGGGGTGCACTTCGAGCAGGTGGCGGGCGGAGACGGCCACGCCCTGGCCGGCGTCGGCGGACAGCCACGCGGCCTGTCCGTGCATGGCGGTGCGGGTCGCGGCCGGGATGGCCCGGTAGACGGCGGTGGCGATCAGCGGGTGGGCGAACTCCAGGGTGCTGGAACCGGTCAGGATGCGGGCCTCGCGCAGCCGGTCGGCGGCGACGGCCGCCTCCGAGGGGCCCATGCCCGCCAGCCCGGTGACCAGCTTGGCGTCGATCTCCGTGCCCAGGACGGCCGCGGCCCAGGCGAAGCGGGTGGCGGAGGGACCCATCTGTTCGAGCCGGGCGACCAGGCCCTTGCCGCGGGCGGCGGCGCCGAGGTCGCGCAGCAGCACGGCCGACTCCTCCACCGGGTTCATGTCGCGGTCCTGTGCCTTGGCTATCAGCTCGACCGTGTCGTAGGGGTTTCCACCGGTGACGGCCCACACCTCGCGGCAGAAGGGGTCGTCGGCCTTCTGCCCGAGGGCTTCGCGCACCAGCCCGGCCACGGCCTCGGGGGTCAGGGCCCGCAGCTCGACGGGGCGGACGCCCCTGGCCTCGACCAGTGTGCGGAAGGCCGGGGTGTGGGAGGGCAGTTCCTCGGGCCGGTAGGCCAGCACCAGCAGCAGGGGCAGTTCTCCCAGCCGCACGGCGAAGGAGGTGAGCCAGCCGAGGGATTCGGGGTCGCACCAGTGGGCGTCGTCGATGACGACGACGAGCCGCCGGCCGCCCTGGGCGAGCTGGGTGATCACCCAGTCCAGGCCGTCGCGCACGCCCTGCGGGTCGGCCTGCCGCTCGATGGGCGGCACGATGCCCAGGGCGGGCCCGGCGATGTCGTACCAGCCGCCCAGCATCTCCTGCCGGGCGGCGGGCGTCATCGCCGCGAGCGTGGGCTGCAGCAGCTGGCGGACGACATTGAAGGGGACCTGCTCGGCCGACTTGCTGCCGCGGCCGAACAGAACGGTGCAGCAGGCGCATTCGGCGGCCATGCGCCGGGCCTCGTTGAGCAGGGCCGTCTTGCCCAGGCCCGCCTCGCCGCTGAAGAGCAGCAGCCCGCCGTCCCGGCCGGGCTCCCGGTCCTTGCCGTGAGGACCTCGGCCGCACAGGCCGTGCACCGCCTGCTCGACGACGGCGAGCTCGCGCTCCCGCTCGAACAGGGCGGCAGATGGGTTCGGTTCACGCTGATGCCCCGACATGACGATGTCTCCCCGGAGGATGTGGTGGGCCGAGCCTAGCCCCGTCGACGGGCACGGGGGCAGGGTTCGCCGGAGGACCACCCGTGAGCGTGATCGCCCCCGCCTCCCGAACGCCCATTCAGCGCGTTCGGAAACGCATTCGCATATCCCTGTGCGGGCCATTATGACGGGCCACGAATTCCCCGTCAGGCCGATCTGCGAATATGACAACTTCGCGCCGGAGCACCACGGGACCGGCTACGCTCCATGTCGCGCAGCGAGCCGTCTTGACTTTCGGCCCGCCGTGGCCGAGTGCTGTGGCACCGCCCCGGGAGCGCCGTTCTGCTCCCGTACGCACTCCCCGCCGTGCACTGCACCAAGCTGTCCGCAATTCCGTCCGAAGTCTTTCCACGTTCCGTACCAAGTGTTTCCCGAGGATCTCGATGGTTGGTTCTGGCTCGTCGGCTCCCAGGCGGCCCGCGTCGGCACTGATATGGCTGATCTCCCCCCTGGTCCTGGCCGTGTGCTCGGTCGCGGCGGTCCTGTCCGTGACGCCGGCGGCCCGGGCGCCCGTGGCCTGGTGCGGGGCCGCCGCCACAGTGGCCGTGGCCCTGGCCGCCGCCGAGGCGGCCCGGCGCGGGCGGGTGATCACCGCACTGCGTCGCCGGCAGGCCGACCGCGACGCCGAACTGCAGCACCGGCTGGACCAGCACGAGGCCGAGACCTGGCGGTTCGCCCGTGAGGTCCTGCCCGAGGCGCTGAAGCTGATGCGCCGGGGCGCCCCCACCGACCAGGTGGTCAGGGTGACGATCCCCTCCCACGACCTGGAGCCGTCCTTCGCCTCCGCGCACCGGGCCGTGATCCGCTCCGTGATCGAGGCGGTGCAGGCGGAGGAGGCCCTGCGCGACGCCGCGCACCGGGCGTTCGTCAACATCGCCCGCCGGATGCAGGCCATCGTGCACCAGCAGGCGTACGACATCCGGGAGATGGAGCACAAGCACGGCACCAATCCCGACGTCTTCGGGGACCTGCTGCACCTGGACCACGGCAACGCCCTGACCGGCCGTCTCGCGGACAGCATCGCCGTCCTCGGCGGCTCGCGCCCCGGCCGGCAGTGGCGCTCCGAGATCCCGCTGTACAACGTGCTGCGCGGGGCGATGTCCCGGATCCTGGAGTACAAGCGTGTCGACCTGCACTCGGTGGCGGACGTCGCCGTCGTGGGACCGGCCGTCGAGCCCGTCATCCACGCGCTGGCCGAGCTGCTCGACAACGCCACCCGCTACTCGCCCCCGCAGACCCGGGTGCACCTGACCGCCGTGGACATCCAGTCCGGCATCGCGATCGAGATCGAGGACGCCGGCGTCGGCCTGACCGACGAGGCCCGCCGCCGTACCGACCGGGTGCTGTCCAAGGAGGGCGGCCTGGACCTCGACGACCTCGGCGAGTCCCCGCGGCTGGGCCTGGCCGTGGTCAGCCGGCTGGCCGACGACTACGACTTCCGGGTCTCCCTGCGGCCCTCGGCCTACGGCGGCGTCCGCGCGGTGCTGGTCATCCCGCCGGAGCTGATCACCGCCAGCCGGTTCCCCGGCGGCGACATCGCCCGAGCCCCCAAGCTTCCGCCGGCGAAGAAGAAGCGCCGTCCGGGCGGCATCCCGGTGCAGCCGACGTCCTCGCCCATCATGGACAACCCCATTCCCCCGCCCCAGGCCGACAACGGCCTCCCCCAGCGCCGTCGCCGGCGCGGTCCGGCCCCGCTGCCCTTCGGCCGGGGCGCGGCCGCCGAGCGGCAGCGGGCACGGGCCGCCGAGGGCCGCGCTCCCGCGCCACCCGCCGCGGAGGAGCCGCCGCGCCAGCCGGGACTGTGGCTGGCCGCCTTCACCAGCGGCATCAACGGAGAGCTGCCGGAGCAGGACGGGCAGCCGACCAGTGACATCCCGTCAGACAAGGAAGAGTAGCCAAGTGACGCAGCAGCCGCGGTTCAACATGGACTGGATGCTCAAGGACCTGGCCACCAGCGTCCCCCAGACCCGCCACGTGATCGTGCTGTCGTCGGACGGCCTGCGCATGGCCCAGTACGGCACGGAGGCGGAGGTGGCCGACCGGCTCGCCGCCGCCTGTGCCGGCCTGCAGAGCCTCTCGACCGCCATCGCCTCGGAGTTCCCGCACGGGGACGGCGAGATGCGGCTGGTGGTGATCGAGGTCGACGGCGGGTTCTTCTACCTGATGGCCGCCGGCGCGGGGGCCTACCTGGCCGTGCTGGCCGACGACGACGTGGACGCCGGGCTGATGGGCATGAAGATGCGCGACCTGGTGGCGCGCATCGGCTCCCACCTGACCAGTCCGCCCCGGGTCAGCGGGTCGGTGACATGAGCGAACCGGAGAACTCCCGGCAGCCCGGTGCCGAGCCGCCCGGCAACCCCGACCGGCTCTACATCCTGGGCGGCGAGGCCGAGGCCAAGTCCCCCGCCCCGCACCTGGACCTGGTGACGCTGGTCGTCTCCCGCAGCGAGCCCGACCCGGGTCTGCAGCCGGAGCACGCCGCCGTGGTGCGCATGTGCGACTACCCGCTGTCCGTGGCGGAGATATCCGCGTACCTCGAGCTCCCGGTGAGCACGCTGACACCCGTGCTCACCGAGCTGCTCTCCCGCGGCCGGGTGGAGGCCCGGCCCCCGATCCCGGCGGCGGCGCTGCCCGACGTCAGTCTCCTTGAGGCGGTGATGCATGGACTACAAAAGCTCTGACGGCTACGCCGGGCCGCGCAGCGAGGACATCCTTCCTGCCACCGCCACCGCGGCCGTGAAGGTCGTGATCGTCGGAGGCTTCGGGGTCGGCAAGACGACCCTGGTCGGTTCGGTCAGTGAGATCCGGCCGCTGACCACCGAGGAGACGATGACCCAGGCCGGGGTCGGCGTGGACGACCTGGCGGGCATCGAGCACAAGACCGAGACCACGGTCGCCATGGACTTCGGTCGCATCAGCATCAACGACCAGTTGGTGCTCTACCTCTTCGGCACGCCCGGCCAGGAGCGGTTCTGGTTCCTGTGGAACGGGCTCTTCGAGGGCGCCCTGGGTGCCGTGGTGCTGCTCGACACCCGCCGGATGGAGGTCAGCTACGACGTCATCGGCCGCCTGGAGGAGCGGGGCGTGCCGTTCGTCGTCGCCGTCAACGCCTTTCCCGGCGCCCCGAGGTACCCCATGTCCGAGCTGCGGGTGGCCATGGACCTGGACGAGACCGTGCCCATGGTCGACTGCGACGCCCGCGACCGCTCCTCCTGCCGCGACACGCTCATGGCGCTCATGCGCTACCTCTACACCCTGACCACCGTTTCCGCGGAGACACAGTGACCAACCCCCCCGAACACGCCAGCACCGACTCCCTGACCGCTCCCCCGCCGCAGTGCCCGGCCCATGCCCTGGGCGACCGGGGCCCCGGCGGGGTGACGCGGCTGTACGGCCCGCAGGCCGAGGCCGATCCGTACGGCCTGTACGAGCAGCTGCGCACCGAGCACGGCCCGGTGGCCCCGGTGCTGCTGCACGGCGACCTGCCCGCCTGGCTGGTGCTGGGCTACCGGGAGAACCTGGACGTCACGCGCACCCCCTCCCGCTTCTCCCGGGACTCGCGGCACTGGCGGGACATGCGCGAGGGCAGGCTCACCCCCGACCACCCGCTGGCGCCGATCTCCACCTGGCAGCCGGTGTGCGTCTTCGCCGACGGCCAGCAGCACGAGCGCTGGCGCGGCGCCGTCAACGACGGCATCGCACGCTTCGACAAGCGCGGCATCCGCCGGCATGTGACGGAGTGCGCGAACCAGCTGGTCGACCACTTCTGCGCGGCGGGCACGGCCGATCTCGTGGGCCAGTTCGCCGAGCACCTGCCGATGATGGCGATGACGCAGCTGCTGGGCATGCCCGAGGAGTACGGCCCCCGGTTGGTGAGCGCCGCCCGCGACATGATCAAGGGCACGGAGACGGCCGTCGCGAGCAACGAGTTCGTGCAGGAGACCCTGCGCAAGCTGGTGGCGCGCAAGCGCGTGCAGCCCGGTGCCGACTTCACCACCTGGATGCTTGAGCACCCCTCCGGCCTGTCGGACGACGAGGTGCAGCAGCACCTGCGCCTGGTGCTGATCGCCGCGTTCGAGACGACCGCGAACCTCATCGCCAACACGCTGAAGATGGTGCTCACCGACGTGCGCTTCCGGGCGTCGCTGGCGGGCGGCCACATGACGCTGCCGGACGCGGTCGAGCAGGTGCTCTGGGACGAGCCGCCGTTCATCACCATCCTGGGCCGCTGGGCGACCCAGGACACCGAGCTCGCGGGCCAGCCGATCAAGGCGGGCGACGCGCTGGTGCTGGGCCTGGCCGCGGCCAACATGGACACGGCCGTGCGCCCCGACCTGGACGCGCCCATCCACGGCAACCGCGCCCACCTGGCCTTCAGTGGCGGCGCGCACGAGTGCCCCGGTCAGGACGTGGGCCGGGCCATCGCGGGCACGGGCATCGACGCCCTGCTGCTGCGACTGCCCGACCTCACGCTCGCCGTCGAGGAGTCCGAGCTGACCTATCGCTCGTCCCTGATGTCACGCCACCTGACGTCGCTGCCGGTGCGGTTCACCGCGCACCGGCCGCGCCGGCCCGAGCTGACCGCCGGGCCGGACGCGGACGTTCAGACGGGAAGCCCCGCACAGTCGGTGGTCATCCCGGCGCCGTCGCGGGCACCGGCGCCGTCCGCGGGGCGGTCCTCCTGGTGGAGGTCGCTCACGAACTGGCTGCGACGGTCGTAGTCGTCGTAGTCGTCCTGCTCCAGCAGGTCCCACCACCAGGCGATCGACGGGACGGGCAACGGTGCCGTGCTGTCGTCCGAGGGCCGCGTCGCCCACCAGGCGGAGAGGTCCACCGTACGGGGGTCGGCGTACCGGGAGCAGGAGGCCGCCCAGTCCAGGTGGCCCCGGACGAACTGGCCGAGCGCGACCAGGTAGCAGCGCAGCTCCACCCCGGCGCGGCGCCAGACCTGTTCGCGCAGGCGCAGGAAGCAGGTCATGACGCGGTCGCGCATCGCCATGGCCTCGGCCTGCACCCTGGCGGGCGACGTACCCCGCTCGTGGGCGAGGACGTCGATCAAATTGAGATGGTCACCGGCACGGTGGATCTCCTTGTTGCGCGAATAGAAGTCGTTGTCCCATGCGACGAGAGTCCAGGTCATCTCGGTGAGAGCTCTGACCTCGGGCCGGTCGAGCTCCTGGTCGGGCAGGTCGTAGCCGCCCGCGATGTCCATGAGCGCCGTCGAGGGCGCCATGCCTATCGCGCGCATCCACATCGCGGCGTAGTCGTTCAAGGTGGGCAGCACCCGGTCCCTGCGACAGGCCGCCTCCCACACCAGGCCCGACAGGTAGATGCGCATGCCCTCGGTCCAGCGGCGCAGTTGCCGGGGGCTGGCGTAGTCGGCGAGCTCGGTGCGGATCGCGCGCAGCGCGGCCGCGTGCGGCGAGTCGTCGGGCCACGCGGGCGAGGGCGCCTCCAGGACGCGCATGATGCGCGAGGTCGCGTGGGCGAGGTCGTGGGCGGTGGCCCGCGACTCGTCGCACAGGGCGTCGTCGAGGGAGAAGAGCACGGAGTGCATCTTCGCCACGACGCTGAGGGGGCCCATCTGTCCGTAGGGCATGGTCTTGGCCGTGAGCCCGCCGAAGTCGCACTGGCTCAGTCGCTTGCGTTGCTGCCGCGACGTGTCCAGCTGTTTCTGCAGCATCCACTCCACGGAGAGGTGGTCGAGCTCGCGAACCCGCGGATGCATGGCCGGCGGTATCGGGCAGTAGAAAGGAACGTTCTCCAGGGGCTGGACCTTGATCCGATCCCGTACGCGTGTCACGCCGCCTCCCCAGGCCGACTGCAGCGTTCCTGTCCGCTTTTGCGCGGTACCTGCCCACGTCGGGGGGCGGATAACCCGCATGCGCCACCGGCGCACGGGGTCCCCGTGCGGAGCGCAAGGATCGGTTCGGATCGTTTTCGATCGCATCAAGCCAAACGCATTTTCCAGGGGAGTAGGAACGGTTGAATATTGCACACCGTTGTCGAGGATTTCTCCCCATGATCCGTCATAAGCGGAGTCGTCCCGCGCATGGCCGGATCTCGCCCCCGCGTGGTGACGCGGACAGGCCACCGGGCATCCCCCACACTGGTGACGGGGGCGCACGAGGGAGAGACGTCATGACGCTGCGGTCGTGGGCGGAGCGACCGGCCCGGTTCCTCGCCATGCCGTGGTGGCGGGCCCTTGCGGCCCTGGCGGCGGGGGCGCTGCCGGCCCTGGCCTTCCCGACCCCCGCCCTGTGGTGGCTGGCCTGGGCGGCCCTCGTGCCGTGGCTGCTGCTGCTCCGCTCCGCCGCGAGCGCCCGGCGGGCGGCGCTGGAGGGCTGGCTGGGCGGGGCCGGCTTCCTGCTCGCGGTGCACCACTGGCTGCTGCCGAGCCTGCACGTCTTCATTCTCGTACTGGCCGCCCTGCTGGGCCTGTTGTGGCTGCCGTGGGGGCTGGCCGTCCACCGGCTGCTGGGCGGCGAGCCCGGGCCCGGCCGGGTGGCGGCGGCGCTGCTCGTGGTGCCGTGCGGCTGGCTGCTGGTCGAACTCGTCCGCTCCTGGGAGTACTTGGGCGGCCCCTGGGGCCTGCTGGGCGCCAGCCAGTGGCAGGTCGCCCCCGCCCTGCGCCTGGCGTCCGTGGGCGGGGTGTGGCTCGTCGGCCTGGTGCTGGTGGCCGTCAACACCGCGCTGGCGGCACTGCTGTGCACGCCCCGCGGCCGGGCCGCCGCGGCGACGGGCCTGACCGGGTGCGCGGTGCTGGTGTGCGCGGTGTGGCTGTGCGCTCCGGTGCCCGCCCTCACCGGCACCGCGCGCATCGCCGTCGTCCAGCCCGGGATCGTCGACGGGAGCGGCAGCGTGCAGCACCGTTTCGACGTGCAGGAGGACCTCACCCGCAGGCTGGCCGGGCAGCGGCTGGACCTGGTGGTGTGGGGCGAGAGCAGTGTGGGCCAGGACCTGGGGCGGCGGCCGGACCTGAGCGCACGCCTCGCCGCACTCTCCCGCACGGTCGGCGCGGACCTGCTGGTCAACGTGGACGCCCGCCGCTCGGACAAGCCCGGCATCTTCAAGAGTTCGGTGCTCGTGGGCCCCGACGGCCCCACCGGCGACCGCTACGACAAGATGCGGCTGGTGCCCTTCGGCGAGTACGTCCCGGCCCGCTCGGTGCTGGGCTGGGCCACCTCGGTGGGCAAGGCGGCGGGCGAGGACCGGATGCGCGGGGAGAAGCAGGTCGTCATGCGGCTGCCCGACACCCGCGGCAGCGGCCTGCGGCTCGGCCCGCTGGTGTGCTTCGAGTCGGCGTTCCCCGACATGACCCGGCAGTTGACGCGGGACGGGGCGCAGGTGCTGGTGGCGCAGTCGGCCACGTCCACCTTCCAGGACAGCTGGGCGCCGGCCCAGCACGCCTCCCTGGCCGCGCTGCGGGCCGCCGAGACGTGGCGGCCCGTGGTCCACGCGACGCTCACCGGAGTGAGCACGGTGGCCGACCCGCGCGGCCGGATCATCGGCGAGCGGCTGGGCACGGACCGCAGCGCGGCCGCCGTCTACGACGTGCCGCTGGCGAGGGGCGAGAGCCCGTACGCCCGGGCCGGGGACTGGGCGGTCTACGGTGCGCTCGCGGTGCTCGCGGTCTACTGCGCGGCGGAGTTCTTCCGCTGGGCGGCGATGCGGGGCCGTGCGGGCGGCTGAGCCCCGGCCCTGCCCCTGCGCCGTTTCCGGGCGGGGCCTGCGGCCCCCTCGCGCCTGCGCTTCCGGGGGCCCCGCGCCCGCGGACCGGGCTTCGCCCGGCGTCCTCGAACGCCGGACGGGCCGGACGGGGTCGGGCCGCACCGTCATGCGACCGGCGTCGGCAGGGGCGGCCGGGCCGGCGGGTGCCAGTCGGCAATGCCGTCGAGACCGCGCAGGACCATGCGGGGGCCGAGGCGGTCGGCCGTGGTCACGGCGGCCGTGCGCAGGGCGCAGGCCAGGGGCGAGGAGAGGCGGGTGAGGCGAGCCACGCGCTCCGCGCGCCGGACGACCGCTGTCGTGCGCGGCAGGCGGAGGCGGGTGTAGTCCTCCAGGGCCGCCGGCACGTCCTCGCCGGCGCCGGCGAGGACATGGGCGAGGACGACGGCGTCCTCGACGGCCTGGCAGCCGCCCTGGCCGATGTTGGGCGGCATGGCGTGGGCGGCGTCGCCGATGACGGCGACGCGGCCGTGGTGGTGGGCCGGGAGTGGGGCGGTCATGGCGTGGACGTCGTTGCGCAGGATCGCCGCGGGGTCGACGGCGTCGAGCAGGTCGGGTACGGGGCGGTGCCAGTCGCCGAAGAGGCGGCGCAGCTGCGCCGGTTCGCCGCCCGGCGAGACGGCCCGGCGGGGCGCGACGGCCTGGGCGTAGGCGTAGACGCGCCCGCCGGAGAGGGGGACGGTGCCCCATATGCGGCCCCGTCCCCACGTCTCGTGCGGGGTGAAGGGGGCGCTCGGGGCGGGCACCACGAACCGCCAGACGGTTGCTCCGGTGTAGCGGGGCGCGGGGTGGCCGGGGAAGAGGACGGCCCGGGTGGCGGAGTGGATGCCGTCGGCGGCGACGACGAGTTCGGCTTCGAGGTCGCCGCCGGGCGCGGTGACGCGGGCGGGCCGGCCGGCGTCGCCGGGGTCGGCGAGGGCGGCGGGGGCGCCGGTACGCACGGCGCCGTCGGGGAGCCGGGCGGCGAGCAGGCCGGCGAGGTCGGCGCGATGGACGAGGGCGACGGGGCCGCCGAAGCGCCGGGCGGCGGCCTCGCCGTCGGTACGGGAGATCCAGCGGCCGCCGGGCAGGCGCAGTCCGCCGTCGGACTGCCAGGCGGACAGGGCCCTGACCTCGTCGCCGGCGCCGAAGGTGTCCAGGGCGCGCTGGGCGTTGGGGGCGAGGGCGATGCCGGCGCCGACGGGCTCCAGGGCGGCGGCGCGTTCGAGGACGGTGACGGCCCAGCCGTCGTGGTGCAGGGCGGCAGCGGCGGTCAGGCCGCCGATCCCGCCGCCGATGACGACGGCGCGGGGTGCGGACGCGGGGACGGGCACGGGAACCTCCGGTCACTACAGATGTAGTTTCGTTGAACGACGTTACTACAGGTGTAGTGAGCCCCGATAGGTGGCCGGTAGATTGGAGCCGTGCGTTCCGAGAAGTCCGGCACCACCCGGCACACCCCTCCCGCCCCCACCCGCGCCCAGCTGATCGCCGACACGGCTCTGCTCCTCCTCGCCGAACGGGGGATGCGCGGGCTGACCCACCGCGCCGTCGACGAGGCCGCCGGACTGCCGCCGGGCTCGACCTCCAACCTCGCCCGCACCCGGGCCGCCCTGCTGGAGGCGGCGGTGCGCCGGCTGGGCGAGCGGGAGGAAGAGGTGCTCACGCCGCGGGAGATGCCGGATCCGGCAGCCGGGCTCGACGCCCTGGCCGAGGCGATCGCCCTCGCGCTGCACCGCTCGCTGACCGGGCCGCGCGAACTGCTGCTGGCCCGCTACGAGCTGGCCTTGGAGGCCGCGCGCCGCCCGGAGTTGCGCGCGATCTACGACGCCACCGGCAGGAAGCGGTTCCGCGAGCCGGTGGTGGCCCTGATGGCGGCGGCGGGCTCCACCGAGCCCGAGCGGCACGCGCTGTCGCTCGTGGCGTGGTGCGAGGGCATGATGTTCGCCTGCGCCGCCGGTTCGTACCACGCCGAGGCGCCCGGCCGGGCGGAGCTGCGCCGGGGGGTGACCGAGCTGCTGCGCGGCGCGTTGCGGCCCGCACCTCAGGGCGGCACCCCGTAGGGGCGCGGGGCGGTATCGGCCTGCGGCTGCCGCCGCGTGGGCGCGACAAGCCACGACGCGCCCGCAGGCAGGGGGCCGTGCTGCACCGACTGCAGGCCACCGGTGGCTGATCGCGCAGTTCCCCGCGCCCCTACGGGGCGCCGTGGTGCCGGGCGACGAAGAGGCGCCGGACAGGCCTTGGCCACCGGCCTCAATTCCCTGGCGGGCCGCCCCCGTTGCCGTCCATCATGGACGACATGATCACCATCACGTCGGAACGCCCCAAGCCGTCGACCCATGCCGGGGAGCGCGAGATGCTCGAAGGGTGGCTCGACCACCACCGGGCGACCCTCGCCCGCAAGTGCGCCGGCCTCACCGACGAGCAGCTGCGCGAGGCGTCCGTGCCACCCTCCGTCATGTCGCTGATGGGGCTCATGCGGCACATGGCCGAGGTCGAACGCCACTGGTTCCGCCGCGTCCTGGGCGCCGAGGACGCCCGGCCGATCTACTACACCGACGCCGAGCCCGACAAGGACTTCCTCGTCACCACCGAGGACTCCGGCGACGAGGCGTACGCCACCTGGCAGCAGGAGATCTCCGTCGCCCGGGAGCGGGCCGCGGCCCGCTCGCTGGACGACGCGAGCCTGGGCCGGCACCGCTCGCACACCGCCCCGCTCACCCTGCGCTGGATCCTCACGCACATGATCGAGGAGTACGCGCGGCACAACGGGCACGCGGACCTGATTCGCGAGCGCATCGACGGCGCGACGGGCCACTGACCCGCGCGCGAGGCAACCACGCGCACCGCCTTCGCCCGCGCGGGGCATTCCCAACGCACCATGCGGGCCAGCAGCGTTGGGCGGGTGCATCGAGTGCCCGCTGCGACGGTATGGGTGGCGGTGGCCATGGCGGCCGCCGCCGGCTGCGTCTCCGTCCCCCGCCACCTCCCCCCGGAGGGCCCGGCCGGCGCGGCCGGCGCGCCCCGGCTGATCCACGGCCCGGACCGCGAGTCCCTGGCGGTCACCGGGCCCGGCTCCTCCGACCCACCGGCGCCCGGCACCCCCGGGGCCCCGGCGGGCACGGACGGCCCGGCCGGCGGGACGCCCGAGCCGGCACCCGGCGCGGTGGGGGCCGACGGCCGCGTCGCGCAGCCGCTCGGCGGCCGGGGCGACGGCGACAACAGCGGCGGCGCGGCACGGCCACCAGCCGCCGGTGGTTCTGCCGGCTCCACGGGCCCGGCTCCCTCGGACGACGCGGCGCCTCCCCCGACACTGTCCGCTCCCCCGCTCCTCACCGCCCCCGCCCGGCCACCGCGTACTCCCGCCCCGCCGGAGCGCTCCCGGCAGGAGCGGCACGAGGACGACCAGGGGCACGACCAGGCGCGCGAGCCGGAACCGCGGCGGGCGGCGCCGCCCGCGGCCCCGCCCGGCCGCGCCGGCACCGGGGTGTGCGCCCTCGGCGAGACGTACGGCCGCTGGCAGCAGGGAGGCGACGCCTCGCGCATCTGCCGCCAGGTCTACGGGCGCTGAGCAGCGCGAGCGCCCGGCGGCGGTGCGACGGGGTGCGGTGGGGCGATCAGACCTGCAGGTCCGGGATCCGCCAGTCGATGGGCTCGTGGCCCTGGGCCGCGATGGCCTCGTTGATCTGGGTGAAGGGCTTGCTGCCCATGAACTTCTTCGCCGACAGCGGCGAGGGGTGGGCGCCCTTGACCACGACGTGACGCTCCTGGTCGATCAGGGGCAGCTTCTTCTGCGCGTAGTTGCCCCACAGCACGAAGACGGCCGGGTCCTGGCGGGCGGCCACCGCGCGGATCACCGCGTCGGTGAACTTCTCCCAGCCCTTGCCCTTGTGCGAGTTGGGCTCCCCGCCGCGCACCGTCAGCACCGCGTTGAGCAGCAGCACGCCCTGCTCGGCCCACGGCATCAGGTAGCCGTTGTCGGGCACGTCGTGACCGAGCTCGTCGCACATCTCCTTGTAGATGTTGCGCAGGGAGGGCGGCGTGCGGACGCCGGGGCGCACCGAGAAGCACAGGCCGTGGCCCTGGCCGGGGCCGTGGTAGGGGTCCTGGCCGAGGATGAGGACCTTGACCCGGTCGTACGGCGTGGCCTCCAGGGCGGCGAAGACCTCCCCGCGGGGCGGGTACACCGGGGCCTTCGTCCGCTCCTCCTCGACGAACTCGGTGAGCTCCTTGAAGTAGGGCTTCTCCAGCTCCTCGCCGAGGACAGCGTGCCAGGACTCGGGCAGCACGTCGGTGACGGTCACGTCGCAACCTCCGAAGGTTCGTTCCGTTCTCGTGCCAGAACTTACCGGTGGCCACTGACAACGCCGTCCGCGCGGTCCTTCCGGCGACCGCCCTGCGGCCTTCAGAAACCGGCGTTGAGGAACAAACCGCCGTCCACGACGAGGGTCTGCCCGGTCACCCAGCCCGCCGCGTCGGACAGCAGGAAGGCGGCGGCGCCGGCGACGTCCTGCGGCACGCCCAGCCGCCGCAGCGGGTAGGCGGCCGCCACCTCCTCCTCCCGCCCCTCGTACAGGGCGGCGGCGAACTTCGTCTTGACCACCGCCGGGGCGATGGCGTTGACGCGGACGCCGGGCGCGAACTCGTGCGCCAGCTGCAGCGTGAGGTTGACCATGGCGGCCTTGCTCATGCCGTACGCGCCGACGAACGGGGAGGGCGCGAGACCGGCGACGGAGGCGATGTTGAGGATCGCGCCGCCGTGCTCCTTCTGCCAGGCCTTCCAGGTCTGCTGGGCGAAGCCGAGCGCCGAGACGACGTTGGTCTCGAAGACCTTGCGGGCCACCGCGAGGTCGACCTCGGCCAGCGGCCCGAAGACGGGGTTCGTCCCGGCGTTGTTGACCAGGTAGTCCACCCGGCCGAAGGCCTCCATGGCCCGCTCGACGGCGGCGGCCTGGTGGGCCTCGTCGTGGGCCTTGCCCTGCACGCCGACCGCCCGGCCGGCGCCGAGGCGCTCGACGGCCTCCTTGAGGGCGTCCGCGCTGCGCCCGGTGATCACCACCCGGTCGCCGCGGGCGACGAGCGCCTCGGCGATGCCGTAGCCGATGCCCCGGCTGGCGCCGGTGACGAGGGCGACGCGTCCGGTGCCCTCCTGCTGCGGTTCGCTCATGGTCCTTTTCCGTTCCTCGGCCGGGTCGGTCGGTAGGTGTGGCGGTGCTTCGGTCGGCAGGCCCGTCAGTCGAGCGGGCCGCCGGCCACGTAGAGCACCTGGCCGGAGACGAAACCGGCCTGCTCGCCGGCGAAGAAGGCGATGGCGTTGGCGACGTCCTCGGGCTCGCCGACGCGCTGCACCGGGATCTGGCTCGCGGCCGCGGCCTTGAAGTCGTCGAAGCCCATGCCGACGCGCTCGGCCGTGGCGGCCGTCATGTGGGTGGCGATGAAGCCGGGTGCGACCGAGTTGGCGGTGATGCCGAACTTGCCCAGCTCCTTGGCGAGCGTCTTGGTCAGGCCCTGCATGCCCGCCTTGGCGGCGGCGTAGTTGGCCTGGCCGCGGTTGCCGAGGGCCGAGCTGCTGGAGAGGTTGACGATGCGGCCGAAGCCGGCGTCCACCATGTGCTTCTGGCAGGCGCGCGACATCAGGAACGCCCCGCGCAGGTGCACGTTCAGCACCGTGTCCCAGTCGCTCTCGCTCATCTTGAACAGGAGGTTGTCGCGCAGCACGCCGGCGTTGTTGACGAGGACGACGGGCGGGCCGAGCTCCTGGGCGACGCGGGCGACGGCGGCCTCCACCGCGGCGGCGTCGGAGACGTCGCAGCCGACGGCGAGCGCCCTGCCCCCGGCGCCGGCGATCCGGGCCACGGTGTCCGCGCAGGCCGCCTCGTCGAGGTCGAGCACGGCGACGGCGTACCCGTCGGCGGCCAGGCGCACGGCGGTGGCGGCGCCGATGCCGCGGGCCGCGCCCGTGACGAGGGCCACGCGCTGCTCGGTGGTGGACATGCGGGTACTCCTCAGGTCGGGGGCGGCCCACCCGCCACGGAGCCGCGAGTGAGCAACCGCTCAGTAGCGTCGGTGATCAGACGCTAGAAGCCGCACCACGCACTGTCAACGCCCGATCCGGCCGGGGGCGCGCCCCGGCCGGCCCGGCTACTTCACCAGCAGGTCGAGCAGGCGCTCGGACTCCCGCTCCGGGTCGCAGGTCAGCCCGGTGTGCACGGGCCCGGGCTGGACGACCGTGCTGCGGGGGGCGATCAGCCAGCGGAAGCGCCGGCCGGCGTCGTCGCACGCCGCCTGGCCGGCGCGCTCGCCGCCCGCGCACACGCCCTCCACCGCGTGCAGCGCGGCGCGCACGCCCGCGACGTCGGCGGTGGGGTCCAGGGCCAGCAGCCGGGCCTCGTCCAGGTGGACGCGGGCGGCGACGTACGCCTTGGCCTGGCAGTAGACGACGACTCCGGCGTTGATCTGCTCGCCGCGCTCCACGCGCGGCACGACGCGCAGCAGCGCGTACTCGAAGACCTCACGTGCGGTGCTGCCGTCACGTGCGGTGGTGCTGCGGCCCGTCACTTCGCGGCCTTTCCGTCGAGCCTGACACGTACCCACTCCGGCGCCTGGGAGGGCAGGTCGGCGGTGCGTTCGCCGATGGTGATGCCCGCGCCGACGACCGGTGCGCGCTCCAGCAGCACCTCGACGTAGGCGCGGCGCACGGCGTCGGGGTCCTCGAAGCCCGGCTCGCCGGCCAGCCACTCGTCGGGGACGTCGGCGACGACCTCGGTCAGCAGCTCCTCGGTGACCTGGGGGGCGAGCTCGGCCGCGGCCCCGGCCAGGTCGGGGCGGAAGGTCGCCAGTACGTGGTCGGAGGCGTCGTACGGCTTGGCGGCCGCGGCCCGGGCGCGGGGCCAGTTGTGGTGCCAGATCATGGTGGCCCCGTGGTCGATCAGCCACATCCGCCCATGCCAGACGAGCAGGTTGGGGTTGCGCCAGGAGCGGTCGACGTTGTTGATCAGCGCGTCGAACCAGATCACGCGCCCGGCCTCGACGGGGTCGGGCTCGAAGGCGAGCGGGTCGAAGCCGAGGGCGCCGGGCAGGAAGTCCATGCCGAGGTTGAGGCCGCCGCTGGCCTTGAGCAGCGCCTGGACCTCCTGGTCGGGCTCGCCGCGGCCGATCACCGGGTCCAGCTGGATCTGCGCCAGGTCCGGGATCCGCAGGCCGAGGCGGCGGCCGAGCTGCCCGCAGACCACCTCGGCGACCAGCGTCTTGGGGCCCTGTCCGGCGCCGGTGAACTTCATGACGTACGTGCCGAGATCGTCGGCCTCGACGATGCCGGGGAGCGACCCGCCCTCGCGCAGCGGCGCGACGTAACGGGTGGCCGTGACTTCGGGGAGCATCGCCCCAGGTTACTCGGCACGTCATGGCGTCGTTGAACAGCCGGGGCCGTCCGGCCGTACCCGTCGTCGAACCGGTGGGGCGCGGCTCCTCGCGCCCCACGGGCCCGAGAGCAGCGAAGGAAAACGATCATGACGCATTCGTCCCTCGTCCCCGCCGGTGCGACCCGCCGCGGCGTCGTCGCGGCCGCCTCGGCCGCCTCCCTGGCCGCCGTCCTCGCCGCCTGCGGCGGCGGCAGTACGTCCTCCTCCGGCTCCTCCGACTCGGCTGCCGCCACCGGCGGCGACGGCGACCGGCCGGCGGGCGCGGGCGAGGCGCTGGGCAAGGCGGCGGACGTCCCCGTGGGCGGCGGAAAGGTGTTCGCCGACCGCAAGGTGGTGGTCACGCAGCCGGCGAAGGGCGAGTTCAAGGCCTTCTCCGCGGTGTGCACGCACCAGGGCTGCCTCGTGCAGGACGTCGCGGACGGCATCATCAACTGCCCCTGCCACCACAGCCGCTTCTCGGCGACCGACGGCAGCGTGCGCGGCGGCCCGGCGCAGCGGCCGCTGGCCGAGCAGAAGGTGTCGGTCAGCGGGGATTCGCTCGTGCTGGGGTGATTGCGCGGGCCGGGAAAGGAGCCCATTCTTCGTGACGGACGTCCGGCGGACGGCCGGACGGCGACCGGAGCGGAGGTGGGCCATGCCGGCCGGCCAGCGGCGCGGACGCCGGGCGATGATGACCCCGGCCGAGCTCGACGCCTTCCTGACCGGCAGCCGCACCTGCCGGGTGGCGACGGCCGGCCCGGACGGGCGGCCGCACGTGGGACCGCTGTGGTACGTCTGGGACGGCTCGGCGCTGTGGCTGTACTCCCTGACCCGCAGCCGGCGCTGGGCGGACCTGCGCCGGGACGCACGCGTGGCCGTCGTGGTCGACGACGGGCAGGAGTACGGGGAGCTGCGCGGCGCGGAGCTGTCGGGCACCGCCGTCCGGGTCGGGGAGGCGCCGCGCACGGGCGAGCCGTGCCCGGAACTGCAGACGCCGGAGCGTTTGTTCGCGGCGAAGTACTTCGGCCTCGCCGCGATGCCCCACGACGGACGGCACGCCTGGCTGCGGCTGACGCCGCGGGCGGTCGTCTCGTGGGACTTCCGCAAGCTTCCCGGCTGACCGTCCGCCTCCGGCCGCGCCTGCGCGGTACCGGGTGCCGGGCCTTCCCCCTTGGCCCGCACCCGGCCGGTGCGGGTGATCCCGGCCGTGGGAGCCGGGCGTTCCCTGCTGTCAGACGCCGGCCGGCACGGCGTTCGCGGCGTCGGTCGGGCAGTGGCCGCTGTGGCGGCTGCCCGCGGCGCGCAGCGCGTCGACGACGGCCCGCACGGAGGGCCGGCGGTCGGCATCGGCGCGCCAGATGGCGAAGACGTGCCGGCACATCGTGTGCCGTACGGGCACCGTGCGCACGCCCTGCGGCACCGGGCCGCGGCCCAGCCGGGGGGCGACGGCGACGCCGAGCCCGGCCGCGACGAGGGCGAGCTGGGTGGGGTGTTCGTCGGCCATGTGCGAGATGCGGGGCTCGATGCCCTTGCCGCGCAGCGTGGACAGCAGCCAGTCGTGGCAGAACTCGCCCCGGGGCCAGGAGATCCACTCCTCGTCGGCGAAGTCCTCCAGCTCGGCGTCGGGCCGGTCGGCGAGCGGGTGGCCGGCGGGCACCGCGAGGTCGACGGGGTCGTCGAGGATCGGGGTGCGCATCAGTTCCTCGGGCACGGGCAGCGGCTTGTTGTACCAGTCGAGGACGACGGCGAGGTCGATGTCGCCGCTGACCACGCGGGGCACGGCCTCGTCCTGCTCCATCTCCACCAGGCGCGTGCGCAGCTGGGGGTGCTCGGTGCGCAGCCCGGCGAGGACGGCGGGGAACAGGCCGCGGGCGGCGGTGGGGAAGGCGCCGAGCAGCACCTGCCCGACGGCGTGCCCGCGCTGGGCCTCCAGGTCGGACTGGGCGAGCTCGACCTGGGAGAGGATGCGCGAGGCGTGTTCGGCGAGCAGCCGCCCGGCGTCCGTCAGCCGCACCCCGCGGCCGCTCTTGACCAGTAGTTGCTGCCCGGCCTCCCGTTCGAGCTTGGACAGCTGCTGGGAGACCGCGGACGTGGTCACGTGCAGGCCTTCGGCCGCGCCGCTGACGGATCCGTGGCGGGCGACGGCGTGCAGGGTGCGCAGGCGCTCCAGGTTCAACATGTAAGCGATGCTACGCGAAGACCCGAAGATTAATTCGCTTGTCCTACGAGATGCTTGCCATCATCGTTGATGTCATGAGCACCGTCGCGCCGCCCGGAACCCCCACCGGTTCCTCCGCCTCCCCCACCCCCTCAACCACCCCCTCCACCACTCCGGACGCCTCCAGCGCCCCCGCCCCCACCGGCCGGGGGCGCACCGCTGTCGACTGGCGCATCCGCTTCGGCGCGCTCTCCGTGATCTGGGGCTTCAGCTTCCTGTTCATCAAGGTCGGCACCGACGGCTACGCGCCGCCGTACGTGTCGTTCGGGCGGATGCTCTTCGGCTCGGCCGTGCTCGCCGTGGTGCTCCTGGTCAAGCGCGACCGGCCGCCGCGGGCGCCGCGCACCTGGGCGCACCTGGCCGTGGCCGCCTTCCTGTGCAACGCCTTCCCGTTCACGCTCTTCGCCTACGCCGAGCTGACCATCCCCTCGACGCTCGCCGGGATCTGCAACGCCACGACCCCGCTGTGGGGCATGGTGGTCGCCCTGGTGGCGCTCTCGGAGGACCGCCCCACGCGGCGCCGCTTCGCCGGCCTGGGGCTGGGCTTCGTCGGCGTGCTGGTGGTGCTGGGGATCTGGCAGGGCTTCTCCGGCCAGGACCCCAAGGGCACCGCGATGGCGCTGATCGCCTCCGCCAGCTATGCGGTGGGCTGGGTCTACGTCCGGCGCACGCTGTCGGGCACCGGCGACTCCCACCTGGCGATGTCGAGCACGCAGCTGTTCCTGGGCGCCGTGCAGCTGGCCGTCGTCGCCCCGCTGGTCAGCCCGCTGCCGACGGCGCTGCCCGTGGTGCCGCTGCTGGCGGTCTTCGCGCTGGGCGCGCTCGGCACGGGGCTCGCGTTCCTGCTGCAGTACGGGCTGGTCGCCGAGGTGGGGCCGACGACGGCGACCATGACGACGTATCTGATCCCGGTGGTCGCGACCGGGGCCGGAGTGCTCGTCCTCGGGGAGCGGCTCACGTGGAACGTGCCGCTCGGTGCCCTGATCGTGCTGGCCGGCGCGTGGCTGACGCAGAGCAAGGGCACGGGCGGCCGGGCCGGCGGCGGGAACGTGGTGGCCCGCTCCGCCGCGGAGGCGGACAAGGGCGAGGCCGCTCAGTCGTAGCGCCCGGCAGGCAGGGGGAAGGTCGCCGACGCCACCGCGTCGGCGACCTTTGCCATGTCGGCGACGGTCAGCGGCGAGACGGTCAGGCGTATCCCGGGCGGCGAGGCGAGGCGGAAGCGGGCACCGGGTGACACGCCCCAGCCGGCCTGCAGCAGCCGCGTCACGACGGCCGTCTCGTCGGGCACGGGCACCCAGACGTTCATGCCGCTGCGGCCGTGGGCCGCGATGCCCCGCGCGCGCAGCGCCGCGACGAGCGCCTCGCGCCGGCGCCCGTACGAGGCGGCCACCTCGGCGGCGTCCACCGCCCCGGTGCGCCACAGGTGCAGCACGGCGTCCTGCAGCAGGTGACTCACCCAGCCCGAACCGAGGCGCTGCCGCCCGCGCACCCGGTCCATGGTGACGGCGTCGCCGGTGAGCACAGCGAGCCGCAGGTCGGGCCCGTAGGCCTTGGCGACGGAGCGGACGAGCGCCCAGTGGGCGGTGGCGCCGGCCAGGGGGTGCAGCGGCAGGTCGACGATGCCGTGGGCGTGGTCGTCCTCGACGAGCAGGGTGTGCGGGTGCCGGGCGAGGACGGCGCGCAGCTCGCGGGCGCGGCCGGCGCCGATGGCGGCGCCCGTGGGGTTCTGCGCGCGACAGGTGACGATCAGGGCGCGGGCGCCCTGGGCCAGTGCGCGGTCGGCGGAGTCGGCGAGCGGGCCGTCGTCGTCGACGGCCACCGGCACGGCCCGCATGCCGAGCGCGGGGACGAGGTCGAGGACGCTGCCCCAGCCCGGGTCCTCCACGGCCACGGCGTCGCCGGGCCGCAGGTGGGCAGCGAGCACGCGCTCGATGCCGTCGAGGGAGCCGGAGGTGACGGCGAGCGGGCCCTGCGGGACGCCGTCGTGCGCGAGGGCCGCCCGGGCCGCCTGCTCGAAGCCGGTCTCCACCGCGGCCCGGCCGTACAGGACGGGGTCGGTGCGGGCGCGCTCGGCCGCGGCGGCCAGCGCCGCACCGAGCGGCGGCAGCAGGGCGGGGTCGGGGCTGCCCCCGGAGAGGTCGCGCGCGCCGTCGGGCACCTCGACGCGCAGGGCGTCGCGGGGTGCGCTGGCCGGCCGGTGGCGCACCCGGCTGCCGCGCCGGCCCGCGGTCTCGATCACACCGCGGTCGCGCAGCATGCGGTAGGCGGCGGCCACCGTGTTGGGGTTGACGCCCAGCTCGACGGCCAACTCCCGCATGGGTGGCAGCAGTTCGCCCGGAGGGAGCTTCCCCTCGCCCACGGCGCGCTCCACGCTCGCCGAGATGTCGGCTGCGCGGCGCCCCTCGATCCGATACTCTCCTAGCACAAAACACAGTATGCACTAGTGCAATGGAGACCGCAATGTCGTCCAGTGGTTACGAGCAGACGGAGCGCACCACCCCCACCCGCTACCGCGAGCGCGCCTCCTACGACCGCGCGACCGTCCACGCGATCCTCGACGACGGCTACGTGTGCCACCTCGGCTTCGTGCGCGACGGCGCGCCCGTCGTCCTGCCCACCATCTACGGGCGCGTCGGCGAGCGCCTGTACATACACGGCTCCACCGGCTCCCGGCCGTTGCGCGCGGCCGGCGAGGCCCACGAGCCCGGCATGCCGGTCTGCGTGACCGTCACGCACGTCGACGGGCTGGTCCTCGCCCGCTCCGCCTTCAACCACACCCTCAACTACCGTTCGGTGGTGATCCAGGGCACCGCCCGGCCCGTGACGGACGCCGAGGAGCTGACGACGGCCCTCGACGCCCTGGTCGACCAGGCGGTGCCGGGGCGCTCGGCGGACTGCCGGCCCGCCACCCGCAAGGAGGTGGCCGCGACCGCGGTGCTGCGGGTGGACCTGACCGAGGTCTCCGCCAAGATCCGCAACGCCCCGCCGGCCAACGACGCCGCGGACGCGGCCCTGCCGCACTGGAGCGGCGTCGTGCCCGTCACCACGGTGTACGGGGCGCCCGTCCCGGCCCCCGACCAGGACCCGGGCGCTCCCGTGCCGGCCTACCTCACCGGCCGCTGACCGCCGCGCCCGCGCCACCGCGGGCCTCGGCGACGGCCAGCGCCGCCACCGCGCCCAGCAGCACCGCCGTGCCCAGCGCCGTGGTGGCGGACAGCCGCTCGCCGAGGAGCAGCACGGCGATGACCGCTGCCGTCACCGGCTCCAGCAGGGTGATCACCGCGACCGTGGTGGCCCGCACGACCGCGAGCCCGGCGAAGAACAACCCGTACGCCAGCGCCGTCGGCACCGTCACCAGATAACCCAGCAGCCACAGTGTGCGCCCCAGGTGGTGCGCCGAGGGCCACAGGCCCTCGGCGACGGCCGGCGGCAGCAGGCACACCGTGCCCACCGCGAACGACGTCACGGTGGTGGTCAGCGGATCGGTGCCCCGGCCCGCGCGGCCCAGGTGCCGGGAGTGCAGGGTGAGCACCGCATAGCCCGCCGCCGAGACCAGGCCCCACGCGACGCCGGCCGGGCGCACGCCGCCCGCGGCATCACCGCCCAGCATCAGCACGGCGAGGCCGGCGACCGCCCCGGCCACGGCCGTCCGGCCGCCGGCGCCGAGCCGCTCGCCCGAGGTCAGCCGGCCGCCCAGGGCGACCAGGACGGGGCAGGCCCCGAGAGTGACGACGGTGCCCACCGCCGTGCCGGTGCCGTCGACGGCGGCGAAGTAGGCGGCCTGGAAGACGGTCAGTCCCAGGCCGGTGACCGTCACCCGGGCGAACCGCCGCCCCCACGGCTCCCGTACGCCCCGCGGTTGCGGGGCGCGGCGCGGGCGCAGGGCCCGTACCGTCAGCAGCAGGACGAGCCCGCCGGCGGTGCGCCAGAAGGTCAGGGCGAGGGGGCCGAGGCCGCTGCCGGCGAAGACCAGGGCGGCCGTCGCGCCGGTCGTGCCCCAGGTGGCGGCCGCCACGGTCACGAAGAGCAGCCCCCGGCCGGGGACGGAGGGAAGGGGTGCAGAAGCCACCGGAACCGCCGAAGGGCGTGCCGGGGCGGAGGAGTCGTGCACGACTGTTCTCCCGCGAAGAGGACGAAAACGATCACGTAGTCCGTCTGCGGGCAGCACCGACCGGCCCGGGAGCCTTGCGTCCCGGGCCCGGTGTGCGAGGAGCGGCCGCCCGCGCTACGCGGCGGGAGGCGGCAGAACAGTCATGGGCATGATCGCCGAGCCTAGGCCCTGCCGGTGTCGCCGGACAACTCCCGTCCGGCGGTGGCCTCCGCGGCGGCCGGGCCCTGCCCCCGGGCCACCGGCTGCGCCGGGGCCTTGCGGGGCGTCGCGGTCTGGGCGACGAAGGCCCCGAGCACCACCATGGCGCCGCCCGCGGACTGCGCGGCCGAGAGGTGCTCGCCGAGCAGCACCCAGGCCAGAACGGTGGCGACGACCGCCTCCAGGCAGGCGACGACCCCGGCGACCTGCGGGGAGAGCCGGCGTACGGAGAGCACACCGGTGACGTACGCCGCGACGGTCGCCACCAGGACCACCCAGCACAAAAGCACCACGGCCGGCACGTCCGTACCGTTCATCCGCGCGCTGCCCGCGAGGACCGTCCAGTCCATGGCCCAGGGCCGGGCGAGCAGCGTCAGCAGGGCGGCGCCGCCGAGGAGTCCGAAGGCCACGACGCCCAGCGGGTCCGCACCGCCGTCCGCCTCCTCGCCGCCGTGGTCGGCCAGGACGAAGTAGCCGACCTGGCAGCAGGCCGAGCCCAGGCCCAGCAGCAGGCCGAGGGTGTCGAAGGCCAGCCCGGACCACACCTCGACGACGCAGGCCAGTCCGGCCGCGGCGAGCACCACGCCGATCACGGCCGCCCGGCTCACCGGCCGCCGCTGCACGAACCGCACCCAGCCCAGCAGGAGCGCCGGGCCGAGGTACTCGATGAGCATGGCGACCCCGACCGGGATGCGGGATATCGCACCGAAGTAGCACGCCTGCACGCCCGCCACCGCGAGCAGTGCGAACCCCGCCAGGAGCGCGGGACGGCGCGTGAGCAGGGCGCGATGGCGCCAGGCCACGGGCGAGAGCACCAGCGCCGCGCCGGCCACGCGCAACCACACCACCTCCAGCGGGTTCAGGCCCGCCTCGATGAGCGGCTTGGCCGCGACTCCCGAACCCCCGAACGCCAGCGCGGAGACCAGGGCGAGGCCCAGGCCGGCGCTTCTTCTCTCAGACGCTTGCATCGCGGCATCATGTCAGTGATCGACAGGACCGTCACCCCTTGCGGTCCTGGCGTCCTCTCAGGGGCGTACGGCGTCCTCCGCAGCCCGCAGACGCTCCGTCGGCTCGTCCAGGGCGACGCCCGCCCGGCGCAGCACGTACACCGCCCGGCAGCCGTCGTCGTCGATCAGTGCGGCCGGCACGTCGCGCCCCGTCACGCACGGGGCCTGCTGCCTGCGCGCCCGGTGCCGTGCCCGGCGCACGGCCGCGGCAGCGGCCGGCGACCAGCCCGGCTGCGGAGCGGGCGCACCGGCGGCGGGCCGCACGAGACAGTCCTCGACGGCCGCTCCAGCGCAGGCCGTAGCCGATGATGCGCTGGACGAGGTAGCCGAGCAGCCGGGCCGTCACAGGCCGCCGGAGCGTCCCCGGCGAGTGCCATCCGCGCGTACGACGGGGGTCGGGCGGCCCACGCATTCCTCCTCCTTGAGGAGGGCTCGGCCAGGAGGAGTCGGTGAAGCGGAGACGGTGAAGAGGGAACGGTGAAGCGGAGTCGGTCCACTGTGCGCCGATTGGCCATGGCCGGGGGCCGCGGTTGTCCGTACGGTCCGGGCATGCGGATTCGTATCGTCGACGCCTTCACCGACCGTCCCTTCACCGGCAATCCGGCCGGCGTCCTGCTGCTGGACTCCGACGCCTTCCCGGACGCCGCGTGGATGCAGCGCGTGGCGACCGAGGTCAACCACGCGGAGACGGCCTTCGCCCACCGCCTGCCGGACGGGGGGCCGGCCGACTGGGCGCTGCGCTGGTTCACCCCGGCCACCGAGGTCGACATGTGCGGCCACGCCACGCTGGCCACCGCGCACGTCCTGCGCACCACGGGCGCGGCCACCGGTACCGTGCGCTTCGCCGCCCGCTGCGGGGTGCTCACCGCGACGGCGCACGAGGACGGCACGATCACCCTGGACTTCCCGACCGCACCCCTGACCCCCGTCGAGGTGCCCGAGGACATCGCCGAGGCCCTGGGCACGGTGCCGCTCGGCGCCCATGACACCGGACCGCACCTGGGCGACCTGCTGGTCGAACTGCCCGACGAGCACAGCGTGCTGTCCCTGGCCCCCGATCTGCACGCGCTCGGCCACCAGGCGCGCCGGGGCGTGATCGCCACGGCGCCGGCCGAGGACCCCTCACGCGGCTACGACTACGTCTCGCGCTGCTTCTTCCCCAACGTGGGCATCGACGAGGACCCGGTCACCGGCAGCGCGCACACGGCCCTGGCACCGCTGTGGTCCGGCCGGCTGGGCGTCGCCGACCTGACGGGACGCCAGGCGTCGGCACGTGGCGGCCTGGTCCGCACGGCGCTGCGCGGCGAGCGGACGCTGCTGACGGGCTCGGCCGTGACCGTCATCGACGGCGTTATGTTTGCTGAATAGGTGTCACGCCGGCGGTCGGCGGGCCGTGCCCGTCGGGCTCTGCCGGATGGGAATGCCGGGCGGGGGCTCCCGCCCTACGCTGGCCATATGTCCGATTTCATCGCCGCCGGCGCCTCGGCCGACGACCTTCCCGCACCGGCCGAGGGTCTGCTGCTGACGCACTTTCTCACGGTCGGCGACGTCCCTCGCTCGCGGGCGTTCTATGCCGACGTGCTGAGCGGGCAGGTGGTGATGGAGGAGAACCCCTGCATCATCAAGGTCGCCAACAGCTGGATCATCATGAACCCCGGCGGCGGGCCCACGGATGACAAACCCGACGTCATACTGCGCCCACCGGAGGACCGCCACACCGCCTCCAGCTTCCTGAACGTACGGGTGGCGGACATCCACGGCTTCTACGCGGCAGCCCGCGCCAAGGGAGCCGAGTTCCTCACCCCGCCCATCGACCGGCGCGCCGAGCTGCGCTGCTACATGCGCGACCCGGATGGCTACCTCATCGAGGTCGGCCAGTCCACGGGCCTGCTCAAGGGCATCCTGGCGCGCACCGATACCGCAGCCTGACCACGCACCGCGCTGCACTGCTGACCGAATTCGTCAGATGCGACGGACCGGGTCCGTGATTCCGCCGGGGCTCGCAAGCGCCGCGATGTCCCATCCGGCGCGTGCGGCCCCGGCCTGGTAGGCGCTTTCGTAGAAGGCGAGCACGGCGGCACGTGGATCGGCCTCGGCGCGGGCCGCGTCGTAGCGCAGCACGGCCAGGTGGCTGTCGCCGCGCGCGACCCACTGCGCGGACGCCGGGCTGAGCGGCGCTTCGGTCAGACCGGCGGGCTCGGGGGCGGTGTACGAGTAGAACGCGGGCTCGGCAAAAGTGTCGTCGCCGAACCAGAAGCCGAAGCTGATCACCTCCCGGGAGTACGCCTCCCGGGTGACCGGGTCGGTCTGCTCGGGCTGCTCGATGTGACGCTCGGAGAACCGGGTGTGCGCGATGTCGAAGGTGTGCCAGAAGTGGTGCACCGGGCTCACCTTCCCCGAGTACCCTGCGGCGAATTCCTCCAGTACAGACGCCACCTGGCTCAGCACCCGCCAGTAGCGGTTTGCGGCTACCGGGTCGTAGGTCGCGTGCTCGGTGTCCTCGGCGAACGGCCGGTCGGCGTCGGGTAGATCGAAGGGGCTGGGAATAGCGATGTTCACCCGGACGCCCAGCGCGGCCAGAGCGGCCAGGGTCTGGTCGTAGAAGGACGCGACGGACTGGCCCGGAAGCGGAAAGGACCGCTCTTGACCGTTCAGCGTCATGACGGCGAGCCGGTGGTCGACGAAGTCGAAGTCGACCGTGAAGATCGGATTCCCGTCGGCCTGCCCCATCGGACGGGTGGTGATGCCGCGCCCAGTGACATGGAACGGGACGTTCCACCAGTGGTTGCGCCGAGCGCTCGCAGCCAAGCGGATCTTGCCGACAATCTGCGCGAAGTGGTGCAGCGTCTCCTTCGTGTCCCGCCACTCCTGCAGCGGCGCCGGCGGGAACAGCTCCATCGCCTGCTCCTTCCCGCCCGGCGCTCCCGCGGCGGCCGGGCCGTCTCATCATGGCCCCGTCGGGGACATCCCGCACGCCGCCGAGGGGGCGGTCCAGCCCAGCCGCCGCACGGGCCGCCACCCAGGTCCCGCCGTCCTCCGGCCAACGGCGGGAAACTGGCGGGCCACGTCATAGCGGCGACAGCCGGGCGATGTCCTCGTCACGGATCTCGTGCCCCTCGGCCCGCAGCTGGGCGACGGCGGCGTCGATGTACCTCGTGGTCCACAGCACCACGGCGTTCAGGACCAGGCCGAGCGAGCCGAGCTGGTCTTATCCGAACTAGCCCAGCTCGGCGGCAGGTCCGCCCGTGAGCCGTCGTTCACCACGGAAAGTAGTCGTGAAGAAGTTGGGTGGACGGGTTCCGTCGGGCGTGTCGTGCACGTCGTCCGCGCGCGCTTCGCGGTCTTACTGGGAGAACGCGTAGGTCCGGACGGGGTCGAGGTGCAGTTCGAAGGGCCCGAAACAGTCGGCCGCGAGGGTCGCGACCGGAGCGCCGCAGGGGCAGGCTCGGTTGAGTCCCTCGTCGCCTGTCGGTCCGCAGCACCCACTGCTGTTCTCCCAGTTGGGCAGTGGCTGAAGGCTGGCGGCGTCATCAGGGTGCACCAGCACTGTGTGTCGGCTGCCGGCTGAGATGACGAAGCCTTCTTCGCGGCAGACCACAGGGCCGCGCGACTGAGCTGGCTTCGGGTCCTCCTGATCGTCCTGCACGACGTAGGGAGATCCCCAGGGCTCGGGATCGATCGCGTAGTGGCCCCGCGGAACGGTGGAAGGTGCCCGGCGTGTCTTCTTGTCCCGGTCGCGCTCGTCGTCTGAGACGTCAGGGACGGCGGCAAGCTCGGTGAGCTCCGGCGTGATCGCGGTGCCGCACTTGGAACAGAGGAAGACGGTCATCCCCTCGTTGTAGTGCTCAGGGCTGCTGCGTCGCATCTTCGTTTCGCTGTTCGGAGTCGATGCGCGCGACGACGCCACGGAGATCGGGCATGCCCAGGTGGACGGTGGTGTGCCGGGCCGCGAGGTCGCGCATGGCGGCGAGCTTCTGCTCGGCGGCGGCGAGGCTGGCCTCGATCGCGGCGACCTCGCCGAGCCATCCCTGTTCCTTGGCTTCCTGGAGCCGGTCGAGCAGGTTCGCGTGGATCTCCTCCAGGCGGGGCATCTGTTCGGGATCGGGCCGCAGGACAGGGCAGCGGATGCAGGCGTGTTCATGGACGCAGGGGGTGCCGAAGTCGCGTGCGCAGACGCCGAGGGCGACCTTCCGCAGTTCGAAGTGGGCGAGGAAGTCATGCCACTCCTGTGCGGTGGGCTCGCGGTACTCCTCCCCGGGTCGCAGCGCCCGGCGGCGGGCGATGAAGGACCGGTGGTGGTTGATGACGTCCTCGGGATAGATCGCGGCATAGCCGAGGGTCGTGTCGACCGTCCGGTGGCCGCAGATGCGGGCGGCAATGTGCGGGGGCAGGCCGGAGCGGAGGGCGTCGGTCACGAAGATTCTTCGGAAGTCGTGGGGCGTGTATCGCAGCTGCTCGTTACCGGGCCCGGTCAGCCCGCTCGCGGCGAGGGCGTCGTTGAGGCAGGTGTAGATGTAGTTGCGCGGGATGGCCCGGTCCTCCGGGCCGCAGCGGCGCTGGAAGAGGAACGGCATCGGTGCACTCCAGAGCCGTTCCAGACTGTCGTAGGCGGAGACCAGAGGCATGGCCTGCTGCCCGCGCCGGACGCGATGAATGATCGCAGTGAGCACCTCGCCGAGCTCTGGTGAGACCAGCAGCAGCCGCTCCTGGTCGAGCTTGGACGGGGCGACCTGGAGCATGGGCACGATCTCGCTGGTGGTGGGCAGCTGGTAGGCGACGAAGCTGTGGTGGGTGAGTTCGAGTGCTTCCTCGATGCGCATGCCGGTGTGACGAAGGACCTCGACGATGGCCCAGGCCCAGAAGGCGCGTTCCTCTTCCACGGTCAGGTCCCGGCGCCGGCCGGTGGCGGGATCGTCGGCGTAGACGCGGGAGGACACCCCTGCCCGGCGCAGGAGAGTCTCGCCCGTCGGAGTGGTGAACGGGGCCCCGGCCCGGGTCTCCCGCCCGGTGGCGAGACAGGTCTGGGCGTCCTTGAGCTGGCGCTCGACGGCTTTGACCAGGGCCGGGAGTGCGGGCAGCAGGGTGCGGGTGCGCTGATCCATGGCCGCCTTGCGGCGGGCGCGGTTCTTGCCATGGTCGGTGTCGCTGTCGCGGACCGGGCAGGGTGCCACCCACGGGCCCCAGCGCGTCGGTTCGTCGGCGGCCCAGCGGGCGAGATCCTGGTAGAACGTGCGGACCCAGCTGAATACGGTGTGCGCGTTGACCCGCGGCCGGATGGGGGTGCCGTGTCGGTCACGGACCATGCGGACGCGCTCCCGCCAGGCGGTGATGATGTCTGCGTCCAGCCGCAGCGAGTCGATGCCCGGGTGGTGTTTCTCCAGGTCACGCCAGAACAGTCCGGCCAGGGTGCGGGCCATGTCCTCCAGCGTGGTGTAGTCGACGTCCACCGCGCGCTCGGTGAGGTAGTCGACCAGGAGGTCGCGTATCGCGGTGCAGGTGATGCCCTGCCGGTCGACCAGGTCTGCCGGTGTCAGCTGCCCCGGCAGCATCATCGTCTTCAGCCGTGCCGGGGCGTCGGGGCCGAAGACGCCGAGGCCCGCGAGGAGCGCGTAGAAGAGGTGCTTGCCGTGGTAGCCGTTGGTCTGATGCTCACCGATGGCGTGCTGCAACTCGACGCAGTCGCCGATGGTGACGTCGTGGACGGTGCCGCCCTTGCGGGTCACGATCCAGGTGACGCGGTTGAGAGCGTTGTTGCAGTCGTTGGCTCCCGCGTGGCCGGTGGCCGTGTACTGGTCCCTGAGCGCCGCGAAACCGTCGGGATCGGTGACGCTGCGGATGTGCGCCAGCAGTTGCGAAGGGCGCTGCCGCAGCAGCCACTGGTAGGCGGGGCGTACGACTTGTCCTCCCAGCAGCGGGATCATGCCGCAGCACAGATCGGCACGGTCGTACTTGCGCGCCCGCTGATGCTCGGCGAGCCACCGCATCGGCAGCCGCGTCCACTCCCGGCCGGCTTCTTCGGCTCCACTGGCCAGCCAGCGCTCCTGCCAGGTGCGGCCGGGCTGGTCCTCCAGCCAGTCCAGCAGCTTGATCAGACCGCGCTGCCGGGTGCGTAGGTTGGCGTCGCTGTCGGCGGTGAATGGCAGCGCGAGTGTGCGCTCCAGCACCTGCTCGCGCGGTTCCTCCGTGTGCCACCAGGTCGTCGGCGCTTCGCGTTTCTCCTGGCCGGAAGGCAAGGGGGCGTGACGGACGGGGGCGGAGGGCCGGGCAGTCACGGTCGCAGTGGTCATGCCGGGCCTCCACCTAGGACGGCCGTGCCGAGCAGCGTCTGGAGAACGTCGGAACGGTAGCCCGGAGCGGGCATCACCGGTTTGACGGGATCCGCAGCTTGCCGGGCGTGGTGGGCCAACACGTGCGCGACGACCTCGTCCTCGGCGGGGTCGAGGTACTGCTCCGTGGTGCTGATGTGGAGATGGCCAAGGACCCATTGGACGTCGGTGAGCGAGAGCTTGGGGTCGCGCACCATGCGTTTGGCCGCGCTGTGCCGCAGGTCATGCAGGGTCCAGTTCGCTCCCAGGGTCTCGTTGGCCCGGGTGAACACCATGCGGGCCGCGTCGTAGCTCAACGGCCTGATCGGGCGCCGGAGGGTCCACCACAGCGGCTCCTCCGGCCCGTCGAGGGCCTGCGGGCGGTTCTGCTGCTGGTAGAGCCGCAGCCATACGAACGCGTCGCTGGAGGCGGGGATCCATTGCAGGGCCCGGGAGCCCTTGCGGATGACACCGATCGTCTGGTCACCGGGGCTGACCCGGTCCCGGCTGACGCCGAGGAGTTCCGAGGCGCGCGGGCCGGCCGAGATGTAGAAGGCGACCAGCGCGCGGTCGCGGTGCGAGGGCAGGGCCGCGAACAGTTCGTTGAATGCCTGGTCGGGGATGCCGCGCGGGGTTCGCCGTGGCTCCTTCGGCTGGTAGGGGGCCCGGCCGGCAGGGTGTTTGAAGGCGTGCATCGGGTTGTGGTGGGCGTTGAGGTGCTCGTCCTCGGCGCGCTTGGTCTTCGGGAACGGGTTGAGCAGCGGACGTCCGTGCATGTCGCGGTGGTACTCGTAGAAGCTGCGGACGACTGCCCGCGCGTGCCTCCGGGTGCGTGCCGCGTAGTTCTCGCCCGCGTACCGCTTGCCGGTCACGGGATTGACCGACCCGGGCGCCGGGGCGTCCGGCCGCCGGGGCCGCGGCGGCTTCTTGACCATCTTCAGCCACAGTGCGAAGTCTCGGGCCTCCGCCCGGCCGGCCCGGTCCCACGGCACGTCGAGGGCCCACAGGAACCGGAACCAGGCCAGCAGCTCGTATGCGTACGAGCGGAGCGAGGCCGGGCTGTCATCGTCGGCGAGCATGTCGAGCAAGAACTCGCTGACTGCCGCCACCTCGATCCCGTCCCGGTCGAGCAGCCGGTACGGCAGCGACGGATCGCCGGTCTCCTCGACCCGGCCGACCCTCGGCACCGTGAGCGCCGTGACGTCCCGTAACTGCATGCCCTCTTGCACCTGAGCCTCCGCGAGCTGCTGTGGTCTCCAACAGCTCGTGATGACAGCACATCAGGGCGGTGGTGTGGCACGGCTTCCGAGGCAAGCTGACCGGCCTGGTGTTTGGTCCCGTCACCGTGCGTCGATCTCCGGGGGCTCGTCGGCTCACACCCCGGTAGTTCGGTCAACAGGTCCTCCATCCCGTCCCGGTACGCCTGGTGGATGGTGCCGCGCTTGCCGTGGCACACGTCCCGGGCGAGCTTGTGGCGGGACTCCTGCACGGTCAGCTGCCGGTTCATCTGGCGGGGGTAGGTGTCGTCCACCGGGGGTCGACCACGGCCAGCAGGTGCAACGTCTTGGCGATCCGCCCGTACTCGGCGAACGCCTGCCCCAGCGGGGTGGGACGACCGTCGCGGCCGAACATCCGCAGCAGGTCGTAGGCCCGCACCTGGTTGGTGACCAGGGAGCCTGCCGCCCTCAGCATGTCCGGCCAGTGCGTGATCACCTTGTTCAGTTCACCCGGTTCCGCGTGATGTCCTCCAGCGGCCCGTACGTCCCCGTCTGAACCCCCGGCATCGTCGCCCGCCAGAACCGCTGGTCATCCAGGTCACGGAAGCGCGAGCTGAAGTTGTAGCCGAGGATCTTGAACAGGCCGAACACCATGCCGAAGTACTTCGGCGACGGGGCGGCGTTGATCGTGCGGACGGGGACGACGAACCGCAGCCAGTCCACCGACGCCAGCAGCCCATCCCCCCAGTACCGGACGATGGGCACCTCGGCCTGGGCGGCGATCAGCGCGGCGTTCGCCGCGGCGATCGTGTCCGCGCGCAGGGAGAACTGGTCGACGTGGACCAGCCGGGAGCGGGTCAGGGCCTCGACGGCGGGGTTGACCACCGGGGTCAGGCCGATGTTGCACGCCTCCGACACCAGCAGCGCGACCACGGACGTGGTGAGGTCCTTCATGCGGGTGGTGCCGCATGAACGGCGAGCTGCTGGCCTGAGCGGGCGGCGTCAGGCGGTGGGCAACCAGTCGACCTTGCCGGCCAGGAGCGCGTACCCGACGAAGGCCACGACGTCGATGAGCGCATGCGCGGCCACCAGCGGCCCCACGCGCCGCCAGCGCCGGTACAGCAGGACGAAGACGACGCCCATCACCATGTTGCCGACGAGGCCGCCGATGCCCTGGTAGAGGTGGTACGAGCCGCGCAGGACGGCGCTGGTGGCCAGGGCGGCCGCCGGTGACCAGCCCAGCTGCCCGAGCCGGCGCAGCAGGTAGCCGACGACCACGACCTCTTCGAGCACCGCGTTCTGCACGGCGGACAGGATCAGTACGGGGATCCGCCACCACACGTGGGGCAGGTGCTCGGGCACCACGGTCAGATTCAGGCCGGCTGCCCGGACGGCGAGGTAGAACAGCAGCCCGGTGCCGCCGATCGCCGTCGCGAGGCCGGCGCCGCGGGTGAGGTCGAAGGCGGGCCGGGTGCGGTCGAGGCCGATGGCGCCCGGCCCGGCGCCCTCGCGTAGCAGCAGGTGGGCGACGAGGAGGACGGGCACGAGCGCGGTGGCGATGCCGAACAGCTGCCAGGCCAGGTCGAGCCATGGACGGCCGGGCGCGTGCGAGGCGTTGAGGGTGGCGGCCTGGTCCTTCAGGCCGCCGGGCCGGGTCGCCGCCCCGATGAAGCTGATCAGTGCGGCGACGGCGCTGGCCCCGAGCGAGAGGGCCAGCACGATCAGCAGCTCGGACCGTAGGACGGGCCGGGGCGGCGCCTCGCCGGGCCACTGCCCGCCGGCGCCGCCCGGCGCGGTGCCGGACGCGGTGCCCGCGCCGCCGTCGGGAGCGTTGTGCCGCACTGCCGCCTCCGTCTGCCCATCTCGTGCCCGTCAGGTCGTCACAGCTTGCCCGACCGGGGGCACCGGGGACGAACCGGGGCGGCCGCGGGTCAGCAGCCGGCGCCGTCCGGCCAGGTGTGCACGGGGTCGCCGGTGCGCATCAGCTCGCAGTACTCCCGGGTGGTGGCCGCCAGTGCCTGCTCGCGGTCCAGGCCCCGCTCCCGGGCGCGGTGGTAGGTGGCGGCCTGCCAGGAGGCGCCGTTGATCCGGCGCCGGCAGCGGCCTTCGATGATGCCGAGGTAGTGGTCGCGGTCGGCGGGCTCGACGCCCCAGGCGTCGAGGCCGGCCGCGGCGAGCGGCAGCAGCTCGTCCAGGACGAGCCGGACGGCCGCGACGCGCGCCGGGGCGCCGCCGCGGCCCGCGCGGGGCCAGCGCAGATCGGCCTCGATGCCGTGGCGGCAGGCGACGTCGAAGTTGTCGGCGGCCACCGCGAACGGCATGCGCGTCCACACCGGCCGGGGCTCCTCGGCCAGCGCCCTGATCAGCCCGTAGTAGAAGGCGGCGTTGGCGATCACGTCGGGGACGGTGGGCCCGGCGGGCAGGACGCGGTTCTCCACGCGCAGGTGGGGCACGCCGTCGGCGATGCCGTAGACGGGCCGGTTCCAGCGGTAGACGGTGCCGTTGTGCAGGGTGAGCTCCTGCAGGGCCGGTATGCCGCCCTCGTCGAGCACGCGCAGCGGGTCCTCGTCGCCGCAGATGGGCAGAAGCGGTGGGAAGAAGCGGACGTTCTCCTCGAACAGCTCGTAGGCCGAGGAGATCCAGCGCTCGCCGAACCAGGTGCGCGGGCGCACCCCCTGGGCCTGCAGCTCGGGCGGGCGGGTGTCGGTGGACTGCACGAACAGCGGCGGCCGCGACTCGCGCCACAGTTCCCGGCCGAAGAGGAAGGGGGAGTTGGCGCCGACGGCTATCTGCACGGCCGCGACCGCCTGGGCGGCGTTCCACACCGCCGCGAAGCGGCCGGGGGTGACCTGCAGGTGGAGCTGGACCGACGTGCAGGCGGCCTCGGGAGCGATGGACCGCGCGGTGCAGGTCAGCCGCTCCACGCCGGCGATGTCGATGGTGAACTCCTCGCCGCGGGCGGCGACGACCTGGTCGTTGAGCAGGACGTAGCGGTCACCGGCGGAGAGGTTGCCGTGCACGAGGTGCTCGTCGGTGAGCGTGGGCAGAATCCCGATCATCACAATTCCGGAATCGACTTCCCGGGCCCGGCGGTCGGCGTACGACAAGCCGGTGCGCAGCTCCTCGGCGAGCTGGTCGAGAACGCGCCCGGAGAGGCGGTGCGGGACGATGTTCACTTCCAGGTTGAACTGACCGAGTTCGGTTTGGAAATCCCCGCTTGCGATGCGCTCCAGCACCTCGGCATTCACCATGCTCGGCATGCCGTCGGAACCCGCGAGATTCAGCTCGATCTCAAGCCCCATGAGATTGCGCGGGCGGTCGAACCGCTTCTCCTCCAACAGCCTCCCCAGCCCGTCGAGGCACCGCCTGAGCTTGTCCCGGTGGCGTCGCCGGTCGGCGAGGTCGAACCCCACGGCGACGACCTTCTCACCCATTGAAGCGTCCTTCCTCAGGCAGGGCCGTCCGCGGCACCGGTCGCCTTGTCACGGTCGATGATGCCCAGGCGGGACGATCCATAACGCCCCGCGGCGGCCGCACAACCGGTAGGCTCCGACCGAGCGCACTCCGGCACATTCCGTCGGCATGACGGCCGCGTCCACCCGCCACGTCGGGCGCTGGTGATAAAGACCGACGGGTTCCGGCCTACCGCGCGGGGCGCCGAGGCCGAGGTCGGACGCTCGGGCGGGCGACAAATTCACCGAAATCACCCCGTGAATGGGACCTGAATTCCCCTTGCCGGAAATGCCCGCGACAGCTAGCCGAAACACTGCGTGAACATGTGTCGTATAAACTCCGCTCAGAGGCGGAGAGCACGCGCCCTGGAGTCGGTCCGGCCCCCTCCGACCCGCAACGCCGACGGCGTCGTTCGCACCTGCCGCAGCTCCACCGTTGTCTCCTTGAGCGAGAGGCGACCCACCATGCCGCTGCACGTTCCCCCTGCCCCCGCGCCTGCCCTGCACAGCGTCAGCACGGCCCTCGCGTCCCCCGCCGCGGTCCGTGAGGCCCGCACCCCTTCGCTGCGGTCCGCCCGTGCCCCGTTCCCGACCGAACCCGCCCTGCCCGTCCACGTCCTGGTGCGGGCGGCGGCCCGCGGCGGGGCGCCGCGCACCCGGCTGACCGGCTGGCGGTTCCCCATCACCGACGGCGAACGGACGGTGGCGGCCGGCGAGGCCGTCGTCACCGCCGACGGCTGGTCGTTCTCCCACTTCTTCGAAGGGCCGTACCTGGCCGCCACGGAAGTGGCACTGCGCCAGGCCGGCCAGCTGACCGCGCCGTACCAGCCGCGGCTGCTGTCCGTGCCGGAGCTGTACATGCTCACGCTGTGGCTGCACGCGGACGCGGCGGCCGACGCCGCGACCGAGCTGTTCGCCCCGGGCGACCTGCTGGTGCCGCTCGCCCCGGCGCCACCGGGCTTCGCCCCGCACCGGCCGTACCGGGCCGCCGATCTGCTGCCCGTGCTCGCCCTGCGGCTGGCCCCCGCCGCGTCCCTGAAGGCGACCGCCTGACGCACGCAGCGGACCGCCACGGTGCCCCGCATCCCGGTGAGCCGGGGAGGCGGGGCGCCGTGGCATGCCCGGCCGCCCTCACCCTCACGGACTAGCCCCCGGTGACCATGCCCGAACCACCCGTTGGGGCAGTCCTGTTGGGAGCAACCGCCCGCTCGGGTGATGCGTCATCATCCTGAGAGGAGCGTCATCCGGAAATCCCTGCGGAATCCGGCCCGTGGGGGAACACTGGAACCGACCGATCGATGTAAACGGGGGGCGGCATGACAACCGCATCGAGCCGCAGCACAGCCACCTCAGAGCGAAAGATCACTCCCATGTGCCCGCATCAGCCCACGTGCCCGTCAGCCGACTCCGCCGACCGGGAGGCCGCCCACCTGGTGGCCACCTACCCGGAACAGGGCTGGAGCCTCCTGTGCAACGGCGTCCTCTGCTTCGAGGACACCGGTGAGCTGCTGCCGGACGGGCAGATCATCGCCCCGCACCGGGCCCTGGACGTGGTGACCGCCGCCTGAGGCGGCCGGCAGGGGGAAAAGGACCGGGGCCGGTCCGGCGCACATGCGCCGGACCGGCCCCGAAGCGTACGGGGCACAGGCCCCGTCAGCCGTCGTACTCCTCCAGCGGCGGGCAGGAGCACACCAGGTTGCGGTCGCCGTAGGCACCGTCGATGCGGCGCACCGGCGGCCAGTACTTGTCGGCGGCGACGACACCGGCCGGGAAGACGGCCTCCTCGCGGCTGTACGGGTGCTCCCACGCACCGGCGACGCAGGCCGCGGTGTGGGGGGCGTTGCGCAGCGGGTTGTCGTCCTTGTCCCACTCCCCCGAGCCGACCTTCTCGATCTCGGCGCGGATGGCGATCATCGCCTCGCAGAACCGGTCGAGTTCGGCCAGGTCCTCGCTCTCGGTCGGCTCGATCATCAGCGTGCCGGCCACGGGGAAGGACATGGTCGGCGCGTGGAAGCCGTAGTCGATCAGGCGCTTGGCGACGTCGTCGACGCTCACGCCGGTCGCCTTGGTCAGCGGCCGCAGGTCGATGATGCACTCGTGGGCGACCAGACCGCCCGGGCCGGTGTAGAGCACCGGGAAGTGCGGCTCCAGGCGCTTGGCGATGTAGTTGGCGCCCAGCACCGCGACCTGGGTGGCGCGCTTGAGGCCCTCGCCGCCCATCAGACGCACGTACGACCAGGAGATCGGCAGGATGCCCGCGGAGCCCCAGGGCGCGGCCGAGATCGGCCCCACGCCGGTCTCGGGCCCGGCGGTGGGCTGCAGCGGGTGGTTGGGCAGGTACGGCGCGAGGTGGGCGCGCACCGCCACCGGGCCGACGCCGGGACCGCCGCCGCCGTGCGGGATGCAGAAGGTCTTGTGCAGGTTCAGGTGCGAGACGTCGCCGCCGAAGCGGCCCGGCTTGGCCAGGCCCACCAGGGCGTTGAGGTTGGCGCCGTCGACGTAGACCTGGCCGCCGGCGTCGTGGACGGCGGCGCAGATGTCGGCGACGTGCTCCTCGAAGACGCCGTGCGTGGACGGGTAGGTGATCATCAGTACGGAGAGCTCGTCGCGGTACTGCTCGATCTTGGCGCGCAGGTCCTCGACGTCGATCTCGCCGTCGTCGGCGGTCCGCACGACCACGACCTTCATGCCGGCCATCACGGCGCTGGCGGCGTTGGTGCCGTGCGCGGAGGACGGGATGAGGCAGACGGTGCGCTGCGTGTCGCCGTTGGCGCGGTGGTAGGCGCGCACGGCCAGCAGGCCCGCGAGCTCGCCCTGGGAGCCGGCGTTGGGCTGGAGGGAGACCTTGTCGTAGCCGGTGACCTCGGCCAGGCGCTCCTCGAGCTCGGTGATCAGGGTGCGGTAGCCCGCGGCCTGCTCGACGGGCGCGAAGGGGTGCAGCGCGCCGAACTCCGGCCAGGTGACCGGCTCCATCTCGGTGGTCGCGTTGAGCTTCATGGTGCACGAGCCCAGCGGGATCATGCCACGGTCCAGCGCGTAGTCCCGGTCGGCGAGGCGGCGCAGGTAGCGCAGCATCGCGGTCTCGGAGCGGTGCTGGTGGAAGACGGGGTGCGCGAGGTACTCGTCGGTGCGCAGCAGGCCCTCGGGCAGGGCGTCGGCCACGACCGCGTCCAGCTGCTCGACGTCGGCGTCGACGCCGAACGCGGCCCACACGGCGGCGAGCTGCTCGCGGGTGGTGGTCTCGTCGCAGGCGATGCCGACCCGGTCGGCGTCCGTCAGGCGCAGGTTGACGCCGCGCTCGCGGGCGGCCTCGACGACGGCCGCGGCCCGGCCGGGCACCTTCGCGGTCAGCGTGTCGAAGTACGCGCCGTGCTCCAGCTCGACGCCGCCGGCGCGCAGGCCCTCGGCGAGGATCGCGGCGTAGCGGTGGGTGCGGCGGGCGATGGCGGCCAGGCCCTCGGGGCCGTGGTAGACCGCGTACATGCCGGCCATCACGGCGAGCAGCACCTGGGCGGTGCAGATGTTGCTGGTGGCCTTCTCGCGCCGGATGTGCTGCTCGCGGGTCTGCAGGGCCAGGCGGTAGGCCTTGGTGCCGTCGGCGTCGACGGAGACGCCGACGAGGCGGCCGGGCAGGCTGCGGGCGTAGGCGTCGCGCACGGCCATGTAGCCGGCGTGCGGGCCGCCGAAGCCCATGGGCACGCCGAAGCGCTGGGTGGTGCCCACCGCGATGTCGGCGCCGAGCTCCCCGGGCGGGGTGAGCAGCGTCAGGGCGAGCAGGTCGGCCGCGACGGTGACGATCGCGCCGAGCTCATGGGCCTGCTCGACGACGGGGCGCAGGTCGCGCACGGCGCCGGAGGCGCCGGGGTACTGCAGCAGCACGCCGAAGACGCCGCGCTCGGCGATCTCCGCGGGGATGCCGGCCGACAGGTCGGCGACCACGACCTCCACACCGGTGGGCTCGGCGCGGGTCTCGATGACGGCGATCGTCTGCGGGAGGGTGTCGGCGTCGACCAGGTAGACGCCCTTCTTGACCTTGCCCACGCGCCGGGACAGCGACATGGCCTCGGCCGCGGCCGTGCCCTCGTCCAGGAGCGAGGCGCCGGAGGTCGGCAGCCCCGTCAGGTCGGCGACGACGGTCTGGAAGTTGAGCAGCGCCTCCAGGCGGCCCTGCGAGATCTCCGGCTGGTACGGCGTGTATGCCGTGTACCAGGCGGGGTTCTCCATGACGTTGCGCAGGATCACCGGCGGGGTGAACGTGCCGTGGTAGCCCAGGCCGATCATCGGCGCGAGGACCTGGTTGCGCCCGGCGAGCTCGCGCAGCTCCGCGAGCACCTCCGCCTCGCTGCGGGCGGCGGGCAGCGCGAGCGCCTCGGCGCTCTTGATCACTTCCGGTACGGCGGCGGCGGTCAGCTCGTCGAGGGAGCCGTAGCCGACCTGGGCGAGCATCTTGGCCTGGGCCTCGGCGTCCGGTCCTATGTGCCGGCGCTCGAAGGGGGTGCTCCGCTCCAGGTCGGAGAGGGAGCTGCGGTGGGCTGTCATCTGCGGAGGCCTCCTGGTCACTGCGACCTGCGAGGGGTACCACGGCGCGGGTACCCGGACGGCCTCCCCCTCTGTCATCTCAACCTGAGAGCTTCACCGGGCCACGGACGCGGACCGGCTTTCACCGTCGGTGAGGAGGGGCTTCGGCGTGGTGCCTGACCTGGGCCCGCCCTGCTTTCCAGAGTGACCTCTTCCGTGCGGTACCGGGTGCCTGAGAGATTCCGGGGAGGATTTGCTCCTTCGGCGCCCCCGCCTGCTCGCGACGGAGGACTCTCCCGCACGGGTTCTGCGGCCAATCGTCAGCCTACCAGCGCGCCTTTCCGGGCGGATCTCCCGAGTGGCCCCTTCCTGCTTTGTGGCTTTTCGTGGGTCTGAGGGCCGCGGAACGCCAGGGAGGAACCGTGCAGACCGACATCGACCCCAGGAGCCTGATCGGCCGCAAGGCCTTCGACCGGGCCGGCACGCGCATCGGGACCGTCGACGAGGTGTACCTCGACGACGTGACCGGCGTACCGGAGTGGGCGGCGGTACGCACCGGCTTCTTCGGCCGCGACGCGTTCGTCCCCCTGGAGGTGAGCTCGGTCGAGGAGGACGGCCTGCGCGTCCCCTTCGACCGCGCCCTGATCCGCCAGTCCCCGGGCTTCGGCGTGGGCCGCCACCTGTCGCCCCAACAGGAACTCCAGCTCTACCGCCACTACGGCCTGGCCCTACCGGACCCGGAACGGGGCCCGGCCCCGGGGCCGGCCGACGCCGGCCCACCGACCAACGGCTCGGCCACCGGTCCGTAGGGCCGGGGGTCCGGCCTACGGGCCAGGGCCTGTCCGGCGGATCGTGCTGCGCCCCGTCAGGGGCGCGGGGAACTGCGCGATCGGCCACCGGCGGTCTGCGGCCGAGACTCGGCCCCGGGGCGTGCAGCACGGCACTCCCTCTGCGGGCGCGTCGTGGCTTGTCGCGCAGTTCCCCGCGCCCCTTCGGGACGCCGTGGTGGCGCATGACGAAGACTCGCCGGACACGCCTCAGGCCGCCGCCGGTCCCCCGGACTCGGGCTCGGCCGGCCCCGGGCCGCCGGACTCGGGGCCGGAGGCCCCACGCGTGCCCGGGCCCTCCGGCTCCGGGCCGGCGGGCGGAGGCCCGGGCGGCACCGGTGCGGGGCCGGGGGCGCCTGCGGCGTCCGGCGCGGGGCGGATCAGGGGGAGGGGGTCGGACGGTTCCAGGGCGGGGTCGTCCACGTCGAGCGTGCGGATCCGGCCCGGCGCGGACCAGGGGGTCTCGAAGCGGACCGTGACGCGGCCCAGGCCGCTGCCCTGGACCCAGCCGGCGCCGTACTCGGCGTGGTGCACGTCCACGCCGGGCGACCAGCGCCTCGGGGCGGGCAGCGCCTCGGTCGGGGTGGGCGGCGCGGCCTCCGCGGCGGTCTCCGGCGCCGTCTGCGTGGCGCTCGCGGCCTGGGCGAAGAGGTCCTCCTGGGTGTAGTCGGCGAGCCCGGAGACGCCGACGCCGAGCAGGCGCACGCCGGCGGTGGTGTCGACCCCGTCGAGCAGTCTGGCAGCCGCCTCGCGCACGACGGCCACGTCGTCCGTGGGGCCGCGCAGGGTCTCGGAGCGGGTCAGCGTGGAGAAGTCGTAGCTGCGGACCTTGATGACGACCGTGCGCCCGGAGCGTCCGGCGGCGCGCAGCCGCTGCACGCACCGCTCGGCGAGGCGGGCGAGCTCGTACTGGACGCGGGTGCGGTCGGTGAGGTCCTCGGCGAAGGTGTCCTCCACGGAGACCGACTTCGCGTCGCGCTCGGCGACGACGGGCCGGTCGTCGTGGCCGGTGGCCAGGGCGTACAGGCCGGCGCCGTGGGCCTTGCCCAGGAGGCGGACGAGCTCGGCCTCGCCCGCCTCGGCGGTCTCCGCGACGGTGGTGATCCCGGCGCGCCGCAACGTTTCGGCAGTGGCGGGCCCGACGCCGGGGATGGCCCGTACCGACATGGGTCCGAGGACTTCCAGCTCGGTGCCGGGCTCGATGAGCACGAGCCCGTCCGGCTTGGCCTCCTCGGAGGCGATCTTGGCGAGCATCTTGGAGCCGGCGAGCCCGACGGAGCCGGTCAGGCCGGTGGCGGCGCGGATGTCGCGCCGCAACCGCTCGCCCACGCGGCGTGCCGCCGCCGACGTCGGCTCGGTGCCGCCGGCTTCCAGGTCGACGAAGGCCTCGTCCAGGCTGAGCGGCTCGACCAGCGGCGACAGCTCGCCCAGCAGCCGCATGACCGTCCGGCTGACCTCCTGGTAGAGGCCGAAGCGCGGGGTGAGGTAGGCGGCGTTGGGGCACAGCCGGCGCGCCTGGGCGGTGGCCATGGCGGAGCGGACGCCGAAGACCCGCGCCTCGTAGGAGGCGGTGGCGACGACGCCGCGCGGCCCGATGCCGCCCACGACCACCGGCTTTCCGCGCAGGCTCGGTTTGGACGCCTGCTCCACCGAGGCGTAGAAGGCATCCATGTCCAGATGCAGGATCGTCGGCGCACCCCTCACAGGAGTAGATGCTGCCGCATGCCACTGACAATGGGCCGGGACCGGGTGCCCGTGGCACCCGGTCGCTCAGCCCGCCCGGTTGCTGCGGCGCCGGGCCAGCTCGTCACCGGGGTGGTGGCCGACGAGGGTCTCGCCGGTGTCCACGCGCTCCCCGTGCAGCTGGGCCAGCGCATTCTCCACGTCGCGCCAGACGACGCCGACGGCGATGCCGAAGACGCCCTGGCCGCCCTGGAGGAGGTCGACGACCTCGTCGGGCGAGGTGCACTCGTAGACCGTGGCGCCGTCGCTCATGAGCGTCATCTGCGCCAGGTCGGCCACGCCGCGCTCCCGCAGGTGCTGCACCGCGGTGCGGATGTTCTGCAGCGAGACCCCGGTGTCCAGCAGCCGTTTGACGATCTTCAGGACGACGACGTCCCGGAAGCTGTAGAGCCGCTGGCTGCCCGAGCCGTACGCGGGCCGCACGCTGGGCTCGACGAGCCCGGTGCGCGCCCAGTAGTCCAGCTGGCGATAGGTGATGCCCGCGGCGGCGCACGCCGTGGGCCCGCGGTATCCGATGTCGTCGGTGCCGCGGGAGGTGCCGGAGCCGGTGTCGCTCCCCCGCGGCGTGGTGACCGCTGTCGTGGCTGAATAGCGGGGCACTGGTTCGACCGTTCCCCCACGCAGCGGATACGGACCGCCGACCGCCGTACCGTCGCCCGTGCTTCTCACGCCGACCTCCGTCCTTGACCTGCCTTCTCGACGGTAGGCAGTCGCCCGGGGTGCGTCAACGATCGCCACACTCGGCACGCCGAGTGATAATCACCTTGAGAGTGGTTTCACGTGTCCGGTCAGCGGGAAAACTGCTCGAATGCGGCAATCCGCCCAGATGCTGCGCCCCGGCGGTGCCTACTGGTTGCTGCTGCCGAAGTCCTCGGGCGAGATCTGGTCGAGGAACTCGCGGAACTTCTCCACCTCGTCCTCCTGCTCGTCCGGGATGGCGATTCCCGCGTCGTCCAGCACCCCGTCGCTGCCGTAGATCGGCGTTCCGGTGCGCAGGGCCAGCGCTATGGCGTCGGACGGCCGGGCGCTGACCTCCACCCCGCTGGCGAAGACCAGCTCCGCGTAGAACACGCCTTCGCGCAGGTCGGTGATGCGGACCTCGGCGAGCTGCTGCCCCACCGCCTCCAGGACGTCCTTGAAGAGGTCATGGGTCAGCGGCCGGGCCGGCGTCATGCCCTGCTGGGCGAAGGCGATGGCGGTCGCCTCGCCGGGGCCGATCCAGATCGGCAGGTACCGGTCGCCGCCCACTTCCCGCAGGAGCACGATCGGCTGGTTTGAGGGCATTTCCACCCGGACACCCACGACATCGAGCTCGTTCACACAGCAACCCTAGGCCGTGGTCGGCAGGTTTGGGTAGTCGGGCACCCGCCGTCACCGGCTCCTGGGCTGCAGCGCGGCCCGTACGAGGGCGGCGTGCAGCCGTACGGACAGGGCGGCCAGCTCCCGGGCCGTGGCCTCGGCGTGCGCCCTGGTCTGGGGGTTGCGGTGCCTGCGCAGGGGTGCGACCACCTGTTCGACCAGGCCCGCCTCGCGGTCGGCGGCGGCCTTCACGGACCGCAGGTGCCTCGGCTCCAGTCCGTAGCGGCCCAGGTCGGCGACGAGCTTGGCGATGGTGACGGCGTCGGCGTCGAATCCGCCGTCCGGGTGGGGCACGAGCAGCCCGTAGGACTCCCACTCCACCAGCTCGGCCTCGGTGACTCCGGCACCCGCCAGCAGCTCCCCACGGCCGATCCTGGCGGCGGGAGCGCCCTCGGGGCCGCCCGGGGCCGCCGCACCGGCGACGGTGGCCTCGTCGACCTCCGGATCGCCGGCGAGGTCCAGCGCGTCGCGCGGCTGGGCGGGGGCGGGCAGCTGGACCCGCTCGCCGCGGGCCAGGGCCTCCAGGTGCTCCCGGATGACCTTCAGGGGCAGGTAGTGATCACGCTGCATGCGCAGCACGAGGGCGAGGCGCTCCACGTCCTGCGTGCTGAACTTGCGGTAGCCCGAGGGGGTGCGCTGCGGCTCCACCAGGCCCTCCGCCTCCAGGAAACGGATCTTGGAGATGGTGACCTCGGGGAACTCCTCGCGCAGCAGGTTGAGCACCGTGCCGATGCTCACCAGCCGGCCCTCCGCACCGGCGGCACCGGCCGAACCGGTACCGCCCGACGGTGTTCGCAGCATGGCCCTTCCCCTCGCGGGTCGTCCGCTGCCCGCTGTCAGTAGCCCCGCTGGCTGCCGAAGAAGACCAGACGGTACTTGCCGATCTGCACCTCGTCGCCGTTCGACAGCTGAACGGACTCGATCTGCTCACGGTTGACGTACGTGCCGTTGAGGCTGCCGACGTCGGTGACGGTGAAGCCGCCGTCCGGCTGCCGACGGAACTCCACGTGCCGGCGGGAGACCGTGACGTCGTCGAGGAAGATGTCGCTCTGCGGGTGGCGGCCGGCGGTGGTGACGTCGGCGTCCAGCAGGAAGCGGCTGCCCGAGTTCGGCCCGCGGCGCACCACCAGCAGCGCCGAGCCCATCGGCAGCGCCTCGACCGCGGCCTGGGCCTCGGGCGAGAGGGCCGGGATCGGCGTCTGACCGGTGGTCTCCGAGTCGTACGCCTCCAGACCGGAGATGGAGATGGTCGAGGTCGTCTCCGAGGCGCGCTCGGCCACGGCACCGGGCCGCAGCGGCGCACCGCAGTTGGAGCAGAACCGGCTGGCTTCGGCGTTCCGGTGGCCACACCTCGTACATACCGGCAAGGCAAACCCTCCACCCGCACTTGAGGTCGCTGGTGCCCCGAAACCTATGCGCCCCGCCTGGGCAGGGTCAACAGAGGACGCGCCCGGACCACCCGGAATGTCACTTCCGTGCGCCCCCGGGACGTCCTGGTCCCGGAACAGCGGGCGACCCTCCTGGGTCCCCTCGCCGGCGTCCGCGGGACGCCCCGCGCGATGCCGGGCGGTGCCGCCCTCCTGGCGTGCGCTCTTGCCGAACAACTTCGCAAACAACTTCACGGGCGATTCCCCTTGACCGAAACAGACCCGCCCGTGGGGCAGGACGAACCCTTGCTGCACACACCGTCCGACCTGGACATCCGAACAACGTCCGCGGTCACCAGACAGTTTCCACCACGCGCACCGAGCCCGGTGCGCCGACCCCCCGCAACCTTCCGCCCCTCCCACGGGCCCCGTCGAAACGCCCGCCTCACTGCGATGACGACCGAGCGTAGTCAGGCCGCTTCGCCGGGCGCAAGGCGTCCACAACGATCTTCTCAGACCGGGAGACGGTCACGACGGCCTGCTCCTTCTCCAGAGTCTGCACCACACCACCAGGGATGTTGAGTGCCGGCTCGAGGTCCTGGGGCTTGCCGATGACCTTGAACTTATAGGGCTGCGAGACCTTCTTGCCATCGATCTCCACCTTCCCCGCGGAACCGGAGAAGTACGTGTCCGCCACGATGCGCACGTCGTTGATCTGGATCGCCTCGGCGCCGGCCGCCCTCAACTCCTGGATGGCGTCCAGCAGCTTGTCGGCCTCCACCGCGCCCTTGGGGTCGCTCACCGTGAGTTCGATGCCCGGCCCCTCGGCCGACACCGTGCCCGCCAGCACCCCGAGCTGCTCCTCCTTCTGCTCGGTCTGCTTGCGCGCCTCGGCCGCCTGGTTCGAGCTGCTCTCCAGCTGCGCCTTCTGGTTCTCCAGCCGCCGCTTCTCGTCGTCCAGCCGCTTGGTGCGGTTGTCCAGCTCGTCCAGGATGCGTACGAGGTCCTCCTGCCGGGCCCCGCGCAGGGCGCTGGTGTCGCTGGTGGAGCGCACCTGGATGGCCAGGCCGAGCCCGAGCACGCACAGCAGCAGCGCCACGGTCAGCTGGGCCCGCGTCAACCGCGGCGGCCACAGTCCGCTCAGCAACCGTTGACGCCCCGTCAACGGAGCAGGTCGTCCGGGCTCTTCCGCAGGCGGTACGGACTCCGGCTCCGGCTCCGCATCCACCCCCGGTCCGGGCTCCGGTCCGGGCTGCGGTCCGGGCTCCGCCTTCGGCGCGGTCGGCTCCGCCGGCTTCCCGGGCCCTTCCGGCTTTTCCGGCTTGTCGGGCTTTTCTTCCTTCTCCGGCTTGTCCGGCGTGTCCTCAGTGCTCATGGCTGTGCCTCACGCCCGGAAGATGTGCCGCCGGATGGCGGCGGCGTTGGAGAAGATGCGGATGCCGAGGACGACCACGACGCCGGTGGACAACTGCGCGCCCACGCCGAGCTTGTCGCCCAGGAACACGATCAGCGCCGCCACCACGACGTTGGACAGGAACGACACCACGAAGACCTTGTCGTCGAAGATGCCGTCGAGCATCGCCCGCAGGCCGCCGAACACCGCGTCCAGCGCCGCCACCACGGCGATGGGCAGGTAGGGCTCGACCGCCGTCGGCACCACGGGGCGGACGACGAGCCCGACCACGACTCCCACGATGAGGCCCAATACGGCGATCACGATGTGCCCTTCCCTGGCTTTGCGGTTCGTACGATCAGACTCGGGGCGGCCGGCAGCCGGACCTCGTCCTGGGCGGAAATGCTCGCGCGGACCCCGTAGTTCTGCTGCAGCACGTGCAGGTACTGTCCGTCGGCACTGTCCTGGAAAGCGGTGCTCAGCCGCTGACCGTCCCCGACCGCCAGCACCGTGTACGGCGGCGCCAGCGGTTTGTTGTCGACCAGTATGGCGTCACCCGCCGCCCTGATCGCCGACAACGAGGTCAGCCGCTGACCGTTGATGGCGACGGCCTCCGCCCCGGACTGCCACAGCCCGTTGACGACCCGCTGCATGTCACGGTCGCGCACCCGGCCCGTGTCGGAGAACCCGCTGCTCTCCCGCGGCCCGCCCCCACTGGTGCGAGCCTGCTTGGCATCGTCGATCACGATCTTGACCCCGGGGCCCTGCACGGGCGTGGCACCGGCCAGCAGCGAGACCAACTCGGCCCGGTCCCCGCCCTGTTTCCGCAGCGCCTCGCGCTGCGTGCTGCCCACCGAGTCGCGCAGCGCGTCGACGCTCTCCTGGAGCTTGTCGGCGGCCGCCGTCTCGCTCTGGATGCGGTTGATGAGCTGCTCGCGCTCCTTGGCGAGCGTCGGTGCCGATATCTGCGCCTGGACCGCCCCCAGGGTGACCACGGCGGCGGACAGCAACAGGGCCCCGGCCAGCCCCAGCCTGGCGCGCAGCCGGCCGGGCAGGCCCGTGCCACCCGCGGTCCGGCGGGCCGCCGCCTCGGCGTAACCGTCGTCCAGGGCGTGGTCCGTCACATTGGTCAGCAGCGACATGGAGGCGTCGGGGCGCGGAGGCGGCGACGAGGTGCTCCGAACGGGGGGCTGCTGCGACATGCCGCACATCGTCGCACGTCGGGGGCGCCGTCTCCCAATGGCCCCACCGGCGTGCCGGACAGGAACCCGGGAGACGGCGCCCGGAAGGTTGCCGAGGCGTCAGCGCCCGGCGCTCTCCACCACCGTCGACCACTCGTCGAGCAGGGCCTGCGCGGAGGCGTCGTCCGGGCCCTCCGCCCACAGGTGGGTCACGGCCTCGGCCGGATCGGGCAGCACCATGATCCAGCGCCCGTCCGCCTCCACCACCCGCACGCCGTCGGTGGTGTCCACCGAACGATCCCCGGCGGCCTCCACCACACGCCGCATCACCAGGCCCTTGACGGCCCACGGCGTGGCCAGGTCACGCCGCAGGACGTGCGCCCGCGGGATGCGCGCGTCTATCTGGCTGAGCGTGAGCTGCGTCCGCGCCACCAGGCCGATCAGGCGGACGAAGGCGGCCGTGCCGTCGAAGACACTGCTGAACTCCGGCACGATGAAGCCGCCGCGCCCGTCACCGCCGAAGATGGTCGACTCCTGCCGGCCGACCCTCGTCAGGTCGTCCGGCGACGTCGTCGTCCACTCCACCTGCGTGCCGTGGTACGCCGCCACCTGCTCGGCGATACGGGTCGTGGTCACCGGCAGCGCGACCCGGCCGCTGCGCCGCTCGGCGGCGACCAGGTCCAGCAGCACCAGCAGCGCCCGGTCGTCCTCCACGATGCGCCCGCGCTCGTCCACCAGCGAGATCCGCTCGCCCACCGGGTCGAACCGCACGCCGAACGCCGCCCGCGCCGAGGCCACCATCTCCCCCAGCCGCACCAGCCCGGAGCGCCGGGCGTCCGCGGTCTCCGTCGGACGCGCCTCGTCCAGGCCCGGATTGATGGTCAGCGCGTCCACGCCGAGCCGGCCCAGGAGGCTCGGCAGAACGAGACCGGCGCTGCCGTTGGAGGCGTCCACGACCACCTTCAGACCAGCCTCGGCGACCCCGGTGGTGTCGACCGACCGCAGCAGCGAGCCGGTGTAGGAGTCGTAGACGCTGGAGGGGAAGGACAGGTCGCCGATCTCCCCGGGGAAGGCCCTGCGGTACTCCTGGCGGGCGTAGACCCGGTCCAGCTTGCGCTGGCCGGCCTGCGACAGATCCGCACCCCGCTCGTCGAGGAACATGATGTCCACCGAGTCCGGCACGCCCGGCGACGTACGGATCATGATGCCGCCCGCGCTGCCCCGCGCCGTCTGCTGCCGCGCCACCGGCAACGGCACGTTCTCCAGGTCCCGTACGTCGATGGCGCTGGCCTGCAGGGCGGAGATCACCGCACGCTTCAGTGCCCGCGCGCCCCGGGAGTGGTCACGGGCCGTGGTGACGGTCGCGCCCTTCTTCAGCGTCGTGGCGTACGCACCGGCCAGCCGCACCGCGACCTCCGGGGTGATCTCCACGTTCAGGATGCCGGAGACGCCCCGGGCGCCGAAGAGATGGGCCTGCCCCCGCGACTCCCAGATCACCGAGGTGTTGACGAAGGCACCCGCCTCGATGGTCTTGAAGGGATAGACGCGGACGTTGCCCTGGATAATCGATTCCTCGCCGATGAGGCACTCGTCGCCGATGACGGCGCCGTCCTCGATCCGGGCCGCGCGCATGATGTCGGTGTTCTTTCCCACGACACAGCCGCGCAGATTGCTCTGCTGCCCGACGTACACGTTGTCGTGCACCACGGCCCTGTGCAGGAAGGCGCCCGACTTCACCACGACGTTCGAGCCGACCACCGTGTGCTCGCGAATCTCGGCGCCGGCTTCCACCTTCGCGTAGTCGCCGATGTACAGCGGCCCGCGCAGCACGGCGTCCGGATGCACGTCGGCGCCTTCCGCCACCCACACGCCCGGCGAGATCTCGAAGCCGTCGAGGTCGACGTCGACCTTCCCTTCGAGCACGTCGGCCTGGGCCTTGACATAGCTCTCGTGCGTGCCGACGTCCTCCCAGTAGCCCTCGGCGACATAGCCGTAGATGGGCTTGCCCTCCTTCATGAGCTTCGGGAAGACGTCGCCCGACCAGTCCACCGGGACATCGGGCTGGACGTAGTCGAAGACCTCCGGCTCCATCACGTAGATGCCGGTGTTGACGGTGTCGGAGAAGACCTGGCCCCAGGTCGGCTTCTCCAGGAAGCGCTCGACCCGGCCCGCCTCGTCGACAATGGTGATGCCGAACTCCAGCGGATTGGGCACCCGCGTCAGGCACACCGTCACCAGCGCGCCCTTTTCCTTGTGGAACCGAATGAGGTCCGTCAGGTCGAAATCGGTGAGGGCATCACCGGAGATGACGAGGAAGGCGTCGTCCTTGAGCGCCTCCTCCGCGTTCTTGACGCTGCCCGCCGTGCCGAGGGGCTTCTCCTCGTTGGCATAGGTGAGCTCCATGCCCAGTTCCTCGCCGTCACCGAAGTAATTGCGCACCAGCGAGGCGAGGAACTGTACGGTCACCACGGTCTCGGTCAGCCCGTGCCGTTTGAGCAGACGGAGCACATGCTCCATGATCGGCCGGTTGGCCACCGGTAGGAGCGGCTTGGGCATGCTCGAGGTCATCGGGCGAAGGCGGGTGCCTTCACCGCCGGCCATCACGACGGCCTTCATGTCGGAAGCGTCCTCCTTGCGAGACGACGGTCATGCCGACTTCACGCCCTTCACGCCTGGTAAGGCTCGGGACAGGGGCCGCCTGGGGGCGGCGCAATCAGTCGGCCGTGGCGTCCGCCTTGACCAGTCGGCGGACCTGCACCACGTAGAGGATCCCTGCCCACCAATAGAGGGTTGTACCCCATCCGGCGAACGCCCATCCGAAAATCGCGGCGAGCGACGCAACCCAGCCCGAACCGTCACTGAGAAGCAGCAACGGGAAGGCATACATCAGGTTGAAGGTCGCCGCCTTGCCCAGGAAGTTCACCTGCGGCGGCGGATAGCCGTGGCGCCGGAGGATCCCCACCATGACCAGCAGCATCGCTTCCCGCGCCAGCAGCGCCACGGTCAGCCAGAGCGGAAGGATCTCACGCCACGTCAGACCGAAGAGGGTGGAGAGCACGTAGAGCCGGTCGGCGGCCGGGTCGAGCAGCCGGCCGAGGCTGCTGATCTGGTTCCAGCGCCGGGCGAGCTTTCCGTCCAGGTAGTCACTGACGCCGCTGAGCGCCAGCACGAGCAGCGCCCAGCCGTCGTGCTTCGTGAGAATCAGCCACAGGAAGAGCGGAACGCCGACCAGACGCGCCATGCTGAGGATGTTCGGGATGGTGAGGACGCGGTCGGTCTGCACGCGCGTCTCCTGTACCTCCACCCGGGGGCCTCCTGTGGGGATATGTACCAACGATGTGATGTCCCACGACTTTACCCCCCATCGTCCGACCTCCGGACGGAGGGGTGGAAGGGGCCGACACGCTCGACAGCTCCTACGTCTCGACCTCCTACAAGGCCTCCAGTGGCCTGTGGTCCTCCGGCAGCCACACCGGCATCGACTTCCACGCCGAGACC